>CAYVDO010000619.1:0-3044 GCA_964450125.1 uncultured bacterium
GCCAGCGAGGCAAATTGGTGAGGGAGCTCGTTCAGACCGCCGACGGCGGGCTGAACGGGCGAGCGTGACTTCGGTGGAGCTGATCGCTGGGTGCCGACCAGTTCTGACTGTACGGGCCAGCCCACGTTCGGCGGCGGTGCGGCGCGGCCGATCGGGCCCGGCGTGCGGAGGACGCCGTGGCCCAGGCCGCGACCGTACGAGCCGCTTGTTGGCTGGCCTCGCGCTGCCCAGGTAGCACTGAAGGCTGGGGGCCGCGCGTAGAGCGCGGCCCCCAGCCCGTTGTTGGCTGGCTCCGTGTGGTGAATGGGCGTGATGGAGGGCCCGGTCCAGCGCGGAGCGAGGGGGCCGCCTGCTTACGTAGCGCCGACTCGTCGGCGTTTCGGACGTTGTATGAGGAACCTGACGGATATGAGGCGGCACCCCAGGTCGCGTATCCGATGCACGAACCCCGTCTCCCATCGCTCCGCGACGTGATGCAGAGTGGGCTCATGAAGACGGAGCGATCAGTCAGGCGAGGGTTGCTGCTGCGGGGGCTCAGGCACATGGAGGGGGCCGAGCTCGGCGTCGAGTTGAGCGCCATCGAGCCTGGACCTTGTGTGGGCCCAGTGCTTGGGGGCGAGCTCGAGGTATCGGTCCTTGGGCCAGTGGGGCAGGACTCGGATGAGGTCGCGGAGGTAGCTCTCGGGGTCGAGCTTGTGAAGGCGGGCCGAGGCGATGAGGGAGAGGAGGTTGGCAGCCGAGTTGGCATGGTCGTCGCTGCCGACGAAGAGCCAGTTCTTCCTTCCGACCGCGAGCGTCCTGAGGGCGCGCTCGCTGCGGTTGTTGTCGAGGTGGAGTCGGCCGTCGTCGCAGACTCTCATGAGGGCGTCTTTCTGACGCAGGGCATAGCCGAACGCGGAGCGCAGGGAGCCGCGTTGGTCCTTGACCTTGTCATATTCGGCGGTGGCCCAGGCGAAGAACGCCTCCATCTCGGGTCGCAGGTGCTGGTCGCGCCGAGCCTTGATGGTGGCGGGGGCTTCGCCGCGCCAGGAGGCGTCCTTGTCGAAGAAGCGCGCGATACGAAAAAGTGCCTCGCGGGCGACGGCATTTTTGGCGATTGCCGACTCCCAGAACTTGCGTCGCGCGTGACTCCAACACCCGACCTCGCGTCTCTCGCCGAGGTCTTTCACTTCCCCGTCGTCCGGGGGCGGCCGCTCGTCGGGCGGTGTAAAGAGGACATCGAAGACGCTCTTGGCGTCGGCCTGCACATAGCCGCTGAAGCCGTGGAACATGCGACTCACGGCGCGACTCGTCTCTTTCGGCGTGTACTCGAAGAAGACGTGGTCCTTGTCCGCGACAAACACGAAGATGTGACCCTTCCGACACGCCTGCCGCTTCTTTTCGGCCGTCGGAATGGGCTGCACGGCCAGCCCCGACGCGTCCGTCGCGATGCAGAACGCGTGCTCGAGCGCGTCTTTGCGCATCGACTCCACGACCGTCGCGCCACACGTCGCCCCAAGGTCCTCGAGCCAGCGCGACATCGTGCCGCGGTCGAGTGTCAGACCCAGGCGCTCGAACCGCTCCTCCTGGCGATACAACGGCAGCCCGTCGGCGAACTTGTCCACGGCGATGTGCGCAAGCAGAGACGGCGCCGCCAGACTCCGCTCGAGAAGCTCAGGCGGTTTCGGGGTGGTCTCGAGAAGCGGGCCGGCGTCCGTCTCGACCTTGTATTTCGTTCGCACGATGACCAGTTTGATGGGGCCGCCACGCTGCCAGCCGAGCTTCGTCGACGTCTCCTCGCCGATGATGGTCGCGCCGTCAGGGAGGTCGCAGGGAACGACCACCCGTGTCTCAGGTAGGTGGTCCAGAGATTCGGCCGAGCGCCGCCCTGATGGCTTCTTCGAGCTCTTCCGACGCTTGCTCCCATCACCGTCGGAGCCCTCGTCTTCCTTGCGGTCGGCCTCGCCTGGAATCGCCCCCGCGAGTTGGTCGAGCTCCGCCTTCTTCAACATGAACTCGAGCTCTATCTGCTTCGTGTCGACACGCTCGGCCTTCGCCACGAACAGCCGACGGCGCAGAAGCTCGAGCTCCTCGAGCACACGCTCATAGGCAGCGCGCAACTGCGCCCGCTCGCTGGCGAGCTTGTCGCGCTCTTCGGCGAGCTTTTCGCGCTCTTCGGCGAGCTTGTCGCGCTCCGCGGTTGCGGCCACAAGAGCAGCCTCCAGAGCGGCGATGCGCTCGTCGACGGGGGGCACGGCTTCGAGGGGCAGCGACACCATGCGCGATGGATAGCCACAGTGCGCGGACTTGTCGATCCCCAATATGACAAAAATACCGCGGGTCAGTGGATACGACGACGCTCAACCGCCTTCGTGGACGTGTCCAGCGCGAGGCCGTCGAGCAGCGCATCAAGCGCCAGTTCATCGAGCTCGACGCTCGTCGCGTCCGGGTGGTGCACCTCGGGCAGCTTGAAGAGGCCGCGGTCGAGCCGCTTGTAGAAGATGCACAGCCCCGTGCCATCGTAGAACAGGACCTTGAGCGAATCCCGCCGCTTCCCGAAGAAGAGAAACAGCGCACGGCTTCGGGGAGCGCGACCGATGCGGGACTCGACCAGCCCCGCGAGTCGGTCGAAGCTCCACCGCATGTCCACTGGCTCGAGTGCCGCGAAGATCTCCACGCCATGCGGGATCATCGTCCACCTCGCGTCCGCGACTCGAGCGCCTCGAGCACCGCGGTCAACGTCGCTGGGTCGAAGCCGGGTCGAACCTCCACCCTCACGCCCCCGGCATAGACCGAGACGGCCGCCCGCCGAGCCGGCAAGGGCGCACCCTGGAGAGCCGGCGGCGCGACTTTCGCGGGGGGAAGCACCTCCACGAACCGGAACTCCTCAGTCACCTTCGCGTGCCCACACCGAATGCGAGACTGCCACCACAACAGGGTCCGCAGATTCAGCTGATTCCGCCTCGCGAACACCTCGCCGCTCAGCCCGGACGACTCGAACCGCTCCACGAGCCCCCTCCACTCCAACGCCGACCGCCTGCGAGCCATCTCCACCTCCTTGGCGC
>CAYVDO010000620.1:0-3042 GCA_964450125.1 uncultured bacterium
TGCTCGATTTCCCACGTATTGGCAAAGCTGTCGAAGAGGTGATCCTTTTGCGGGGAGCCGTCCTCCTCGGTGCGGTAGCCCGTGTCGTGGTTCTCGACGAACGTGACGGCCCGATTCTTCCAGGCAAGCCCGTCGGTCGTGTCGCCGACCATGCCGATCCCGTTGCCGTGTCCGTACCACACGAAATACCGCCCCGCGCCCTTGTTGTTCTTGAGCGTGAAGAACGTCGTGAAGTCGAACACGCTGCTCGCCGTTCGTAGCCGCGCGTCACCCTGCAGTGCGTCGCCGGACGTCGCCGTGTTCCACATCCATCCGCGCTGCTCGTTGTGCGCGCTCCAGTCGTACTCACCAACCGCGAACGTCGGCTGCGTGATTCGATTGTAGTAGGCCACCCACCGAGCGTGATAGCCGTGCACCATGTCGTACCGCCAGCCGCGATACCCCATCGACTTGAGTTGCAACAGGTATCGCGCGATGTCGCGGTGGACCTGGCCATTCGTATGGTCGAGATCGCGAAAATCAGGATATGCGTACGTCTCCAGCCGCTGCGATGCGTAGGCCGTCGGGACTTCTTCCGGCGCGCCGCGCTGGTTCTCCGGCGTGCCATTCACTTCGGATTCGGTCTTCGAGAACGCCTCATCGTTTCGAGTGATCGACCATGTCCCCCATGCGGGGTTCCGGAAGTCCGCCCAATGTTCGGAACCGTTGCGGTGATTCACGACGACATCCGCGATGGGCTCGATGCCGTCCTGAAGCAACGCCTCGAGCAGCGCGCGGTGCTCCTGCATCGAGCCATAGCTGTTGTCGAGCCGATAGAGCTCCCTGGGGTCGTACCCGGCGCTCAGCTCGCCCGCATAGCCCGGCGGCGGCAACCAGATGAGGTCGAAGTGCGCATCACGAATCGCATCGGCCTGGCTGCGCACGATCTCGTACCATCGTCTGTCGCCGAGGCTCGGAAATCGATCCGGGTGACCATGCCGGTAGGACTCCCAGTAGAAGCCCTGCAGCATCACCCGTGGATCCTCGAAGCCCGCCTGGGCATGGGCCACACAGAGCGGTAAGAGGGCGAGTGCGACACCCAGTAGGACGCGCGCAAGCGCGGTGCGGCTCGCTACACGGGACGCTGCGTGACGCGATCGTTTCATCGCTCTCCTCGACTGCGTGGACCCCGTGGATTGGCAACACAGGACGCTGCAAGAGACAGCCGCGGTGCAGCGCGAGCGCTGACGTGCGAATCGGCGACTCGTGACCACACGAGCCCAGGGACGGGATCTCAAGAGGGCCTCCCCACCGTGTACCGACGCGGAGCGCACTCGATCATTCCGCCGAAGACGAGGACTGCGCAGGGAAGAGCTTGTGAGACAGGGCATCGAGGAATCGCGGACCCGAAAACCCGGCCGCAGCGGCCACGACGAAGCCCACCAGCGGATGCGTGGCGAAGGGCGACGATCCAATCTTGATCAGACCCAACACCGCCGCGCCAGCGGCAACCAAGCCCACCAGCACCCCGACCAGCACGCGACGTGGACGCTCCTTCTTCGACGCTCTGGCCACGCCCCCGCCGATCACTCCACCGGCAACGGCCGCCGCAAGCAAAGCGACCGGCCAGGTGACCTTCAGCTCCACAGACTGATCGGGCAACGACTCCGTCGAGGCGACGATCGTCACCGCTCCCGCCTCGGTCGGGAGAAACCGTGCATGCCCGACGAAGGAATCGCGTGCGATCGTGATCTCCACAGGATCGAGTGTTCCCGGAACACCGTCGTACCGCAGCGCGACTCGCCGATCTGCAGTGGCCTTCCAGGACTGCTGATTGCGATCCAGCAATCGCACACCGAGATCCGACGCATTGACGAAGGGAAGCACCGTCGGGCTGGCGGTGATTGCGAACCCAGCCAACGCGACCTCGAACTCGAAGGTCCAGGCCGTTCTATCCCCGAAATCGACGCCGGGAACCTCGGTGGCCACGCGGACGTCGATGCGATCGGGCCGATCACTCGTGAGGGTTGTGCTCCCGAAACCCGCGCTCGCGGGGATGACGAGATCGGCTGGACTCAGCGTGCCGCTCGAGTGCTCGAGTGGAATGCGAATCTCGAGATGATTCGTGGGTGGATCGACGTACGCAAAGATCTCGGCCTCCTCACTCCCGAGCTCCACGGGGCGCTGGGGACGAGCCACGAGCCGCACGCGCACGCGCGGGGGCGATGGTTCTCGCGCCGACGCCACGTCCGGCGGCTCACGCGTCGCAAGATCGCGCGCTGCAATTCGCGGCTCTTGGAGCGACGACCGCGTGGGCATGGCTGCGGCGGGGGGTCGCTGAATCTCCCGTGTGGGACGGGGCATCGCCTGTGCGACGGCGTCACTCTCCGCCGCACGAGCTGCGGGGCGTGCATCCTCGGCGACCTCGATCGATCGTGCGTCCAAATCGAGCTCGCGCATGCTCAGTCGATCCATTCCATCTGCCGGATCAGCTCGCATTCCCAAGCGCGGGACCGGCTGGACGCGTGGCTCGACGACCTGCAAGAAGCCGGTTCCGCTTTTCAGCTCCCGATGGTAGGCCCGAATCGTCTGAAGCCCGACGTCGCTCGAGGGCAGAGCGAACGTTGCCGAGCTCTGGCCCCGTGGGATCGTCACCTGCTGCTTCGCACCCGAGCTCGTCGTGATCTCGATCGCCAAGTCCTTGGGCGCGATCGTTGCGTGGTTGTCGATGTCACGCAAGGAGACGCTTGCCTCGGCCGTCGCACCTCGGTCCGCGTTGGGCCGCTCGACGTCGACAACCACGCGAAATGGGCTCGCGTCGTCTGCGCGACTCGGTTGGACCGCGAGGGTGAGCATCCCGAGAATGACGATCATCCATCGGATCGATAGGTGACGGCCGCGCATCCGCCGGCGAGAACGAAACTCCGACCTCGGAAATCTCTTCACGTTGCCCCCTCGTCTGCGACGGCACGCGCCGCCACGAATCCGACGCGTGTCCGCAAGTGCGCTCGTTCCGGCGTGTGTGCTGCGCATCACGGGTATCGGTCCAACACCTCCTACCGA
>CAYVDO010000621.1:0-3023 GCA_964450125.1 uncultured bacterium
GCCCGGCAGCCCGCGTTTCCGGCGATGAGCGGCCAGCGCATCCAGAAACGCATTGGCCGCTGCGTAGTTGGCTTGGCCGGGGCTGCCGAGCACTCCCGCCGCCGACGAGAAGAGCACGAACGCCGACAGGTCCAGGTGCTGCGTCAGCACATGCAAATTCCACGCGCCGTCGACCTTCGGCTGCAGCACGCGAGACAGGCGCTCCGACGTGAGATCGGTCAGGATCCCGTCGTCGAGCAAACCAGCCAGGTGAAAGACCCCCGTCAGCGCTCGCGTTGCAGGAATGGCTTCCAGGACCGAGCGCAAGGCTGAACGATCGGCGACATCGCACGCCTCGATCGTGACGGTCTCCGCTCCCAGCGCTTTCAGTGCAGCGACCAGCTCCGGCGCGCCTGCCGTCTCGAGACCGCGGCGTGACGTGAGCAACAAGTGGCGCACGCCGTGCGCCATCACGAGATGACGACAAAACACCTGGCCGAGCTCGCCCAGTCCGCCCGTGATCAACACGGTACCGCCAACCTGCAGCGCGCGCGCGGGTTGGAGCACCAGCTTCCCGACGTGCCGGGCCTGAGCCATGTGCTTGTACGCGGCCGGCGCGTGCCGCAGATCGTAGGCCTGAAGCGGCAGCGCTCGTACGCGGCGTTCGACCAGGAGCGCGGCGATTCGACGAAGCATGGTCTGCGCGCGCGCGGGCCCTGCGTCTTCCAGCTCGAATGCGCGATACACGACGCCCGGGTGCCGCGTGGCGACCACGGCGGCGTCGCGCACGTCCGTCTTGCCCATCTCCACGAAACGTCCGCCACGGGGTAGCAGCCGTAGCGAAGCATCGACGAACTTGCCAGCCAGCGCATTGAGCACGACATGGACACCGGCGCCCCGAGTCGCACGCAAAAATGCGTCGGCGAACTCCGTGTCGCGCGACGACGCGAGGTGCTCGTCGTCCAGCCCCAGCGCGCGCAAGGCAGGCCACTTCGCGGGGCTCGCGGTGGCGAAGACCTCGGCTCCCCAATGACGCGCGAGCTGCACGGCCGCCATGCCCACGCCTCCCGCTGCTGCGTGGATCAGGACTCGCTCGCCGGCCTGCAACCCTCCCAGCTCCTGCAGGCCGTACCAGGCCGTGAGAAAGACGAGCGGAACCGTCGCCGCTTCGGCGAAAGAGAGCCCGGCAGCGGGGGGAATGGGGGTGAGCCAATCGGCGTCGGCGATCGCTTCGGTGGCGAACGTCGCGCGTCCCAAGCCCATCACGGGCTGCCCGACGGTGAGCGACTCGACACCCTCACCGACTTCCACCACGACGCCCGCGAGCTCGAGCCCAACCCAGGGCGCCGGCACCATGCCCAGCGCGCTCAGCACGTCTCTGAAATTCAGGCCCGCGGCGCGCACGTGCACGCGCACCTGGCCGGGGCCGAGCACTTCGGCGGGCTCGGGCAGCGCAGCGACTGCGAGCTCGCGCATGCTGCCGGGCGTGCGCAGATCGACACGCCAGCCACCCTCCGCGGGCGTACGCAACGTCGTCGCGTCGTATTCGGCTCGAGCCAGGCGTGCCGCCAGCGTGATGCCATGCCGCAGCGCAAGCTCCGGCTCCGCATCCGCGGACAGGAGCGGCCACAGCTCTTCCGCCGAGCGCAGCGAACCGTCGAGATCGACGAGACGTAACCTACGGTCCGGGTGCTCGCTACGCGCGCTGCGCAAGAGGCCCCAGAGCGGCGCGTGCACCAGATCCTCCGCACCCTCGTCGGCGCTCGTCGCGATCGCGCCAGTCGTCAGCCACACCAGCGGCGTGCCCGAGAGCCGGGGCTCAGCCAACAAGGCTTGCAGCTCGCCCAGCACATGCGCGGTCGCGGTGTGCGCCGCGAGGGGCAGCTTCTCGTTCGCCAGTGCGTTACCGAGGGTCATGTCCAACAGTAGCCGCTCGGGCACGGCGATGCCGGCATCCAGCGCGGCCCGCAACGCGGATACGTCCGCAAAGCTCTCGAGTCCCAGGCGCTGCGCGAGGCTCGTCCGCCCCACCACGGCGCAGCCGCGCCTCGACACCGGCGCTGCCGAGAGTGCCACCGCCTGCCAGTCGAGTCGGTAAAGATCTCGAGAAGCGTCGGGCGCCGATGGTTGAAGCTGCGCGGCCGTAGCTCGACGCAACCGAAGCTGACGAACGGTCGCTACTGGCGCACCCGAAACATCGTAGAGCGCGAGGCTGGCCGTAGCCTCCGCGTCGTCCACGGCAGCCAGAGTCATACGAACGCGCAGCTCGGAGGCAGCCTTGGCGTGCACCGTCACCGCCGCCCAGGCGAACGGTAACAACGCCTGGCCGACTCGAGCTTCCGCGGCGTCGAGCCCTCCCAGGGCCAACAAGTGAAGAGCCGCATCGAGCAAGGCCGGATGGAGGATGTAGTCGCCGGCCTTCTCGGCGAGTTGGGGGGAAAGCGCGACGCGACCGTAGAGAACGCGGTCCGCCCTCCAGGCCTCCGTGAGCCCCTGGAAACTTGGGCCGTAGCCCATCCCCTGCGCCATCAATGTCGGGTACAGACCCGAGATGTCGACAGGCGCGCCGTCCGGCGGCGGCCACTGCGTGAGCGGGGCGGAAGGTGCTTCGGCGACTGCCGGCGGGCCGCTCGACGACAAGGAGCCGCTCGCATGGCGTGTCCATGCGGCGTCGTCGCCAGCCGCCTCGTCACGGCTGTAAAGGGCAAAGCTCCGGATTTGGTTTGCGTCTGCCGCTTCGACGACCACCTGTAGCCGTACGGCGCCGCGCGCGGGCAAGACCAGAGGGACGGCCAACGCCAGCTCGACCACGGTATGACACCCGACGCTTTGCCCAGCCGCGAGCGCCAGCTCCAGCAGCGCCGTGCCAGGCAACAACACGTTGCCGAACACGGCGTGATCGGCGAGCCACGGATGCTCGGCCAAGGACAACCGGCTCGTAAAAAGCAGCCCGCCGTCGGTCGCCAGTGAAGTGGAAGCTCCCAGCAGTGGGTGCTCCACCGACGAGAGCCCTGCACTGCTGAGGTTCGCGGCAGCGCGGCTCG
>CAYVDO010000622.1:0-3022 GCA_964450125.1 uncultured bacterium
CGAGCCCGGCTCAGGTCGGCGCCATCGTTCTGGAACGAACCGTCTCCGGTGAGGACCGGGCGTGGCGCCTTGTCGCACCGCTCTCGACCGACGCCGATTCGAGCGCCGTCGATACCTTCCTCGGCACACTCAAGAATCTGAAAGCCGAGGTCGTGTCGTCCGACCCCAGCAAGGATCTGGCGCCTTTCGGCCTCGCCGCTCCGGCCACCCAGGTGAAGCTCGTCTTCACGCTCGGCGGGCGCGCGAAGACCGAGCGCACGCTCCTCGCCGGCGACAAGGCGCCGGTCGGTTACAAGGCCTATTTCAAGCGCGGTGACCGCCCGGACGTGTTGCTCACGGGTGCGTACACCAAGACCGCGCTCGAGAAGAAGGTCTTCGATCTGCGTCAGAAGAGCCTGCTCACCGTCGAAAAGTCGGCTGTGCGCGAGCTCGAGCTGGTCAGCGACGCAGGAAGCGTTGCGCTCGCCGCGTCGGGCGGCGGCTGGACGCTCGCGGCACCGACGAAAGCGCGCGCCGCGAGCGCCGAGGTCGACAAGATCCTCACCTCGCTGACCGGGCTACGAGCGGTCGACATCGCCGCGGAGGATGCCGGCGACGGGAGTGCCTACGGCCTGGCTCAGCCCTCGATCCGAGCGATCGTGACCACGGGCGAAGGAGGGGATGCGGCGAAACGCTACGAGCTGCTCTTCGGTGCCGTGGATGAGGCGCAGAAGCGTGTTTACGTGAAGGACGCAGCGCGCAGTCCTGTGTTTCTCGTCTCGAGCTACTCGGTGGACGGGCTCAAGAAGTCCGCCGGCGACCTGCGGGACAAGAAGATCCTCGGATTCGAGAAGGACTCGATCGCAAGCGTCGAGATTCAGACGCCCGGGACGACGCTCAAGCTGGCACGTCACGACACCGCACCGAAGCAGGAGACCAAGAAGGACGTGGAAGCCGGGGGCGAGGACGGCGAGCAGGGCAAGTGGGTCGTCGAGGCACCGAGCAGCGCCGACGCCGACCAGGCGAACGTGAATCAGATGCTCATCACGCTCGCAGGTCTCGAGGCGAAGCAGTTCCTCGACGGCGACCTTCGCCCCCTGCCCATCGACAGCGGGCTTCAGGAGCCCGAGCTCACCGTGCGCTTGCTCGGAGCCGAGGGGCGCGAGCAGGGCAAGCTCGACGTGGGAGGAGCGGTGCCGGGTACGGGAACCCCGGGGGGTGACGGTGCAGCGCCGACTCCCCCTGACCGCTACGTGCGGACCAGCGGCTACGACACCGTGTTCGTCGTCGGCGGGCGCTTCCTCGACGACGTGCCGCGACGGGTGGACGACCTGACGAAGAAGAAAGTCGAAGTCGAGGCACCCCCTGCGGCGGAGCCGGCGCCCGCCCCCGCGGCCGGAGGGTAGGGCCGCAACCGCCTACTGGGTGCGCCCCGGGGCGCTCGCGAGCGTAGACCGCATCGCGGCGAGAGCTGCCGCGAAGTTCTCGATCTCATTCCAAAATCGTGTTGGCTCGGATCTTGACTCCGAGTCGACCGTGATTAGGTTACGCGCGCGTTCGAACCGCGCGGTGCACGAACCGAGCTTCGTGGCCGTGCTCGATCCGAGCGGAAAGCCCGCTCGCGGAGATGCATCATGGGAAAGATCATCGGCATCGACCTCGGCACGACCAACAGCGTCGTCGCCGTCATGGAAGGTGGCGATCCCGTCGTGATCGCGAACGAAGAGGGCGGCCGTACCACGCCGTCGGTCGTCGGCTTCGCGGGAGAAGGAGATCGACTGGTGGGCCAGGTCGCCAAGCGCCAGGCCATCACCAATCCCGAGAACACGGTCTACTCGATCAAGCGCTTCATGGGTCGTCGCTTCAGCGAGGTCGGTGAAGAGACGAAGATGGTTCCGTACAAGGTGGTCGAGGCGAAGAACGGTGACGCGCGCGTCTCGATCAGTGGCAAAGAGTACTCGCCGCCCGAGGTGTCCGCGATGATCCTGGGCAAGCTCAAGCGCGCCGCCGAGGCTTACTTGGGCCAGAAGGTGACCGAGGCGGTCATCACGGTGCCCGCCTACTTCAACGACAGCCAACGCCAGGCAACCAAGGACGCCGGGACCATCGCCGGTCTCGACGTGAAGCGCATCATCAACGAGCCCACCGCCGCGGCGCTCGCCTACGGCCTCGACAAGAAGAAGGACGAGGTCATCGCCGTCTACGATTTCGGCGGCGGCACCTTCGACATCTCCATCCTCGAGGTGGGCGACAACGTCGTCGAGGTGAAGGCCACCAACGGCGATACCCATCTCGGCGGCGACAACATCGACCTACGGGTCATGGAGTGGCTGATCGCCGAGTTCAAGAAAGACCAGGGGATCGACCTCTCGAAGGACAAGATGGCGCTGCAGCGGCTGCGCGAGGCCGCGGAGAAGGCCAAGGTCGAGCTCTCCTCGACCAGCGAGACCGACATCAATCTGCCATTCATCACGGCGGATGCGTCGGGGCCCAAGCACCTCAACATGAAGCTCAATCGCTCGAAGTTCGAGCAGCTCGTTCACGACATCATCGAGCGCACTGGCGGCCCGTGTCGTCAGGCGCTGGCGGACGCCGGGCTCAAGCCCGCCGAGATCGACGAGGTGGTGCTCGTCGGCGGCTCGACGCGCATCCCCAAAGTGCAGCAGCTCGTCCGTGACCTGTTCGGCAAGGAGCCGCACAAGGGCGTCAACCCCGACGAGGTGGTCGCGCTCGGGGCAGCAGTCCAGGCGGGCGTTCTCGGCGGCGAGGTCAAGGACGTGTTGCTGCTCGACGTGACGCCGCTCTCGCTCGGCATCGAGACGCTGGGGGGCGTGATGACGCGACTGATCGAACGCAACACCACGATCCCGACGCGCAAGAGCGAGATCTTCTCGACTGCCGCGGACAGCCAGCCGAGCGTCGAGATCCACGTGCTCCAGGGCGAGCGGGAGATGGCGCGCGACAATCGAACGCTCGGCAAGTTCCACCTGGTGGGCATTCCGCCTGCGCCGCGCGGCGTGCCCCAGATCGAGGTGACTTTCGA
>CAYVDO010000623.1:0-3020 GCA_964450125.1 uncultured bacterium
GAACAATGCGTTTCGTGTCACGGCGCCGGACGACCACTCGAACGGCTCTCCATCCGCGAGCGCACCCGGATCTTCGGTCCTGCGGGCGCACGGGTGCTGGGCGTCATCGCGCCCGTCCAGAACGAGCCCGCGTGCTGGAACGCGGCCTGCCACGACCATCCGCCCGAGAAGACCATTCTCGGCGTGCTCGACGTGCAGCTCTCCCTCGACGAGGTCGACGAGAACGTCGCTGCGTCGGAGCGCCAGCTGGTGTTCGCGCTCTCGCTGACGGCCTTGCTGCTCCTCGGGCTGAGCGGTGCCCTCACCTGGCGCATGGTGCTCAAGCCGGTGCACCAGCTCACCAGCGCGGCGCCGCGGGTGGCGGCAGCGGACTTCAGCGTGCGCGTGCCGGCCATGGGCAAGGACGAGATCGGCAAGCTCGTGGACGCGTGGAATGCCATGGTCGAGGACCTGGGCGAGACCCACGCCCGCCTGGCGGAAGCGAATCGCACGCTGGAGGAGCGGATCGCGGCCAAGACCCAAGCGCTCGAGAAAGCGCATCGTCAGATGCTGCTGGTCGAGAAGATGGCGTCACTCGGCAAGCTCGCGGCCGTGGTCGCCCACGAGATCAACAATCCCCTCGCCGGGGTGGTCACGTACGCAAGGCTGCTGCGGCGCCGGCACCGCGAGGATCCGCTCGGCGCCAGCAAGCTCGCCGGGCCGGACACCGAACGCATCCTCGAGCTGATCGAGAGCGAGACCGTGCGCTGCGGGAACATCGTGCGCAATCTGCTGCTCTTCAGCCGCGCGCCGACCGCGCATTTCGCATCCGCGGACGTGAAGCAGCTCCTCGATCGCTGTGCGCTCCTGGTGGGACATCGGCTCGAGCTGCAAGAGCTCACCCTCGACTCGCGGATCGCACCCGACCTACCCACGATCACGTGCGACGCCGCCCAATGCCAGCAGGTGGTGCTGGCACTCCTGATGAACGCCATCGACGCCACGCCCGCGGGCGGGCACATCACCCTCAGCGCGGCGCCACGCGGCGATGGCGGAGTGCGCCTGGAGGTGGCGGACACCGGGCGAGGCATCCCGCCGGACGTGCTGCCGCGCATCTTCGAACCCTTCTTCACCACCAAGGAGGCCGGGGCCGGCGTGGGCTTGGGGCTCGCGGTCGTGTACGGAATCATCGAGCGCCATCGGGGCGTCATCGACGTCGTCTCGGCGCCCGGCGAAGGAGCTAAGTTCGTCGTGGAGTTGCCTGCCGATCCGCGCCCGGGCGCGGCTCCCGAACCCACCCCGAAGGCGTGAAAGCCATGAACGAGAGCGATCGTCGCGGTCCCCCATCGATTCTGATCGTCGACGACGAGACCATCGTCCGCCAGTCGCTGGCGGATTGGTTCCGCCAGGACGGCTATCCCGTCGAGACCGCGCAGAACGCCAAGGAGGCGCTCAGGCTGCTCGCCGACCACCCCGCCGACATCGCGTTCGTCGACATCAAGATGCCGGGCATGGACGGCCTCACGCTGCAGGCGCGTCTGGCCGACGCCCAGCCCGATCTCACGGTGATCGTGATGACGGCGTTCGCGTCGGTGGAATCCGCGGTGACTGCGCTCAAGGCCGGAGCTTACGACTACATCACCAAGCCCTTCGACCCCGAGGAGCTCTCGCTCTTGGTGCGCCGTGCGGCCGAGCATCGCTCGCTGCGCACCGAGAACCAGCGGCTCAAGGAGCAGCTCGAAGCGGTGGCTACGCCCGCGCCCATCGTGAGCCGCTCGCCGGCGATGGAGCGAGTGAAGGAGATGATCGAGGCGGTGGCGGGCACGGACGCCACGGTGCTGGTGCGCGGCGAGTCCGGTACCGGCAAGGAGCTGGTGGCGCGCGCCATCCACGCGCGCTCGGCGCGCCGCTATGGCCCGCTCGTGGTGGTGAACTGCGGCGCCTTGGCCGAGGGAGTTCTCGAGAGCGAGCTCTTCGGACACGAGAAGGGCGCATTCACCGGCGCCCAGCATCGCCACAAGGGTAAATTCGAGCTCGCCGACGGCGGCACGATCTTCCTCGACGAGATCGGAACCGTGTCGGCACGCATGCAGGTCGAGCTCCTGCGCGTGCTCGAGGAGAAGACCATCACCCGCGTCGGCGGGCAGCAGCCGGTGCGCCTCGACTTCCGGGTGATCGCCGCCACCAACCAGGATCTCGACGCGATGGTGAAAGCCGACCAGCTCCGCGAGGATCTCTACTGGCGACTCAACGTGTTCGTGATCGAGATCCCGCCGCTCGCCCAGCGCCGCGAGGACGTGGTGCCACTCGCGGAGCACTTCGTGGACCACTACGCGCGCGCCATGAACCGCGGGCGGGCACATCTTTCGGCTGCCGCGCGTGCCGCGCTCGAGGGTTACGACTGGCCGGGCAACGTACGCGAGCTGCAAAACGCCATCGAGCGCGCGCTGGTGCTCGGCTCGTCGCCCGAGATCCCCGCAGAGGCGTTGCCGCTGCGCGTGCTGAGCACTCCCGCCGAGTCCGAACCGCGCTCCCTGGCCGAGGTCGAGAAGGCTCACATTCGGCGGGTGCTCGACGAATGCGGCTGGAACATCTCGCGCTCGGCGCGCGTGCTCGAGATCGATCGCGGCACGCTCTACGACAAGATCAGCCGCTACCAGCTCGAGGCTCCCGGCACGGTGGAACGCGGCGGCTGAGCCCGCCCGCCCCCGCGCGGACGGCAAGAGCCGTGGAAGCGGAACGCGAGCCCGCTGCCGCCGCGCTGCTCGATGCGGCGCCGCCGATCGAGCGCGTGATCCTGGTGCCCGTCGCGCTGGCGCACGGCGCGGCGGACGAGCTGAGTGCGCTCCTCAGTCGCCGCTTGGCAGTGCCGTGCGAGGTCGGCGTGCACACCGAGATCGAGCCACCTCCGCGGCTCGGCAATCGTGAGCAGCACGATGCCGATGCCTTGCTGCGCGCCCTCGCGGCGCTCGCCGTGCCGGCGCGAGTCGTGGTGGTGGGGCTCACGGCGCTCGATCTGGCGATTCCCGTCTTCACCCACG
>CAYVDO010000624.1:0-2986 GCA_964450125.1 uncultured bacterium
GATCCGGCCAGTTATGTCGCCGCGTTCGAGCAGCAGGCGGCCCTGCGCCCCGACGCGCCCTGCCTGGTATGGGACGGCGGTCAGATGGACTACCACAGCGTCGATCAGCATGCCAATCGGCTGGCGCATCGACTGGTCGCACTCGGCGCGGCGCGCGATCGGATCGTCGCGGTGGCGATGCCGCGTTCACCCGATCTGGTGCTGTCCCTGCTGGCCATCGGCAAGGCTGGGGCGGCCTTCCTGCCACTCGACCCGGATGCGCCGCTGGCGCGCCTGGCCGCCCTGTTGCAGGACAGCAGTGCCGTCGCGCTGCTGGTGCAGCAGTGCGCGCTCGAGTGGGCGAAGCACGGCATCCGGGTCAACGCGGTGGCACCCGGCATGATCGACGGTGGCATGTCGGCGCCGATTTTCGCGGACCCCGAGTTCCGGGCACTCCGCACTTCCAAGGTGCCGCTCGGGCGCCTCGGAACCGAGGAGGACGTCGCAGCCGCGGTGCTCTTCCTGGCCTCGCCCGCTGCGGCCTACATCACCGGCCAGAACCTCGTGATCGACGGCGGCGTGACCACGAGCATCATCGCGAACCTGCCGCGCCCGGCGACCGTCGACGCCGTGGGAAAGGTCTGAGGCTTTGCCATGAAATCCATCGAGGGAATGTCGGTGATCGTGACGGGCGGTGGCTCCGGCATCGGCGCGGGAACGGCGCTCTATTTCGCGAGCCGCGGCGCTCGCGTGACGATCTGCGGGCGACGCGTGGCGAAGATCGAGTCGGTCGCCGCGGAAATCGGCTCGTTCTGCCAGGCGGTCCAGGCCGACGTCACGAGCGATGCCGATCGCCGCAAGCTCGTCGAGGCAGCGCTCGACTTTGGCGGCGGCAAGCTCGACGTGCTGGTGTCGAACGCCGGCAACATGTACCGGGGCCCGATCGAAGAGCTCGACGAGACCAAGCTCCTCGACGTGTTCCACACCAACGTGGTGTCCGGGATGATGCTCACGGGCGTGTGCGTCCCGCACCTCGCCAAGAGCCACGGCGCCATCGTCTTCATCGGCTCGGTGCACACCCAGCGCGCTTTTCCCGGCGCGGCACCCTATGCCGCCACCAAGGGCGCGATCGAAGCACTGACGCGCGTGCTGGCCGCGGAGCTGGGCCGCAAGAAGATCCGCGTGAACTGTGTGCGGCCCGGCGCGGTCTTCACCGAGATCAATCAGCGCGCCGGTCTCGCCGACGATCGCGGCGCGCTCGAGCGCCTGCACAGCCTGGCACCCGAGCACGCGCTGGGACGGATCGGCACCGCCGAGGAGATCGCGGAGGCGATCGCACACCTGGCGTGCGCCGAATGGACCACCGGCAGCATCGTGTCCGTGGACGGCGGGCTCGGTCTGGGAGTCACCCACGCATGAGCAGCGAGCGGCCCGCACCCACCGGCCATACGGTCACGCTCGATCGCTACGCCGACTGCCTCGACGCATACCGCTCCACCACGTTGCGCCAGGCCCTCTACGACGAGGGTGAGGTGATCATGGCGGACGTGCTGGTGAACCTGCACGGCGAGCCGCACCGGCAGCGCCGCCGTCTGGAGAACCGGCTCTTCCGGCGTGCGACCTACTACCACTACGAGGACGAGGTGTTCCCGGGCATCGTCGACGAGACGTTGGCGCCGCTGGTCGCCGCGGGACGCGCGGACCTCGTGCACCTCGGCCACGCACTACTGCTCAACCTCTCCGCGCCCACGGCGGGCGTCGATCGGATCGCGGGCACATCCGCGGAGACCGCTCACCTCTTCCGCTTGCTCATGACCTTCATCGAGGGCGCGACACTCGCCCATTCGACACGCGACAAGGACGAGGTCAGGCGCGAGGTGTTACAGGCACTCGACGACTTCGACGCCACATTCTTCTCGCCAGCGCAGACACGCCGGCAGGCCCTGCTCGCGCGCCTCGCCGCGGGCGAGATCGGCGAGGACGAGCTCCCGCGCGACATCCTCACCGTGCTGCTGCGCAATCAGGACGACCTCGAGCTGCCACGCGAGATCGTGCGGCGCGAGGTGGCGTTCTTCCTGCTCGCGGGTGCGCACACCTCGGCCACCGCCACCACCCGCACCACCCACGCGATCTTCGAGTGGATCAGGCGCCACCCGGAAGATCGAAACCGCGCGCGCTCGGACCTCGGCTTCGTGCAGCGCTGCGTCCACGAAACCGTGCGCCTCAACCCGTCGAGCCCGATCGGCCTGCGCTGGGCGCTCGAGGACGTGCGGCTGGCGAGCGGAATCGAGATCCGCGCCGGGGACCGGGTGGTGTTCGACCTGATGGCCGCGAACCGCGACGTGCGCGTGTTCGGCCCCAGCGCGGCCGTGTTCGATCCGTTCCGGTCGCTGCCGCAGGAGGTACCGCTCTACGGGCTCTCGTTCGGCAGCGGCATGCACGCGTGCATCGGTCGCGATCTCGCCGCCGGCGTGCTGGAGGACACGGCACCCGGTGAGAAGCACCTCTACGGTCTCGTCGCCATCGCTGTCCACGGGCTCCTCGCCCGCGGAGCGCGGCCGGATCCCCGCCAGGCCCCGACGATGGATCCGCACACGAAGCGACCGTACTGGGGCACTTATCCGATCCTGCTCGGCGGGGCAGCAGGCGCCGCTGGCGGAGGCGAGCCATGAGCCGCGCGACGCTGCTGGCGAACGGGACGCTGATCGAGGGCAGCGGCGCGCCCCCGCGGCCTCGCGCCTCGGTGCTGATCGAGGGCGAGCGGATCACGGCCGTCGGTGCCGATGCCGACCGCGCCGCAGCCGAGCTCGCCACCGGCGGACGCGCGGTCGAGCGGGTCGACGTGGCCGGCCTCACGGTGATGCCCGGGCTCATCGACGCCCACTGCCACATCACCTTCGCCGAGCCCGCCTCGAACGACGAGCTCTTCTTCCACCGCCGAGAAGGCCTGTCGGCGATCGTCGCGGCGTGGAACGTCGGCAAGCTCTTGCGCGCTGGCGTCACCGGC
>CAYVDO010000625.1:0-2975 GCA_964450125.1 uncultured bacterium
TGAGTCGAACCCCGAGCGTCCGCTCGATCGTCTCGACCAGCGCGTTGCATGCCGCTTCGTCGGTGCTGTACGGCGGCGGGCCGGACGCGCCGGTCACCTGGAGGCCCAGGGCTTCGACGATCGCTCTGTCGCGGTCGGGTCCGGGCTTTGGTCGCTGCCGATCATCCCAGGTGGTCATCCGGTCCCCCCATTGTTCGAGATCACGACGCTCCCACCTTCGCATACGCATCGCCAGGCGGCCCGCAGCCGCCGGTAACCTCGTTCCGCGTGCCAGATGGACACTGGGGTGCGCGTGCGTCGTCGTCTGCGATAGGATCGCCGCCGATGAACCGGCCGCGCGCATCCGTGGTTCTGCTGTGGGCGTTGGGTGTCGCCGTAGTTCCGTCGTCGCGGCCGGCGCGGGCGGTCGACGTGCAACGATCCCCGGTGGTCTCGCCGATCCGGCCCATCCCGGCGGAGTGGACAGCGACCGCGCGCGAGCTGTCGCCGCTGGAGACGGGCTGGAGCTGGACGCACCGTGTTGCCGGCGCGAACGATCGGATCCGGACCGCGCTGGAGATGGCGGCCGTCTCGGACTCGCCGGCAGCTGGACTGCCACCCGTGTTCTGGGGAGAGCGGATCAAGCTCGTGCGTGAAGGCGTGCCGTCGCGGGGCGAGCGGGATCTGCGAACAAGGGCTTGCGGTCGTCGCTCGCGGTGAATCGGATCCGGTGCTGAAGCTCGGACTTGCCCGCACTGGGGCCGTGAGCGCGGGGGGTGCTGATGTTGGGGGCAGGACGGTGAGCGAGGAGCATCAGCAACTACCGGTCAGATGGAGCGACTTCAGGGCTTCGACGCGCTGGTGGCCGGTCTACTCCATCGAGTGGCTCTTCGAGCGCCTCGATAGCCATCTCCGTCGGCTCGCCATCCTGAGTGTTCTGGCCCGGCTCACGGTGGCTGCCGCCCTTCTCACCTACATTGCTGAGTGCGGCGACCGACAGCAGGCAAGGCACAACCAGGCGTGGATCGTCATCGAGACTGCGCACGAAAGCAGCAGCGATGGCGGTCGTGCCGCGGCCGCCGAGGGCCTGGCGAAGGACGGCGTGTCCTTGGCTGGCCTCGGAATTCCGGGCGCTCACCTTGAATCCCTCAGCCTTCCACACGCGAGTCTCATGGACGCCGATTTCGAAAGTACGACCATCGCCAAGGCGGATTTCCGAGACTCGGACCTCTCCGAAGCCCACTTCAGTTTCGCGAAACTCGGACGGGCCGACTTTCGTGGCGCTCGCATGCACCTTACGAACTTCACCCGCGTGAGCATCGGGTCGGCCAACTTCTCGGGCGGCAGGCTATTTCGCGCGAACCTCACCGAATCGGTGTTCAACGAGGCGGACTTTGCCGGCGCCGATCTGACCGGCGCAAACCTCCGGGGGGCGGACCTTCGAGGCTCTCGCGGGCTCACCAGGGACCAGATTGAAGCGGCATGCACTGGCCCATCGAAGACGCGTAGGCTTTCCCGGCTTCCTGTGGATTTGGACCGTGTGCAGGGATCCCACTGCGAGTACTGGGACGGTGGCTGAACGAGCTCAACACCATGGGCAGTGCCGCTCGCTGCTTGGGGATATCGCCACGGCTCATCGGGGCGTGCGTGCGGCGCTGGAGGCGGTGGCGGAGAGCGATCCCGACGACGAGGTGAGGTGGAGGGCGGGGAAGGCGGTGGGGGAGTTGCCGATCAGCCGTGAGGAGCGGACGCACTGATCAAGGGAGCGTCCTTCTTGGGGCTACCAGCAAGAGGGAACCGGCAGACGGGACCCGTGTGCGAGCCGGGCGCGGAAGACGAGGCGTGATCTATGATCAACTTCTGCCGGGGCAGAGGAGATTCGAAGATGCTGGTGCGACGCACGCTCGGATTGGTGGCTCTGGTCGGGTGGATGTCGGGATGTGTCCCGATGCAGCCGGGATATCAGCCAAATCCGAATCCGTCCTTTCAAGTCGATGATTCGTCGATCAAGGACGTCTGGGGTCGTGGGCAGTCCTGGATCGCGCTCCATTCGAAGCTCAAGATCCAAACGGCGACTGATTACCTGATCGAGACGTATGGAACCCAGGCGTCGAACTACGACGTCGATACGTTCGCCTATCGAGTCGTTAGGTCGCCGCTCGGAAGCGGTCGGTCCCAGATCGACATCTCGTGCGTGGCAGCCAACATGTTCTATGGCAGCGCGGCTGCAGTCCATGCGAACGAACTCGCCGACTACATGCGGGCGGGCGCAGCGCCGGTTGCGGCACCGGTCGCGGCGACGACAGCGCCGATCGCCCCGATCTCAGAACCGACCGCACCTCTCCTCGTGTCTGTTCGAGACCAGAACGGCTCGCCAGTACCTGACGCTGAGATCCGATACGGCTGGAAATCCGACGCCGATGTCCAGCAAGGCGCACCTGCTCAGCTCTCCAAGACAGCTCACGCCAACCAATCTGGTCAAGTTGAGCTTGCGGTGCCTCCTGGCCGCCTCGTTGAAGCGCGCGCCGTCAGGGGGGATACAGCGAGCGATATCCGCTCGGGCTACGCGAACCCTGGGGGCACACCGTCGCCGATCGAACTCGTGCTTCCGGCTCGGAAGCCGACGGCAGGCCGGAAGATTCAGCAACCGCCCAAGGCGCAGTGATCGGGCATTTGGATCACCTCTTTGTGCACGGGCGGAAGACCGACCGCATTCACGCTGCACGCCGACGTGTGTAGCGCCTGCGGGCTCTGCTCTGCCTGGTGCCTGTCCGGAGCCGGCGATTCGGTTTGTGGCGACGGCGGGATAGCTGCAGGCTTGGCTTTCGGAGTGCACCCACTTCTGAGCCTGCGCTGGCTCTCGAATGACAGGCTGCCCATCGGGAGATGAAGCAATGCCACAAGGAGGCACGCCGACGAAAGGCGGAATCGACGCCCTGACCGAGACCTACGCGCTCGTCGGTGTCGCGATCATCGTGGCGCTGACGCTGTGGATC
>CAYVDO010000626.1:0-2969 GCA_964450125.1 uncultured bacterium
CGGCTACACCAAGACTCCTGAGCATCCGCACCGAAGCAGTGAGGCTGCTCGGGTCCTCGGCGATCACCTCAAAACCGGCCACTTGTGATCGGCTGAAACCCGGCCACTTTGCTCGTTCGGGGACGGCGGTTGATTACTTCGAGTTGGAGTCCTTAGGCAAGCTCGCTGCGTGATGTGTGCGCCAGCTTCGCGGTCCGCACTGGAGCACGTGAGCGTGATGGAGCAGCCGGTCGAGGAGGGCGGTCACTGCGGCGGTGTCGCCGAGCAGCTTTCCCCAGTCGTCGACCGGGCGGTTCGAGGTGATGAGCGTCGCCGCGCGCTCATAGCGCCTCATGATCAGCTCGAGCAGGTCTTCGGCCGCCGTGGTCGGCAGCTTGCGCATTCCGAGGTCGTCGATCACGAGCAGCGGGACGGTCGCGAAGTCGGTCATGACCTCTTTGCGTCGGCGCTCGAGGCTCGCGTCCGCGAGCTCCTCGAGCAGCACATGCGCCTCGCGATAGAGGACGCGATGCCCTTGCTGGATCGCGCAGAGCCCGAGCGCTTGCGCGAGGTGACTCTTGCCCGTGCCGGGTGCACCGAGGAAGAGCACGTCTTCGCGCTGCTCGACGAAGCGGGCGGTCGCTAGCTCGTAGACGAGCTGACGATTCATCTTCTTGTTGAAGTCGAGGTCGAAGCTGTCGAGCGTCTTGCCGTTGTCGCGGAAGCCGGCAAGCTTGATGCGACGACCGAGCAAGCGATCTTGTCGACGGAGCAGCTCGTCGCCGACGAGCGCGGACAGGAAGTCGAGATGAGGCTGACGCTCGGCAGCCGCGCCTTGGATTCGGACTTCGAGCACGTCAGCCATGCCGGAGAGGCGCAGCCTTCGCAGCGCGCGATCGATTTCAACGACGTTCATGGGGTATCTCCTTCGGTCATGCGACACACGAGGTCGCGGTACTCGGTCAGCTCGCGGATCAATGGATCGACCTGGCGAAGCGCGAGCGGCGCCGCCTGGTGGTGAGCGAGGCAGGCTTTGACGGCGCGATAGGTGAGCGCGCCGGCGTCGAGCGCGACCTTCGCCGCTCGCTCGACGGCGACGACACCGTGCTTCTTCGCGAGGCCACACAGGCCGAAGACGCGACGGATCCCGAGGATGCGGTTGTCGGCGTACACCGCGTCCGCGATCGCGCCGGCCGCGGGCCCGATGCCGTGTGCACGCACGAGCAGCGCTTCGACCTCGGGCGGTGTGCGTGATGGTTGGTCCTCAAGTCGGATGCGATGACGTCCACGATCCGCGACGAGGTGCTCCCGCAGAAGCGCGCCCGTCGACGGATCGAGGAGGCGCACGTGTGTCTCGTCCCATTGCACACGCAGCGTGCGTCCGATCCATCCCGGCGGTGGCGCGTAGTACGCGCCGATGACTTCGACGAAGCCGTCGAGGCGGACGACACGCTCGCCAAACGCGTAGTAGCGAAATGGCTCGATGGGCAGCGGCTGCAGATGCGGTCTCTCGTCGGCAAACATCGCGGCGACCTGCCGCTTCGTTGTGCCGTGAATGCGCGTGTCCGCCCAGCGCTCGTCCCAGTGATCGAGCCACGCCTGCGCTTCCTCGAGAGACTCGAAGCGCTGACCGCGTAGCGCCTTCTGCGTGTGCGCGATGCCGGACTCGACCTTGCCCTTGCGATCCGGATCGCGCACGCGGCACGGCAGCGCGACCGAGCCGTAGTGCGCGAGCACGTCGCGATACAGCGGATTGAGCAGCGGATCGTAGATGTCGGGCTCGAGCACGCCCTCGCGCAGATTGTCGAGGACGGTCGTCGCGGTGACGCCGCCCAGACGACGAAACGACTGCTCGTGCAGCTGTGCCCACGTCTTCGTCGACGAGTGCCACGTCAGCAGGCGCACGGACTTGCGACTGTGCGCGAGTGTCATCAGGAAGAGCCGCGTGCGCCGGTACTTGTTCGTTGCGGCGAAGCGCACCATCGGTCCGTCGCCGTAGTCGACCTGTGCTTCTTCGCCTGGTCGCGTTGCGATCACCACACGTGCTTCGGGTGGTTGCACGTCTCGGAGGCTGCGCACGAAGCGCTGCACCGTCGCGTACCGCGCGGTGAAGCCGCGCTTCTCCACGAGTTCCTGCCACATCGACATCGCGTGCCGCCCGTCTGAAATCCAGCGCTCGATCAGCTCGCGGTACGGCTCGCACGAGCTCGCCGTCCGATGCGTTGGGTCGGTGATCACCGGCTCCGAAGTGGCCGGTTTTGACCTGTCGGGGTCGGTGATCACCTCCGGCAAAGTGGCCGGTTTTGATTCGAGGTCGGTGATCACCGATTCCGAAGTGGCCGGTTTTGGCGGTGCACCACCACGGCCACGGATCGCCACGCCGGCGGCACGCAGGTACTCGCTCGCCGTCTCGCGACGCACGCCGGTCTCGCGCTGGATGCGTCGTAGCGTCCAGCCGAGTCGGCCCAGTGCTTCTACTTGGTGTCGCTTCTCGTCGCTCAAGACGTTCGCCATCCCCGTCGCCGAACCATGTGTTCGACGACTTCGTCAACGTCCCGCGAGCGACCTTCAGTGGCCGGTTTTCAGGTGATCACGAGTGGCCGCTTTTCGGTGATCACCGAGGTCGTGCGACCTCAGCGTGCACGTTTGTAGTCGTTCTCTTCGTCCGAAATTCAATCAGTCTCTTCACCGGGGCGTCGGCGCGAGGGCCAGCGCTGTGTGATTCTGTGAGCGGGCGCGCTCGTGAATCGCTCGAGGGCGCGAGCGCGCGGCCGGTCATCAGAATCCACAGCGTGGTCAGGAGCGTTCTCGTCGGTGGTGCGTTCGTAAGTCACGCGGGGGCGAAGACCGCATGCGCAGCGTGACGTGCACACCGAACGGTGCGTGAGCGCGTACCGAAATCCACCCGAGCATGACGAGCTCGTCGGACGCCTTCCCGAGCGTGTCGGTGTCACGAACTCGATTGTGATTGGCGAGTTCGTTGTGATGTC
>CAYVDO010000627.1:0-2962 GCA_964450125.1 uncultured bacterium
CGCGATCAGGCCGACGATGCCGGCGAGGGTGATCGGCGTCCACGTGAAGAGCCCGCCGGCGTCGAGCGACACCAGCGCCGCGAGGAGATCGGGACGCGTCCAGCGCACCCAGGTTTCGCCCTGCGGCACTGTGAGCCATTTCCCATAGATCTCGTGCCAGACCCAGAGCTGCGGCGTGAACGCCAACAGCGCGGCGGCGGTCGCCGCCGCGACGAAGGTGCCGATCCGTCGCCGCTCCTCGACGCTCGTTTCCTTCCTCACGAACCGACTCACCAGCGCGGCTGCCGGCACCAGCACGAAGAGCACGTCCTGCCAGCGCACCAGGGTCATGACACCCGTCACGAGCCCTAGCAGCACGCCGCCGCGCCCGCGCAACGCCTCGCGCTCCCGGAGCCACACGCTCAGAAACGCGGTCACGGCGAAGAACGAGGCCGCGTGGGCGTAGGCCGGCGAGACCAGCCAGTAGTAGACGAGCGGCGTCGCGAGGACCGTTGCCAGGGCTGCCACCAGCGCCGTCGCGTCGTCGTACCAGCGGCGCAGCATGCGCACCAGCAACCCCGTGCCGAGCGCTGCGTACGTCATCCCCGCGAGGCAGACGGACCCTTGGGCGAGCCAGCCGTAGCCGTCACTGCGTCCCGCGAAGATCGTGTCCAGACCCAATCCCACCAGAAAGAACGGCAGCGCGAGCAGCGCGCTACCCACGGCGAAAGGGCTCGAAGCCTTGCCGGTGATCGTGGGACTCCATTTGAGCGGCGCGGGCGCGTCGCCGCGCAGTCGCTCGAGGTCGTTCGTGAGGTCGACGTCGCGATCGACGACGAGCGACGGTAGATACGCGTAGTAGAAGAGCGCGTCGCCGGCGATGAGGCGGCCCCGGGCGACGCCGCGGGTGGCTGCCGCGCCGAAGTAGAGGAACGCGAAGGCGAGATAGATCGCCGCGACGATCCGCATCGGATGCCGCGCCAGCGATTGCACGGCCGTCAGTGTCGAATCGCGAGCGTCGCCACGACGGACGACGTGCCGGTCACAGCACCAGCGCCGTCGACAGCCCGCAATCCACGTGGATCACTTGGCCGGTGATCTTGCGGGCCAGATCGCTTCCCAGGAAGAGTGCCGCCCCCGCGACGTCCTCTTGCGAAACGACGTCCGGCAGCGCCGAGCGCCACGCGAAATCGTCCTGGACGTACCTCCAGGCGGCTGTGGCGATGGTGATGTCTTCGTGCTGTCCTGGACCGAGCTCTTCCCGCGCCGCCTCCACCGCGAGGCGCGTGAGCTGGCCCCGTTGGTGATGACCGGCGTCGGGTTCGCGCAGGAACGCCAGGATTTCGCCGAGGGCAGCGACGGTCTGGACGGGGCCTGGCGAGATCGCGTTCACGCGGATCTTGCGCGGACCCAGCTCGAGCGCCAGATAACGAACGGTGGCTTCGAGCGCCGCCTTGGCAATTCCCATGGTGCCGTACATCGGCATCGCCCGTTGCGACGCCTGGAAGGTGAGCGTCATGACGCTCGCCCACTCGCGCAGATAGGGCGCGGCGAAGCGCACCACCGCGGAGAGGGAGTGCGACGAGATGCCGAGTCCCTGGGCGTACCCGACGGCGCTGACGTGCGACGGCGGCTGGTTGAAGAACTCGGGCGGCCCGTAGGCCACGCCGTGGACGAGCACGTCCACGGGATCCTCGGCGAAGCGGCCGAAGAATGCCGTCAGCTCGTCGTCGCTGGTGACGTCGCAACGCATCCCTTCGATCGTTGGTTCTTCCGCGAGCAAGAGCCGAACGCGGCTCAAGAACTTCTGCTGGTAGCCGATGCGCACCCGCGCGCCGTGGGCGGAGAAGGCCTTGGCGATCGCCCACGCGAGGCTCGACGGATCCGCGACTCCCAGGACGACGACGTTCTTGCCGGCGAGATCCAATCCGGCAGCAGGCGATGGGCTCATGGGCGAAGGTCTCGTGAACGGGGCCCGCGGAAGATCCCGCGTTGCGCCGCGGGAAGCTAGCACGCGTCGAAAGAACGCGGAAAACGGCAACGTCCCGTTGCGAGGCGCCGCATCGCGGGCCACATTGGCGAGCTTCGTGAGCCATTGGGCACGCGACGACGGGTCTTCGTGCGCATCGCATTGCTCTCGCGCTACGCGCTGCCGTTTCACTTCCAGGGCGGGCTGCAGCGTTACGCCTACGACGTCGCGCGCCAGCTCGAGCGCGCCGGCGTCGAGGTGGTGCTCTTCTGCGAGCCGCCCGACTCGGATGCGTGGCGTCGCAGCTGGGCGCCGACGGCCCATTTCGTTCGTCATCGCCGCTTGCCCGGACTCGGCCGCATGCCCGGCACGGTGATCCTGGATCGCATCACCAACTACTTCTCGTTCGCGCGCGCTGCGGCCCGGGAGATGGTGGCGGCGCATCGCCTGCGGCCCTTCGACGCGATCTACGCGCAGGGGCTCGGCGCCTGGGGCGTGGCTCGTGTGCTACCGAGTTTCGGCGAGCGAGCGCCGCGGCTCGCGGTGATCAATCAAGGTATGGAGGAGTTCAAGAATCCCGACTGGCGCAAGCGAGCACTCTACGCGCCGTTTCGCGCAGGCATCCGCGCGGCGACGCGGCGGGCGGCGGTGGTGATCGTGACCGACCCAGGTGCGCGGCGCGAGGCGCGCGAGCTCTTGGGCTTCGAGCCGGCGTCATTCGCAGAGGTCCCCGCGGGGATCGACTTGGCGGAGATCGAGTCGCTTCGCGACGACGCCCTCGCATCCGGCTGGACGGAACGTCTCGGCTTACCCGAACGCCGGCCGCTGATCCTGAGTGTGGCGCGGCTCGAGGCGAACAAAGGCATCGACGTGGCGCTCGACGCGCTGAAACTCGTCGCAGACACGCTACCGCCGCGCTGGCGCTGGGCCATCGTGGGCGAGGGCAGCCAGCGCGCCGCGCTCGAAGCGCGGGCTCGCGATCGCAGCCTTTCGGAGCGCGTCACGTTCTTGGGT
>CAYVDO010000628.1:0-2941 GCA_964450125.1 uncultured bacterium
AAGGATCCCGTCGTGGCACCTCGCCAGGAAGACACGACGGCGGGAGTGGAACGGCTCAGGTTCGAGACCACTTCGGACGGGTATCGCGTGCGGACCACGGTCACGTCGGCGGAGACGACGCGAAACGGCGAGCCGGTGCGCGATCCGGTGATGAAGCTCCTCATCGGGCGAGAGATCGTTCACGAGGTCGGTTGGAACGGACGTGTGAGGGCGATGCAGGGTTACGAGGAGTTGGCCCGGGATGTGATGGCCACCTTCCCGCCAGAGGTGCAGAAGGGCCTGGCAGGCGTGCTGGATGCAGCGACGATGCGCGATCGGGAGATCGCGGAGTGGAACGCCCGGATCGGCGACTTCGTCGGCCGGTGGGTGGAGGAAGGAGACGGATGGGAGGTCGAGAGCGAGCTCCCGCTGCCCACGGGTCCCATCGGGATCTGGTCGCTGTTTTGGTTCCCGCGGATCGAGCAACGTGACGACCAGCCAATCGTCACGATCCGCTTCGTCTACGCGGCGGACGGTGGGGCTGCCCGGTGGATGATGGAGGGCCTACGGCAAGGCTTGTGGACGCTGGGTCTCGACCTGCCGGCGAGTGTGGGGACGCCGGCGATTCACGGGCACGGAGAGCGAGTCGTCGATGCGAGCACGATGAGTATCTACGGTGAAGTGGTCAAGAGAGCCAGCCGCATGCCCTGGCGGCTGCCCGCGGGAACGGAAGTCATCACGCTGCGTACCGAAACCATGGAATCCGTGTACGAATACGATGGCACCGCTGGGTCCCGAGGGCGCCGGCGGCGCCCGCAGGCGTCGCGTTGCGGCATGGGCGCCTTCGAGCGCGAGGGCAGCGGCGACGAGACGTCCATTCCGTCCGACTGGAGCGACAAGAGCGCATGGAACCGCCACTTCGAAGCCCAGCTACGCGTGGGGGAGATTCCGGCTTCGGTGATGGTTCGGTTCGTGAAGCTCGTGCGCGAGAAGGGTGGGCGGCTGTGGCTCCCCGGATGCGGGATCGATCCGTACCCGGGAATGTACGCGCGGCGTAGTGGCTTCCGCGTCACCGCGACGGACTTCTCCCGTGTCGCCATTCAGTACCAGCAGTACGTCCTCGCGCAATTCCTGGCACAGGGCGAGTCCGGGAAGACACACGGCACGCTCGAGGTTTTCGAGCACGACTTCACGCTGGCGCCACCCGAGAACCGGACGTTCGACGTCGTGATCAACACCTGCGCCTACCAGGGCCTCTCGCCCAGCGCGATGGCGGCCGCCGCGAAGACCTTCCGAGCAGCACTGCGGCCGGGCGGTACGTGCGTGATCGACACCGTGAACGTGCAGGGAGCGCTGCGAAGCGTCATCGAGGACAGCCTCACCGCGGCCGGCTTCTACCTGCCGTTCCTCGACACCGACCGCTGGTATCGAGAGCAGCTCGACTCGACCGGTATCGCCTACGAAATGATCCTGGACCGTCCGCGCGCCTGCTCGCCGGACCGCGTCCGCGCGGAGCGCGATCAGGAGGTGCTCGATTCCTTCCGTGGCGAGCTCGAGCGCCGCTGGAACGACGAAGCGCCTCACGCAGAGGTCGCAACCTCGGATCCGGCGATCTGCGTCGCGCACGCCGTCTACTCGACGGGCTGAAGCGCCGCGAAGTGGCTCCCGAGCTCGCCGCCGCGAAGGCGGCGAGATGACACACGAGGCCCTGACCTGCGCGATCGTCGTGGTTCTGTCTTGCGCGCGCGCTGCGGTGTCGGCCGCGCCGAGAAGCACGTCGCCCTCGCATACCGACGTGGCGTCGTCCGCCAACGCATTCGCCGCCGACCTGTGGGCGCGGGTGGCGGCCAGGCCGCGGATCCTGTTCCTCTCGCCACTCAGCATCCACGCGGCGCTCGGCATGACGTTCGTCGGCGCCGCGGGCGATACCGCAACGCAAATGGCGCGAGTGCTGCACGTTCCGGCAAGCCGGGCCGAACTGGACCTCGCATACCACGGCGTGCTCGCGGACGACGCGTGGCACGAATGAAGGATGGGGCATCCGGATGCGCCACGGGCCCGACGCAGCAACGAGGTGCCCGCAGAGCGGCAAGGCCAGAGCACGGTTTGCGCATTTCCACCCCCGCGCCCCGAGCCGCGCACACGCCTTACCGAGTTCCGCACTCGACCAACCGGCGATTCTGCGTGGACTCTCGCTCGGAATGATCTCGAGTGGGCGCACGATCCGCGTCGTCTCCTGCGGTGGCCAGCCATCGAGCGCGGTGGTGCTGTCGTGACGTGCGCGGCTTGACCGGAGATTGTCGTGTCTCTAGAGTGAGCGTGGTCACCAAATCACAGAAGTCGTCGGGGTTTCCGTTGGGCATCCCATGCGACGGGTTGGCCTCTGCGCCGCATTCGTCCTCGCGCTGCTCGCCTTCATCGAGAGGAACGCCGTGCCACTGGTCGAGGAGCTGGTGCTCTTCTCCGCCGTCCATGGCGTCGTCTCGAAAGCGGGCACGCGCGGTCGGCGCCTGCGCCCAAGTCGAGCGAAAGCGCTCGCACACAGAAGGACCGATGGTGCGACCACCGACTCAGGCGGCCGATTCGCGCTGGCGCGCATCGTACGCTGGTCGCTCCGCGTGCGCTTCATGCCGCACGAGCCGGCGATCCTGCAGACGCGGGTCACGGCTGGAGCGGTCGACGTGCGCGATGAACGCCGCGCACACGGCTGGCTACTCCCAATCGGTGAAGCAGCGACGTCGAAAGATCAGTCGCATCCGTAGATTCATGCACTCATGCTAGGAGGGCTGCGTCGTGGTGATCATTTCAGCTTCGGTGGGCCAAGGTGGCACGAACAGGAACGCAGACGTTCTGACCATTCAAAAGGCGCTCAACCAGATCCCCGCGAACAAGGGCGGGGCAGATCCCAAGCTGAAGGAAGACGGTTTGGCCGGGCCAAGCACAGTCGGTGCGATCGTGCAAT
>CAYVDO010000629.1:0-2939 GCA_964450125.1 uncultured bacterium
AAGCATCGACAGGCTCGAAAAACTCGCTCCGGCGAGTTTTTCAGCGGCCTGTTAGGAGCGTGGAAGTCGATCCCAGCGGCGCGCGGCGCGATCTCGAGCGGCGGGGCTACGTGTTCTCGCGCGTCGTGTGCGTCGAGATCGGCGACTACGCGCCGTGCGACGTGGACTGGAACCAGCGCGATCTCGCGCACGTCTCGCAGGTGCACGGTGCGCTCGGTGCGGTGCCGGTGGCGGTGTCCGACGATCGCTCGGCGAGCTTGTTGTTCCAGCGCGTCGCCGGCGTGCGCTTACCGCTCGCGGTTTCGCACTTCGCGATCACGCCCCGGCGCCACGTGTATTTCACGAGCTTCGCGGGGTTCGTGCTGTTCTCGGAGTCGAGCTTCGATGCGGTCGAAGGCCGAACGCGCGTCGAAGCGCGCTTCGACGTCGGCTCGCCGCCTTGGCTCGCGTTCGTCCATCCCTGGATCGGGCGCTTGCTGCGCCGCAACCACGTGCGCATCGACGACGAGGATCGACCGCTACGGCTGCGCCGCGCCGCGCTGCGCGCCCGCGGCTACACGTTCACCAACGACGCCCCCGCGAGCTATCGGCGCTCCCTCGAGGTCGCAGCGGACAACGTCGTAGCTCCCGCCTCCAGTTCGAGCTGGCGACGCGAGACGCAAGCCTTCGACGATCGGCCGCGCACCTGTGTGCTGGGCAGCGACGGACACGATGGGGTGCGCGTCGAGGCACGCGATGGCGAGGTCGTGGTCTATCCGCGCATGTGCCTTCACGACGGTGCTTGCTTGGACGAAGTCCGCGCCACCGACGGGGCGCTCGTGTGTCCGTGGCACGGGCGCACCAGTCGTGCCTTGGCTCGCTTTCGTCTGGACGCGCCCGAGACCCAGCGCATCTCGACTGCGAGTCACGACATCGAGCTCTGCCAGCGAGTGCTCACGGTGGTGTTCAAGGGCTGATCGAGCGAGCCCGCCGGCCTGGCCGGATTCCACTCGCGCGGGGCTTCGCGGTCTTGCGGTCGGATGCTGGGACGGTCCAGCGTCTCGTCGGCGAAGACGTGGAAGTACGGGAACAGGTAGCGCACCTGGATGCCGAGCTGCGTGCCGCGGCGGAGGTAGCGCGCGAGCCGGATGAAGTAACGATGCCGCAAGCGCACCAGCGTGCGCACGAGATAGCGCGCGAGCGTCAGCCCGTACGCCGCGAGCTGATAGAGCTCGACGGTGCGCGGTCCCCAGTCGGCGCCGGCGGTGGCCGCACCGAAGCTCAAGTCCGCCGAATCTTGCCAGCGCTTCTCGTCGATTCGTCCACCGAGCGCATCGAGCTGGGCGCGGCCGGCGTCGGCGAAGGGCCGGTAGATGTAGAAAGGCGTACGGGCCACGTCGAGCTCCCACGCCATGCGGATGGTCTTGCGGAAGCTCGCTTGGGTCTCGCCCGGGCCGCCGAAGATGAAGTAGAGCGTGAGGCTCAAGCCCGCGGCGTGGGCTTTGCGGACGGTGTCGTAGATCTGTCCGTCGGAGAAGCGCTTGCCGTAGACGTCGGCGCGCACCCGCTCGTCGCCCGCCTCGATGCCGAGCCGCACCATCGTGCACCCGGAGCTCGCGAGCAGGCGGATGCGCTCGTCGTCGAGGTGCTCGATGCGCGAGAACACCGAGTAGCCGATCGCGCGAGCGAGGCCGAGCGAGCGGTACTCGTCGGTGAAGGCACGCACCCATCCGGCGTCGATGGCGAACACCGAGTCGTAGAGCATGAACATCGTGAGACCGCGCTCGCGATAGCGGCGATGGCTCTCCGCCAGGTCGCGCGCATAACGGCGCGGGTCGATGAATCGGAAATAGCGGCCGTCGACGGCGTCGGCGAGGCCGGGCGCGTCGCAGAACGTACAGCGGTACGGACAGCCGCGGCTGCCGATCTCGTAGAGTGAGCCCAGAAGCTCGAAGTATCGATCCAGGTCGGGCCACAGATCGTGGTCGAGGCTCGGTAGGCCGTCGAGGTCGGGCTCGAACCGGCCGCGACCGTTGCGCGTCACGTGGCCGTCGGCGTCGCGCGTCCACGCTCCGGGGATGTCGTCGCAGCGCGCCCCCGCTGCACGTCGGTCCAGGTACTGGTGGAGCGTGCGCTCGGCATCGCCGAGGAACACCGCCTCGACGCCTTCGACGGCGATCGTCTCCTCGGGGCGGGTCGAGGCGTGGTGGCCGCCGAGCACCACCGGGATGCCGTGCCGGCCGTGAACTTCGGCGGCGACCTGCCGCACGTATTGCATGTAGAGCGCGTCGCACGAGAGCCCCACCAGGTCCGGGCGCTCGGCGGCGATCCGCTCCGCGAGGTGCTCGCGCCACCGACGCCGGTGGAACACCAGATCGCAGATCGAGGCGCGATGTTCGGTGCGCTGATTGACGTACGTCCCGACCGCGGTGAGCGACAGGTTGAGCGCGCTGAAGTCGCCGGCCAGAAACGGATTCACCAGCATCAGCCGCATCGTCGAGGGCTCCAGGTCGCGAGCGCGGTGGGGGGAGGCTCGAGGTTGCGGGGCGTCACGTCGTGGCGAGCACGCAAGCGCGAAGCGCAAAATGCAACGAGCGGATTGCGTTCCGCGTTTCCCGGCCGAGGGGTGTACGCGGCGAAACCATCGTGATTCCTCGAGTGGGCCGATGGTGAAGCCCGGCCGCCGCATCGCGGCGGCAAGGCCAATGCCAAGGTGCGAGCGGCTCACCGAGATGGCTTCGGAAGGACGGCACCTCGCGCTTGCGAGCGAGGCCACGACGACGACGAGATCGATTCCGGGCTCGAGCTCGACGGCGGGCGAGCTCCGTCATGACGCTTCGGGCCAGGCCACGGTGCGGGCGCACCAAGTACGACGAGGGATTCGCCGTGCGCTTGACGGGAGCGAAGCCGATCGCCTACATGCGCCATTAGGAGTGTGTCGGGAAATTCGTTCCCGACAC
>CAYVDO010000630.1:0-2902 GCA_964450125.1 uncultured bacterium
ATACGTACGGATGTCCTTGAGCGGGCCGGTGAGACCGGCCGCGGGCATCGAGAACATCACCAGATCCGGGCGCACCGTGCGCAAGGTCTCGTAACCGAGATCCAGCTCGTTCATGACACCCGGGCCGAAGTTCTCGATCACCACGTCGCAGGTGGCGATGAGATCCAGCGCGAGGCGCCGCGCCTCGGGCTTCTTGAGGTTGAGCGTGACGCTGCCCTGTCCCGCCCAGCACGCGTGATTGGAAAGGCTGCGGTTGGGGTCTCGGATGCCCTCGCCAAAAGGTGGAAGCTGGCGCGTCATGTCGATCCGCGCCCGCGACTCGATCTTGAGCACGTCGGCGCCCAGGAACCCGAGGGTCTGCCCGACCACCGGCCCGGCCCAGACCCAGCCGAAGTTCGCCACACGGATGCCGGAGAGCGGCATGCCCGCACCGGTTTCGGTCTTGGGCGATGGAGACGGGGGAACGTCACTCGTCCGTGCGTCACCGCCGCCGACCGGTGCTGCGCCGAGAACCTCGGCGGTGTGCTCGCCCAGCCGCGGCGCAGGACGACTTGGACCACCCGGGCTCGCCGGCAGCTTGAACGGCGCCCCCAGGGTGCGCACCCGGCCCAGCTCGGGATGCTCGACCTCGACGAGATAACCGCGCTCCCTCAAGTGTTGCTGCTCGGCGGCCTCGCCGACCCGAAATACGGCGGTCACCGGAACGCCCGCTGCCTGACAGCGCTCCATCACGTCGAACTTCGATTTGTCCGCCAGCCACTCGTCGATGAACGGATAGATCACGTCCGAGTTCTGCGCGCGCTGGAACATGTCCTGGAACATGTCGAGCTGCGCCCACTCGGGCTCGCCCATCACCTTCACCAACCCATTCCATTGACCGGGCTCGAGGGCGAGCATCCACACGTGTCCGTCGGCGCACGGCAGGATCGTGGCCGGCGCGCCGAGCGGCATGCCCACACCGGTGCGTCGCTCCCACTTCCCGTCTTGTGCGTAGCCGCCGATGTTCTGGCCGCCCACGAAGGCCGCGGCGATGGCCTCGGCGCTCGACACGTCGAGGTGCTGACCGCCGCCGACCCGGCCGCGGCCGAGCACGGCAGCCAGGCCCCACGACGCCGCCGTCATCGCACCGAAGAAGTCGGCGGCGAACGTCCCGTGCTCGAGCGGCGATTCGCCGGGCCGGCCGCAATAGCGATGGCTCGCGCCCGAGAGGTGGTATGCGTTGAGATCGAGCCCTCGCCAGCTCGCGTAGGGTCCGCTCTGACCGAACGGAGTGATCGAGATCATCACCAGGTTCGGATTGAGGATCGCGAGGCGCGGGTAATCGAGACCGAGGCTCGCGAGCGCGCCAGGTGCGAGGTTCTCGACGACGACGTCGGCGCCTCGTACCAACGCGCGCAGCTTCTCACGCTCCGCTTCGATGGATAGGTCGAGGGCCACACTTCGCTTGGAGGTGTTGAGGAAGAAGAACGTGCCGCTCTTCTCGGGATGCGGGGCGTCGCCGGGAAAAGGCCCCCAGGTTCGGGTCTCGTCGCCGCGCCCCGTCGCCTCGACCTTGATGACGTCGGCGCCGTAATCGGCGAAGAGTCGCGCACAGAACGCAGCCGACACTCCTCCGCCCAGCTCGATCACGCGGATCCCTGCGAGCGCTCCTCGACTCATGCTTCGTCCTTCCTCGACATCGACGCGCGGCCACGCCGCTCGGTTCGAATGGGGGCGCACAATCTACTTCAACGCCGATCGCCAGATGCGTGCTACGACGGCGCACCCATGGTGATTCGTGCTCGTTCATCAGACGCGCAGCAGAGCGGCCGCAAGTGGTGCCTGACGTGTTGCACCCGCAACACGCGAATCCCGCGTAGAATCGCGGGCCGCGCGCGTGAGTCGCGCGCCGCGCGCCGATGACCCGAGCCTCCGACGCGAACGATCCCACACCCGGACGCCCCCTCGCAGGCCGACGCGTGGTGGAAGTGGCGGAGCGTACGTCCATCACCCATCCCGCCGGGCGGACCTTCGCCGACCTCGGTGCCGAAGTGGTGCTGATCGAACCGCCCGACGGCGCGCCGATCCGCCACCGCGGGCCGTTTCTCGACGGCCTCGCCGGGCCGGAACGCGCAATCGCCCACCTCTACTTCAACGCAGGAAAACGCGCGACGCGCCTGGACCTCGATCGCGCCGGCGACCGCGACCGATTGCGCGCTGAGCTCCGCTCCGCGGCGATCCTCGTCGAGGGCCTCGCACCGGGCCGGCTCGCGCACCTGGGATTGGGGCCAGATTCGCTGGCAGCCCTCAACCCCGCCCTGGTTCACGTCTCCCTCACGGGATTCGGCTCCACCGGCCCGCGACGCGGCTGGCTGTCGTCGGACCTGATTGCCTCGGCTACCGCCGGTGCGGCACACCTGATCGGCGAGGCGGACGATCCGCCAGTCCGCCTCGCGGGCGCGCAAGCGGACGTGAGCGCCTCGATCGTCGCCGTTGCCGGTGCGCTACTCGCCCTTCACCACGCCGAGCGCACCGGTCGTGGCCAGCACGTGGACGTGTCCGCGCTGGAAGCGCTCGCATCGATCGCCCACGTCTGCGGAATCGCCAAGTACCTGGACGACGGCATCGAACCCAAGCGCCGCGGCACCAGTCTCTTCGCATCCGTTCCCTCCGGCGCGTATGCGTGCAGCGACGGCCTCGTCTACCTCATCGTCAATCGCCCGCTGCACTGGGAAGCGCTGGCGCGCTGGATCGCCGAGACCAGCGGTAACGACGACGCCTTGGATCCGATGTTTCGCGGCGCCTCGGCGAATCGGATCGAGCACCGCGAGCTTCTCGATCTGTGGATCGGCGAGCTGGCCGCCCGCTTCACCGTGGCTGAATTCCTCGCGCAGGCCACGGCGCGGCGCCTCGCCGTGACGGC
>CAYVDO010000631.1:0-2901 GCA_964450125.1 uncultured bacterium
CCCATGACGATCACGACCCGCTTCGTGGTCCCCGGCTTCAGCGCCGGCGCCGCGACGGGCGCCGGCGCGGGCTCGACCTTCGGAGGCGGCGGCGTGGGGTGCGGCGCTTGCGGCAGCGGGTCGCCTCCGCAGGAAACGAGGAGGAGACTGGCGGCGAAGAACCCGAGCGCGTTTCGCATCAGGCCGAGCAGGTTACGCCGCCCGTGCGACTGCTGCACGCGTCAGTTCGGTACGCGCTGCACGAGCCCCGTTCTCGACGGAACTCGTGGCGTGACACAGACTCTCGCGCGTGGACGCGATCGTTCGATCAGCCCGCGGCCGGCTGCTGTTCCGTGGACGGCGGAGGTGGGACGGTCAGGTGGCCGACCTCGCGCGCGAGCTCGTCGACGTCGAGGCGAGCGCGGGTCCCGTTCCAGTACTTCGGCGCGAGCTCGAGGTATCGGTTGCGGGGCCAGTGCGGCAGGACGCGGATGACCTCGGCGAGGTAGGTCTCGGGGACGAGACCGTGCAGCTGGCACGAGGCCATGAGCGAGAAGAGGTTCGCCGCGGCGGTCGCGTGATCATCGGAGCCGCAAAAGAGCCAGTTTCGACGCCCGACGGCGATGGGCCTCAGGCTCCGCTCAGAGTGGTTGTTCGTCATGCGAAGGCGACCGTCGTCGAGGAACCGGCGGAGGGGCTGCTCTTGTCGCACGGCGTAGCCGAACGCTGCGTTGACGATGCCGCGGACCTCGCGCACGCGCGCGAACTCCTCCTTCGCCCATGCGAAGAAGTCGTCGAGCATCGGGCGAACAACGAGCTGTCGCCGCTCGTGTCGCTGTTGCGGCGCGAGATCCGCCCATTCCTCTTCGAGCTTGAAGATCGCTCGGAGGCGAAGGAGTGCCTCGCGTGCCGCCGGACTCTTCGCTGCGATCGCCGCCTCCCAAAACCGTCGTCGCGAATGCGACCAACACCCGACTTCGTCGGGAGGCTTCTCGCCAGGCTTCGTGAGCGGCTCACCACGGAAGAGCGCGTCGTAGATGCAGTGGGCGTCGGCCTGGATGTAGCCCTTGAAGCCCTTGAACATCTCGCAGACGGCCTTGCTCGTATGGGCCGGCTGGAACTCGAAGAAGACGTGATCCTGATCGGCAAGGACGACGAAGAAGTGCCCCTTGCGGCAGGCTTGACGCCGACCGTCGCCGAGCGGCGTCGGCTGGATGCACACGCCCGTCGCGTCGGTCGAGAGGCAGAAGGCCGTCTCCTTCGCCTCCTTCGCCATCGCGTCGACGATGCAGCCGACGGTGGCGCCTGCGTCTTCGGCGTACCGGCACATCGTGCCGTCGTCGAGCCGAACGCCCTGCGCGTCGAGCATCTGAGCGAGCCGATGAAACGGCAACCCGTAGCGATACTTCGAGACGAGCAGATGCGCGATGAGCGACGGCGCGAGCAGGCCACGCTCGAACAGCTCCTTTGGCTTCGTCGCCGTGACGATCTCCGGCTCGGACGCGGGCTCTTCGACCTTGTACGTCGCGCGAGCGACGACGATGCGAATGGGACCTCCGCGCTGGTAGCCCAGACGGCAGCTCTCTTCGAAGCTGATCCGCTCGGCCTTCCCTTCGAGCACCGGATCGAGGATCTCGATCCGCTTCTCGGGCATGTCGGCCGCGAACAGATCGCGACGGCCCTTCGGCGTCGACGTCCGCTTCTTCGACGAGGACGGCGGAGGGGGAGGCGTCTCGGACGGCTCCGGCGGCGCGGATTCTTCGCCGAGCTGTTTGGCCATCTCGTCGAGCCGCGCCTTCGTCGCTGCGAACTCGAGCTCGAGCTGCGTCACGTCGATGCGCTCGGCCTTGGCGACGAAGATGCGCCGCTTCATGAGCTCGAGCTCCGTCTTGAGCGCCTCGTAGGCCCGACGGAGCTTGTCCCTCTCGGCCGTGACCGCTGCGAGCTTCTCCCGCTCGCTCGCGAGCATCGCCGCGAGCTTCTCTTCACCGACCAGCCTCGCCTCGAGCTCGCGAACTCGCGCCGCGAGGGCGATCTCGGTTGGAGACGAGGTGTCGAGCTCCGCCACGCCGCGTGAAGTAAGGCGCGCAGGATCAGGTGTCGAGTCTCAAAGTGCTCGTCGCCTTCACTTCGATCGCACCGTGTGCGAGAGCGCGCGTCAGTGCACGGCGCGCTTTCTCTTCGATGCGGGCTCCGCCTCGACCTCGATGCCATCGAGCAGCGCCTCGAGCGTCGCGTCGTCGATCTCCACGCGTGTCGTGCCCGGGGGAAGATCGGTCGGAATGCGAACGACGCCTTTGTCGAATCGCTTGTAAAAGATGCACATACCCGTGCCGTCGAAGAAGAGGACCTTCAAGGCATCCCTCCGTCGTCCGTAGAAGACGAAGAGCGCGCCGGAACGCGCGTCGTACCCGACCGTCTCCTGCGCGGCGCCGCTCAGGCGATCGAACGACCACCGCAGATCGATCGGCTCGAGCGCGAGGAAGACCTGAACGCCGGTCGGGATCATCGAGCCCCGCCGAGAGCCTGAACGACCTTGCGAAGGAGCTGCTCGTCGAAGCCTGGCTCGACCAAGATGCGTGCGCCGCCGACGACGACGGAGACCGTTTGTCCTGTGCGCTCGGAAGTCGCCGTCTCTCCTTCACGCACCACCCGCGCGAGGGCGACGGAGCGGGCCCGACGAGGACCAGGCGAGCGACGTGCAGGCTCCTTCCGCGCTCGACGAGCGAGCTCGGTCTTCCACCAACGCAACGACGACTCCGCGACTCCCTGCTCGGCCGCGAACGACGCCGCCGACCGCCCGCTCTTCTCCCATGCCGCCACGAGCCCGGCCCACTCGCCGGCGCTGATCCTCAGGCCCATGGGCGCGAGCATGATCGATCGCCGTCGTCAGCGGAAGAACGGGGCTCGTGCAGCGCGTAC
>CAYVDO010000632.1:0-2888 GCA_964450125.1 uncultured bacterium
GGACGATCCCTCTCCCCCCAGCAAGAGAAGCGCCTCCGTAGCGGCCAAGCGGGTACTGCGCTAGCCCGGATCGAGAAGATGCGAGCTCAACTCAAGATGCCCGCAGACTTCGACCTGACGGCCGCAGTGGCGATCTCGGACTGCCGCTGCCCTCTGCCCAAGGGCTCCTTCGGGAATCAGGGCTGGCACCTGCGGCCCCGGACTATGCCCCGGGGAGAGGTAGCCCGCTGGCCGCAGGACTACGCCGGCTACGAGCCGTGCCCTGAGTACGATCGCCAGAAGCTCCGGGAAGAGCGGCAGACCTATCGCCGGGACGTGACCGCCGAGGCCGGTGTTCCGATCCCCTATCGGCACATGCGGATCTCTACGTTCGATCCTCGGCGCTCCAGGGCCATCCCAGAGCCCCTGCTGGACTGGACCGAGAAGCCCGACTGTTTCGTGTTGATCTACGGACCTCCCGGGACCGGCAAGACGCATATCGGCGTGGCCCTGCTGGCTTCGGCCATGGAGCAGGGACGCACCGGCCGGTTCCGGGAGTGCTCCGGGCTCGCCCTGGACCTGTCCCAGAGCGTCCGGTCCGGAGTCCCTGTAGGCCAGGATCAGGCGGCTCGGGCCGAGGTGCTTCTGCTGGACGAGTATCTGCCCCGGATCGACCGGCAGCTCCCGGGGCAGGATCTTCTGGATCAGTTGGTTGCTCATCGGTTTCGTCATGGCCTCGGCACGATCGTCACGACCAATCGGGGTCTAGACGAGCTCGAGGCGTACTCGGACTGGATTGCCTCGCGCCTCATGTCCGGGTTGATTCATCAGCGCGAGGGGGAGGATCAGAGGGTGGGAACATGAGCGACCAGTCGAAGTGGCTACCGACCGACGAGGAGATTCACTTGCACCTGATCCACAAGGGAGGAATCAGGTTCATTTCGGACTATTGCCGCATCGTTAGGGATCTGCTCCGCGCCACCGTCGAGCGGGCGCTGGCCGAACGGGAGGCGCGCCACAAGCGGGAGGTGATTGAGGCTCTGATCTACGAGCTAGACAACGCCACCAGCACGGTCTGTCAGGGCTGCGCGGAGGGAATCGACTACTGGCCAGCAGATGGGTCGCACCGTCGCCAGATAAGCGACGATGGCGATTGCGAGGGCGGTCCGTGCAACTGCCACGAGCTGTCCGACCGCCTGCATGGGCTCCGCGCCGAACTCGCCGACCTGGAGGAGAAGCCGTGACGCGCGAAGAGATCGAAAAGCTAGCAAAGCAGATCGTCAACGACGTCGAGGGCGTGAATAGTTACGAGCGCAGCTACGGCTATGTGACTGAAGACCTAGTGGCACTTGTCCGCGCCACGCTCCAGGAGGCGGCGCGGGCGGTGTGCAAACGCTGCGCGCAGGAATTCCCCGAACGCGACGATCAGAGCGCCGACTACTGGCACCCACCATCGTCATACGGCTCAATCCTATGTGACGCAAGCGGCATCCACGACCTGATCGCCGCGCTGGAAGGAGGCAAGCCGTGAGCGAGAAGGTGCTGCATCGCGTTGCCAAGACGGACGTGCTGCGAGGATGGTCGGTCAAACAGGACCGCGACGACGGCCCGCTTCATGCTCGATACGACGACATCAACTACTCCGTTGATCGCTACGAGTTGGTGAAAGAACTCGCTCGCCTCGCCGCCCGCATCGCAGAACTGGAGGCCGAGAACGCGGCGCTGCGGAAGTGCGTGGAGGCAGCGGATGGGATGCGCGAGGAAATCACCTGCGACAACACCGGAGACCAAGAGCCCGTAGAGAACTGCTGTGATGCGTGCTGGTCGATGATTCACTACGACGCCGCCCGTGCGGAGGTGGACAAGCCATGAGCGAGCGGTGGATCTGCGAAGAGTGCGATTGGGTCGGAACCCGAGACGACCTACTCTCCGCGCCCGACCCATTCAACGAAGGGTGCCTGCTCTATGCGTGCCCGACTTGTCGCCTAATGACCATCTCTCGGGCTTGCGACGTTGACGGATGCAAGTTCCTCGCATCGTGTGGAGAGCCGACCGAGAACGGATACGTATTCACCTGCTCCCGGCACGCTCCTGGTGCGGAGGTGGACAAGTGAAGCTCTACGAACTCCATCGCGGCGATCTCTTCCGGCTGGCCGAGGAGGAGCGGCGGCCAGGAGACGAGAACTGGATCTACGAATTTCATCACGTGGACGGGGCGTACAGCCTCTGCTACACGACGACGCCCGAACGACACATCGTGCATTTCGCGGTGTGGATGCCGGTGGAAAGGGTGGAGGTGAAATCGTGATCCCGAAGCCCAAGCGCAAGAGGCCGAAGCACGACCACCGGCGATCCGTCTGGATCATTGCGGGCGGGGCGCTGCTCTGGTGCTACCGCTGTGGAGCGTGGCGAGTGAACAGTGCGGAGAGGTATCCGTGGCACAGACCGACCGGGCCGGACGGAGAGAACCCGGCGATGCGCGAAGGATGGAAGGAGAGACCATGACCGCCAAGCGCAAGAGGCCGAAGGTGCGGTACGTGGCGCGTTATGTGGGGGGCGCAGGCACTTGGTACATGGTCTGCCACGTTGACTACGGCGAAATCGTCAGCGGTCACGTTTGCGACTGCGAATCGGGCGCTTCCGCCAAGCGCATCGCCGCCGCCCTCAACCTCTACGAAGCCACGAAGAGGAGAGAGATATGAGCAAGGGCGACAGATTCTGGGCCATCGAAGAAGCCAAGGAGCGCATGCGGAAAGCAGATGCTGCCGGAGAGGTGGTGGACTCGATGGAGGTTAGAAGGGCGCTGATGGCCCGAGTGAGCAGCGGAGAGATCACGCTCGAACGGGCTCAGGAGGAGCTGAAGAAGATCAAGCGAACCGGGCGAACCCGTAACGACGCCTTCTTGGGGA
>CAYVDO010000633.1:0-2843 GCA_964450125.1 uncultured bacterium
CACGCACCTCGAGTCGCGCTCGTGGGCAGTGAGCCCCAATCGCGTGGCCGCGGCTTGAGGCGAGCCTCCGGTGACACGGAGTCGAGCGAGGGCGAGCCGTGCCCGCCGACGAGTCCCCAGACCCTCGCGACTGCACCGGCGCATGCCTGGCAAACGGACCCACTACCGCTGGGCTGGAGGCGCGGCGGTCCCGCGCTTCATCCTGCTACGATCTCGGGCTCCCGAGCGCGCCGGCCTGCGGCGCGACGAGATCCACCATGACCCTGCCGGTGTCCGCGCGTGAAGACCTGAGGCGCCTCCTCGGCATCGCGCTGCCGATCACGCTTTACCAGATCGGCAGCATGATGCTGGGCGTCGTCGACATGCTCATGGTCGGCCACGTCGGCACCGATGCCATGGCCGCTGCAGCACTCGGCCTCCTCTGGACCAACGGCACGTGGATCCTCGGCCTGGGCGTGGTACTCGGCGTCGATCCGCTCATCAGCCAGGCGCACGGCGCACAGGATGGGCGTGGAGTGGCGATTGCGTTCCAGCGTGGAGTCGTGGTGGCGGCGCTGGTGAGCGTGCCGATCGGGATCGCTTGGGGGTTCACCGGCCCGGTGCTGCGCGGCCTCGGGCAAAGTGGCGAGCTCGCCGCGGCCGCCGCGCGTTTCGTGTGGGTGCAGATCCCGACGCTGCCCTTCTACCTCATGACCACCGCGGTGCAGATGTACCTCGTGAATCGCGGCCGGCCGATTCCCATCGTGTTCGTCGTGCTAGCCGGCAACGCGATGAACGCGCTCTTCGACTGGGTGCTCATCTACGGCCACCTCGGCGTGCCAGCCCTCGGCCTCACGGGCAGCGGAATCGCCACGGCCACGACACGGCTGCTGATGTTCGCGATGCTCGCGGGAACCGTGCGGGCCTTCCGCCTTCACGAAGGAGCCTGGATCCCGTGGGGGAAGCACGCGTTCGACGTGACGGGCTGGAAGCAGATCGCGAAGATCGGCATGCCCACCGGGATCACGTACTTCCTGGAGGTGTGGGCGTTCCAGATCGCCACGCTGCTGGCCGGGCGGCTGGGCAAGATCGAGCTCGCAGCACACGCGATCGTGCTCAACATGGCGTCGCTCGCGTTCATGATCCCGATGGGGATCGCAGCAGGCGCAGCCACCCGCGTGGGGCATCTCATCGGTGAAGGCGATCCGCACCGCGCGCAGCGCACCGCGCACCTGGCACTGGGGGTGGGTGCCTTGGCGATGAGCGGCTCGGCGTCCTTGTTCGCGCTCTTCCGCCACGAGCTGCCGCGTTTCTATGGCGCCGAAGCGGCGGTGGCTGCGCTCGCGGCGACGATCCTGCCGATCGCCGCCACCTTCCAGCTCTTCGACGGTATCCAGGGCGTGGGAGGCGGCATTCTGCGCGGGATGGGGCGCACGCGCCCAGCGGCGCTCTTCAACCTGCTCGGCTACTACGTGCTCGCGTTGCCTCTCGCCTCCGTGCTGGCCTTCCGCAACCACATGGGACTCGCCGGATTGTGGTGGGGGCTGGCGTGGGCGCTGGCGATGATTGCCTCGGCCCTGGTGGTGTTCATCGTCACGCGCGGGCCGAAGACGGTGAAGTCGCGGATCGAGGTCGCAGCCACGACAGCCGTGAGCGTCTGAGCGTCGCGAGCAAAGCGCCCGAACGCTGCTCACGCGCCCAGATCGAGCGCGACCGCGGCGAGCGGGACTCGCGGCGTTGCCACCGTTCCGCCCAGCGTGAGCGCCTTCATCCAAGCAAACGGCGGCCGTGGCGGCGCGGCGCCTTCGAGGAAGACGCGTTTCGCGAGCTCGCCAACGCGATCGAGCATCGCTTGGACGAACACTTCGCCTGCAGCGGCGCTGGCCCGGTGCGGCCGGCCCGTGTAGCCCGGGAAGGGTCGCAGCGCCATCCAACCGAGCCCGGCAGCCATCACCCGCAGCTCGCCCGCCAATCGCGGTCGACCCGCGGCAGCCACGAGCCGGGAGAGCGCCAACAAGGCTCGCGGCGGATGCGTGCGCGGACACGGTGGCAACGCCGTGTGATCCGGCGAAACGTGCTCGGTGGCAACGGCGAGCGCCACCGAGGTTTCGAAGAAGCCGGCGTGGAAGTCGTCGGGCAGCGTGCGGAACATCTCCGTCCGTTCGTGTTGGTCGGTGATGCCGGCGAACGCGGGCTCGAAACCGCCGGTGTCGGCTAGCACCATCGCCTCGAGCGCCAGCACCAGCGGCGCGATGGTCGGGATGCCGTTGCGGGCGAGCCAGTCCACGCCCGCCTGAATCGCGTGGTTGTGCATCGGGCTACCGTGAAAGGTCATGAGCACCACGCGGCGCGCGCCGAGCTCGGCCACCGCGCGACACGCTTCCAAGACCGCGCGCCGGACGTCCGCGAAAGCGACGTGACGCGTGCCCGGCCCGGTGACCGGATCGACACCGGCTTCGATGTCGCCGGCGAGGACCAACGGCCCGCCGAGCCCGGTGCGGTCGAGATGACCGGCGAGCCGGCGGGCGATGCCGAGGCTCACCACGCGATCGTTGTGCAGCGAGAGATGCGGACCGTGGTACTCGACGGGGTTCACGCAGATCGTGACCGGTACGCCGCTCGCCGCCAGCGCGCGTGCTTGGCGATGGGGCAGCGAGAGAAGCGGGATGCGCTCGACGGGGTCGCCACTCGTCGCCGCGCTCACGACGCCAGCTCGAGGGGCCGCGCTGCGAGCGGCGAAAGCCGTTCGTCGACGGCCCGCGCCACCTCGGTGAGCAGCCGATCGGAATCCGGCGCCAGCTCCACGTGCAGCTCCACCACGAGCGCCGCGAGAGCCTGCATCCGGTCCTCGGAGATGAGCGAGT
>CAYVDO010000634.1:0-2825 GCA_964450125.1 uncultured bacterium
GTGGTGGGCGGCGAGAAGATGCCCAAGGGTTTCATCCAGACCTCGGGCAACGAAGAGAAAACCGATCCCGAATTCGTTCGTCAGCGCATGATCGGCATGCCGGGGCCGGCATTCTGGGCGCTTCTGTGCCGGCGACGCATGGCCGAGTTCGGCACCACCGAAGAGCAGCTCGCCAAGATCGCCGTCAAGGCGCACAAGCTCTCGGTCCACAACCCGAACGCGCGTTTCCGCGACGAGTTCACCCTCGAGAAGGTGATGTCGAGCGCGATGGTGAGCTATCCGCTGCGTCTCTTCGAGATCTGCCCGGTGAGCGATGGCGCCGCGGCGGTGCTTCTGTGCTCGGCCGAGTTCGCGCGCAAGAAGACGAGCGCGCCGGTGTGGGTGGCGTCGAGCGCGGTCGCTACCGCGCGCTTCGACGACGGCATCCCGCGGGGGCTCGCATGCCCCGCACCCAAGTCGGGACGCGCGTACCACAGCGAGGCCGCGATGGCCGTCGAGAAGGCGCTTGCCGCAGCACACATCGGCCCCAAGGACCTCGACTTCGTGGAGCTTCAGGACAACACCGTCTACTACGAGCTCGCGTTTCCTGAAGACTGGGGGCTATGCGAGCCAGGAGAGGCGGAGCGACTCATGGAGAGCGGCGAGACCATGCCCACCGGCAAGCTGCCGATCAACCCGAGCGGCGGCTTTCTCTCGTTCGGCGAGGCCACCACCGCGCAGGGAGTGTTCCAGATCTGTGAGCTCGGCTGGCAGCTTCGCGGCGAGGCCGGCGAGCGCCAGGTGCCCAACGCCAAGATCGGCCTCGCCCAGACGCTCGGCCTCGGCGGCAACGGTACCGCCACGGTGCTCAAGCGGTGATGTCGCGCGGTTGAGTGGTGCAGACGCGCCGGAGTGTTCCATTTCCGGCCTACCTGCTTGCAGCGCTGGTTGGAGGCGCGTGGGGCGTGAGCGGGTACCTGATCGGCGGTTCGAGCATCTGTGCCACGCCCATTTTTCTCGTGGTCTTCGTGAGCCTTGCGTTCGCGCCCCGCGTACACTTCTCCTCTTCGCGTTCGGGCCGTGGGCGCGACGCTCGCAAACCCGATGGAGCCTCCGATGCCTGAAACGACTCATCATTACCTCTACGAGCTGCGTGACGGCGTCGGAATCGTCACCCTCAATCGCCCCGAGCGGCTCAACGCGGTGAGCTGGGAGCTCGCCGCAGACCTCGTGAAGCTCCTGAACGAGCTTCGCGACGACGAGGAGGTCCGCACGATTCTCCTCACCGGTGCGGGCAAGGCGTTCTGCGCCGGCGGCGACGCTGATTTCGTGAGTGGTGCGGGTGCGCGTCCCCTGCCCGGCCTCTCCGATCCGTCGATCCCGATGAAGCGTTCGCAGCGGAAGACCCCCGGCGGACCGTTCGCCGCGTTCACGAAGGCCATCATCGACGTCGAGAAACCGGTGATCGCCGCGATCCACGGCGCCTGTGTGGGCGCGGGGCTCGCCTATGCGCTCGCGTGCGACCGCCGCTTCGCAGACTCGACCGCGAAGCTTTCGGCGATCTTCGTCAAGCGCGGCTTCAGCCCGGACTGCGGGATCACCTGGTTTCTGCCGCGCATCGTGAGCCTGCCGGTGGCGCTCATGATGGTCGAGACCGGCAAGATGTTCGGCGCCGAGGAAGCGAAGAGCGTAGGCCTCGTCGACGAGCTGGTGCCCGAGGGTGAGGATTTCCAAGCCGCGTTCGCGTATGCGAAAGAGCTCGCCACCGGCCCCAGCGTCGCGATCGACCTCGGGCGCCGCTTCGTCCACAAGGCGCTCACCTCGACTCTCGACGAGATGCTCGACTACGAATGCGTGGCTTCGACCATGACCTCGTCCACCCGCGACGCCAAAGAAGGCGTGGCCTCGATCCTCGAGAAGCGCAAACCCGAGTGGAAGGGCTTTTGACCGTCCGGATCGATTCGACAGCGGCCTTCATTCGAAGGTGCGGTCGGCGCCCTGCAGGGTCTGCGAGTCGAGCTCCAGATTCATGTGCCGCAGGGTTCGTAGATTCACCACGTAGCGAAGGTCGAGGACGCTGTGCCCCATGCTCGCCGAGTCGAAGACCGGCTCGTCGACCCGATGGCCGTCGATGAGGAACAGCACCCGGGAGTAGAAGTCGCCGGGGCGCAAAGAGCCGCGTTCGCCCGCGTAGCTGTAGTTACGGTCGTTGGTGACGAAGAAGCCCGGCACGCTCGCAAGCAGATCCGCCAACGTGCGGTATCCAAAGTCGCGAATCTCCTCCGCGGTGATGATGGTGACGTTGGAGGGGGTATCGGTCACCTTCTGCTCGTACTTCGACGCCGCGAATACCGACGGGATCTCGTCGAAGAACGCCGCTTCGGCGGCGGTTGACGTCGCCGCGGCGACGTCGGCGGCGCTCGCGCTCGTTCGGATGGCAGTCCAGACGACGAGAGCGAGCACCGTCCAGGTCGACCTCCCCGACCACCGCGGCGCACGCCGAGTCATGGCTGCTCGCTGCGCGCATTGGGCCGCAATCGGCCTGCGCGAGTCGTGGTTTCGATGTGCATCCGTCGTCCTCCGTTGGGCGACGCGGAGCTCGACCGCCCGCTTCGCGCGCCGATCGCTAGACCGAGCTCAGGCGAGGCGCTCCCCTGCCAAGCGGTCCGATTCGACCCCATGGGAGCGCGCGGGCGGAGCGGGCCGAACTGCCCCACCTGCGCGGGACAGCGCAGCGCGCGCCCGCACCGACACCGCCGATCGGGATGCTCAGCGTTCAGATTGGCCGGCTGAGCGGCACCGACCTCGACTCAGCAAGAGGGATGCCGCTTCCTGACCCGCGACTG
>CAYVDO010000635.1:0-2823 GCA_964450125.1 uncultured bacterium
GTTCGGTGGGCTTGATCTTTCGGCATTGTGGGATAAATTATCCCACCTCGCCGACGAGCGCCGTGAGCATCGTGAGCTCCGTGAGAGGTGGGATATGATACCCCACAAAGAGCCGTTGGAAAGACCCCATCTCGAGCTCGGCTTGCTCTTTCACTTGCGGGGCGGCCCACTCGGGCGTCGCACGCTGGTGGAGCGAACCCACTGGACCGAAAGCGTCGTGCGCACCGAGCTCGAAAAGCTGGAAGCGTTGGGCTGGGTCGAGTTCGCCAAGCCCGGCACGTTTCTGAGCGATGCAGCGAGCTTCACGCTCGACGAGTTCTTCGCGCGCGTGCCGAGGGTCGCCGAGATCGAGCTGATCGAGATGGGACTCGACCGCGCTGCGTGTGGGGCGTTGGTGCGCGGCGTGACGCACACACCCAAGACCTGGCAGGTGCGTGACGCAGCGGTGCGCGAGGGTGCCACCGGCATCTTGCTGCTCACCCGCGAACCTTCCGGTCTCAAGCTCACCGACGTCGACGCGAGCTTCAGCCGCCGCAACGCCCACGACGCCGCCCGCGTGGAAGCGGCGCTCGGTCCCTCCGAGGTCGGCGACTGGGTAGTGATCGTATTCGCGGGAGATGCCGGCAGAGCCTCGGCAGGGCTGTGGCGCGCGCTCAGCGGCATCGTGCCCCCACCCGCGCTCGACCGCGCACCCCGCAGCCACGTGCGGCTGGCGGGACGAGGTGCGTCGTGACGGGACTTCGGTGTCACCGCTGGCTGACTGCGGCGCTGCTGCTGCTCGCCACCGCACGCACGGCACACGCGGGCTTTCCGGTGGAGATCCAGGACGACCGTGGCCGAGTGGTGCGACTGACGAAGCCCGCGGCCCGCGTCGTGGTGGCGGGACCGGCGCTCTTCGCGCAGATCCTCGACGAGCTGGGGCTGGCGGAGAGCGTGGTAGGCATCGCATCGTCGCCCGAGGTTCCGCCGCGCTTCACCGGCACCGCCCGGGTCGGGGACGTGAACGCGGTGAGCGTCGAGCGCACGCTCTCCCTCGAGCCCGATCTGGTGCTCGGCGCCTTCGGCCCGTCCCGCGACGGCCTCGAAGCCGCGGGCATGCTCTGTTACACGCCCGCGCCCTCCGACGATCTCGCGGGCGTGCTGCGCACCATCGATCAGGTGGAAATCGCCGTACGTGGGGAGAGCAGCACGGCCCCCGCGCTGGTGAAGCGCCTCACATCCGAGGTCGCCGACGTGGAAGCGCGGGTGGCGGGCCGGCCCCGCCCGCGAGTCGCGCTCCTCTATCCGTTGCCGGGATCACCGCCGCTCACCGCGGGCACCGGCACTCCGGATCACGAGCTGCTCACCAAGGCGGGCGGCGAGAACGTGTTCGCGTCCCCCGCCGGCTATCACCGCGTGAGCTACGAGGAGATCCTGCGCAGCGATCCCGACGCAATCATCGTCGATCCGTCCGAGCTGCAATGGACGAAGACCCACGAGGTGGTGTCGAGCCTGCGCGCAGTCCAGCGCGGGCGCGTGCTCGCCGTGCGCCCCTCGACTTGGGTCTCGACGCGCTTCCCCGACACGCTGCGCCGGCTCGCCGAATGGCTCCACCCCGAAGCGTTCGCCGACACGCGCGCCGCAAGCGGCGCCGGAGACGCACGGTGAAGCGACCCTCGGTGCGACGGACGATCGTGCTCCTCGGTGCGCTCCTGATCGCCACCTTCGTCGCAGGCGTGGGCACGGGCACGGTGTCGATCCCGCCGTCGCGCGTCGCCGCGATCGTGTGGCAGAGCCTCACCCGTGCCGACGGCGATCCCGCCGCTACCGACACCCAGACCCGCATCGTGCGTGACGTGCGGCTGCCACGCGTGGCGCTGGCGGGATTGGTGGGTCTCGCGCTGGCGGCGGCGGGAACCGTCATGCAGGGCATCTTCCGCAACCCCCTCGCCGAGCCGTATCTGCTCGGCTTGTCGAGCGGCGCGACGATGGGGGCCGCGGCGGTCATCGCCTTGGGCCTCCAGCGCACCATTCCCGGCGTGCTGCCGTTCGCCGCTTTCGCCGGCAGCCTGCTGGCGGTCGCGATCGTGTACCGGATCGGTCGCATGAACCGCGGCGACGGCGACGGCGCGACGCTGGTGCTCGCGGGAGTGGCTCTCTCGGCGCTCTTCGCCTCGATCACCAGCTTCTGCATCGTGGTGTCCAGCCCAGATCAGACGCGCGGCATCGTGTTCTGGATGATGGGTGGCCTCGCAGGAGCGCAATGGGCGCAGGTCTGGCCGCTGGTCCTGGTGGTGGCGGTGTGCGTGCCGGTGCTGCTGGCGTTCGCCCGCGATCTCGACGCGCTGGCGCTCGGCGACGCCATGGCCGCGCACCTCGGCGTGAACCCAGCGTGGGTGCAACGCGCGCTGCTCGCGGCGGCAGCGCTCATGACTGCATCGTGCGTGGCGGCGGCAGGCACCATCGGATTCATCGGGCTGATCGTGCCCCACGCGCTTCGGCTGTTGGTGGGGCCCGACCACCGCGGGTTGCTCCCGGCGGCGGCGCTGGCCGGCGCGATCTTGCTCATCGTGTGCGACACCGCGGCGCGCACCGTCGCCAAGCCCACGGAGATTCCCGTGGGCATCCTCACCGCGCTGCTGGGGGCACCCTTCTTCTTGTTCCTGCTCAAGCGACGCACGGCCAGCGGCCGGCGCGCGTGGGGCGCGTGAGTGGCCCACATCAGCGGCGTGGCCCCGCAAGCACTGCGCTACCGGCGGGGCAGAGGGTTCGAAGAGCCCCAGATTTGCTGCCACCCCGACCGAGCGGCGCCCGGGTCTCCACGCTCGCCGTCCATCTCTCCGC
>CAYVDO010000636.1:0-2797 GCA_964450125.1 uncultured bacterium
ACCTCCGGCGCCTCGACCAGGGCGCGCGCCGCGGCCACGGCGAGGCGATTGCTCGGTCCCACGACGAAGCGGTCGAAGGTGAGCTGGCGTGCCGCCGGGGGCAGCGGGTGAGTGGCACGTGCAGCCGCCGCCGGGCGCGCAGACGCGGCGCGCGCCGCGAAACCGCCGTTCGAGAGCAACGCAGCATTTGCCAGCGTGCTGGCAGCCGCGCCGGGAACGGGGTGGCGCTTGGGTGGAACCAGGTAGATCGGGCCTGCCGCACGCACCGGCGGTGCGCCAGCGACGTCGTTTGGATCGCTTTCCCCGAACGTCAGCACGAGCTGGTAGGGGCGTCCCGTGCGATCGGGTAGCGACTGTTCGAGCGCTCGCAGGAAATGCTCGCGCACCCAGTCGTGCGTGAATTGGTTCGGCGCAGAGACCACCACCTTGTCGTCGTCGAGGCGCAGCGGTCGCAAGGGCCGCAGCCACAGCTCGACGAGATGCGGGGCCACGTGGGCCTCGAGGTTGGTGAGGGTCTGGCGCCAGATCTCTTGAGCTGGGCTCATCGCGAAGGGGACGACGACTGTGGGGTGGGGGGACGTGAAACGAGACCCGCGCATTATCCAGATCGTGCGCGAAGGGGCAAGACGCGTATCGGCGCGTGTCGCCGAGGTGTCGTGTTCGTGAACCATCCACACCCCGAACGGTGCGGATTTCGCGATTTCGTCGCCGGCGAGGGCCACGAAACGCGGGATTTCGCGGGTCTCATCGGGCTCGACCCGAAGCCCAAATGATCTCGCTCAGTTATCCAGTTGTACGCCGGTTCTGAACAGGATGTTCACAACTTTAGGTGCAGAACTGAGGTCGATATTTCGACATCATGCTGGAGAGAGGTCGAAAATAATCGAAAGTTCTCGAATGGGGGGTGGTGAGTTGTCCACAGCCTCGAAAGCCCCTGGTTTGCGGCCGTTCTCGCGCCTGCGAGCGCTTGTGGACGCGATGCAATCGCCCACCTCGCGAGGCGACGGAATTGCGAGGGAAGCGTTGGCCCGGCAGTGAAGCGTTGCGCGGGCGGGCGATCGTGCGCACGGGACGGAGGAGCGATGCGAGCGGACGATGGAAGACCGCCGGGCATCGGGACGGCGGTCGCGGCGATTCTGCGCGTGGCACGGCTGCGCGCGCGTCCACGGGTCAGCAGGGGCCGGCGTTTGCTCGAAGGTCGCCCGAGCGCGAACGCGGCGCGTTTTGCTACGCGGTGCGCGCCGCGCCGCGAGAGCGCGCAACTCGCCGCCGCGCGCTTTGCGGATACCCGCGCGGCTCGCTCCTCGGCTGGCGACCCGTGCCCGTGCCGCTTCACGCGGGTCGGAGGGCGCCTCGACTCGTGACGTCGCACCGGCCCCGCGCCTCAGGCGTGCCCTCGCCGAGGCGCGGTCCGTGCGCGACGGCACAGGCAGCAATCCTCTTGCGCCGAAGTGAGGACTACTACCGGAACCGACGTGGACTTACTGCTTGCCACGCCCCGTGGGCTGAGGGACGCGCGCGGTTGGTCGCGCGGGTTGCTCAGGTGGCTTTGGGGGGCGTCCCGACACGATCCACCGAGAACAGGAACAATGTCTCGCCGGCCATGATCTTGTCGCCGTTGCGAAGCGCGTACTCCTTCACTTCGGAGCCGTTCAGGAACGTGCCGTTGCTCGAGTCCAGATCGCGTACCCGGAACTCGAGGTTGCGATACGAGATCTCGGTATGGCGCCGTGACATGGCGTCGTCGTCCACGCGCACGTCTGCCTGCTCGCCGCGACCGATCACCGTGGTGCTCAGGCTGAGCGGGAAGCTGCGTCCCTGCTCGGCACCGCTCAACACTTTGAGCGTGGCGCGGATGTTGGGTGGGATCTTGAGATCGTCGGCGCCGATCGAGGGCTTGTCGTAGACGAAGGTCTTGTTTTCCATGAGTGCTCTCGCTCGGGTGCGCGAGCTCACGGGCGAGCTCGCGGCGGCGCTTCGGGACGCCGATTGAAGCACGCGTCGCGTGCCGCCGCAATGCGCGGGCTCGCGTCCACGCGGTGCGCTCGACGGTGAGGTGCTGCGCTGGTTTCCTTGCGCCTCCCGGGGGGGCGGGCTAAATAGAGCGCGCGATGGTGACGACCCGACGAGGTGCTTCGCAGGCTGGAGAGAAGCGTGCCGAGCGCTGCGTGCGCGAGGCGCGCGACGGCGCGCGAGCGGGCTCGGGTGAGCGACATCGTGGGGCGCGACCGCGGCCCTGAGCGAAACGCACTCGCCTCGGCCCGACACGTCCCATGGCCCCCGTGGCCGCAACCGCGTCCGACTCGCTCCCCCGCTTCGGGCAGTACCGCATCCTGCGCAGCATCGCTGCAGGCGGGATGGGCGAGATCTTCCTCGCCAAGCGCGTGGGGCCGGGCGGCTTCGAGAAGCTGGTTGCGCTCAAGCGGATGCTGCCGCACTTGATGCGCGACGAGCGCTCGGTGGCGATGTTTTTGAACGAGGCCAAGCTCGCGGCCCAGCTCAACCACGCGAACATCGTTCAGATCTTCGATTTCGGTCGGCTCGGCGACACGTACTTCATCTCGATGGAGTACGTGCACGGGAAGAACCTGCGCGACATTCTCGATCGCCTTGTCGCCACCGGAGGCAAGCTCCCGCTCGAGCACGCCCTCGGAATCGTGCGAGAAGCGTGTGCTGGCCTCGGTTACGCGCACGCGCGCTCGGCCTACGACGGTACTCCCCTCGACATCATCCACCGCGACGTGTCGCCCCAGAACGTGCTCGTGAGCTTCGACGGCGAGGTGAAGATCACCGACTT
>CAYVDO010000637.1:0-2793 GCA_964450125.1 uncultured bacterium
CTTGACGCGAAGAGCTGGGCGACTACGGCTCGCGGCCGACCTCGACCGCGTCGCAGCGTTGGTCAGCTACCTTGTCGCTCGCTGGCACATTGGTTCGACCGCCCTCCCTGCTAGATCGCGGGGCTCTCAAGCGTCCAATCAGATGAACCAGCGGAGTCGCCGGATGCGCGCATTGCGCCGCGGCATGCCCTTCATCGTGTTGGTCACCGAAGGTGCTTCCTGCGCCTCACCGAGCGCCCCGGCGCTGTCGGCCACCGTACGCGTGCGCCTGCGCGTGGCCGAGGACGAGCTTCCCTGCCTAACCTCGAACAGCTTCACGCTTCGCGCAGTCCCGTGACGCACTCTCGTTGGTGTCTTGCGCTCACCGTCCTTGCCCTGGGCTGTTCGCCCGAGGCAACGAGCCCGGGCGTCGCGGTTCGCGTCGACGTTGCACTGAGCACCTCGACGGTACGCGCGGACGACGTCGTCATGCTCACGCTGGTGGCCACCAATCCGACACATCGCGACACGAAGTGGTCCTCCGGATGTGGCAGCGACCTCGCGTTCGAGGTGCGGGACGCGGACAGTCAGGTGGCCGAATCTCCCGCATTCGGACTCTGCACCGAGGAGTACCGCATGGACGGCCGGCACCGGGCCGCGAAGGCGCTGCTGGAGGGGCGACCCACGGTCGACGCGGTCCAGTTCCACGAGGATCCGACGCCCGACTATGTCGGACGCCACCCGGATGAGTTACTGTACTAGCGGGACGATTCCGTTGCCGGGCGCAAGGACATACTCCGACATCGCGTCGCACCGCCGCGTGGGCCGGTCACAGCAGACTTCGCTCGCGCGCCGCATATTGAGCCGACGGGCCCTGTGCTCGCCTGGCGGCATTCTTCCCGGTACTGGGAGGTTTCGGATGCGTTACCACTCGTTTGTCTTCGCGGTGATGGTCGCTGCAGCTGCCAGTTGCTCATACGCCAATGCACCCGGATCCAGTGCCGCCGTCGACCTCACCTTCGGCATTCAACGGCTCGCCACGGAGCCCGCGTTCCTGATTCTGCACGGGGCGCAGGGCCTCATCGTTCGAGGGTTCTATGAAACACCTACGTCCGGCTACACTGCCAAAGCATCGGCGGGCATCGCTGGACGCACGCTCGAGCTCCGTGTGATCGGGAAGCAGCCGGCGAACAACTTCCCGATGATCAGTGCGACTGGCTACGAGGCGGTGGTCCGCGGGCTCACCGCGGGACCGCTCCACCTCCGAGTCATCCACGAATGGAGCGGCGCCAATCGATCACCCCTGGTCGCCTTCGAGCACGACGTCGAGGTAGAGTGACTAGTGGACCGTAGTTGAAATGTGGATAGCACGAGACTTGCAACGACCGGTGGTATGTTTACGCCTACCATGGATCTCGTGCTCACGCCCGAGGATCGCCGGACGCTCGACCAGATGCTCCGGCAGACGACGCTGAGTCAAGCCATCGCCAAGCGCGTGCGGGTGGTCCTGGCGCTGGCGGCGGGCGAGACCTATGCGACGATCGCGGCGCGGTTCGCGTGTACGGATCGGTTTATTGCGATCTGGAAGCGCCGGTTTGTCGAGGGCGGCGTCCTGGCGTTGGCCGACGCGCCGCGCGCCGGCCGGGGGCATGGGATGAGCGCCGCGCTGGAGGCGAAGATCGTGCGGCTCACGCTGCAGACGAAGCCGCCCGCCCCCCTGATGCACTGGTCGAGCCGCCGCCTCGCCACCAAGCTCGGCGTGGCCCACACCACCGTGACCACCGTGTGGAAGCGGCACGGCCTCACGCCGCATCGCGTGGAGCGCTACAAGGGCAGTCCCGATCCCGACGTATGCACAGGTCGTCGGCAAGCAACCGTACTTCGATGAACCGTTCTACGTTGGCTTTGACGTCGGCGGCTTCGAACTCGGCGTTGTTCCTGACGGCGCGCCCTCGACTGCGGGTCCGCAACCGCTTTGGGGTGTAGCCAGCGCCACCGCAGCCAGGGACGAACTGCTGAGACTTGGCGCCACCTTGCTCGAAGACGTCCAGGATGTCGGCGGCGGCATCAAGGTATGCGCCGTAGAGGATCCTTTCGGCAACCGGCTCGGCATTATCGAGAGCCCGCACTTCAGCGTCGAGGCGGTGCGGTAGGTCGTCGTGTCCGGGAGCACGCCTGCAGTTGAGGCGAACGTGAGACTGACGTCCCCAGACGAGGAGGACAGATGCACCTGACACGTAATCCGCACACGTCCGTGCCGGCACGAGCGCGCGGGCTCCGCTTCGTCGCGTTCGCCGTGCTCGCGCTCACCGCCTGTCGCACCGCCTCGGAACCCACGGCGACACGCAGTTATGGCCTGATTGCACCTGCACCGCCCGGCGCCACGGTCATCGTCGCCCCCGATTCCGTTCGCGTTGGCGCGAGCGTCGCGATCATCGTGAACACGTTTGGTAACTCCTCGTGCGTCGCGCCGTTGAGCATGGACGTGCGCTACGTCGCCACCGGCGTCGAGCTGACTCCATGGGACCGCGTCGCAACCGAAACGATCGTGTGCACCGCGGACATCGCCCCGCGTCCTCACGGCGCGACCGTGACATTTTCCGCGGCTGGCCCCGCCACGCTCAGCGTGCGTGGGTGGATCTTGGATGCGCAGGGAAGGCGCGCCCTGGGCACGGTCACCAAGTCGGTCCATGTATATCAAGACATGGACTAACCACGCCCTGCACCCACCAGTCACGCGCGGGGCACCCGGTTGCGCAGTGTTCTCGACGACAGCCGGCACACACCACAGATTTGTTGCCGGGGGAACCCGCC
>CAYVDO010000638.1:0-2775 GCA_964450125.1 uncultured bacterium
CGCCCGTCGCGGCAAAGCCGCGACGGGGCCCACCCCCAAGTCGCTTCGCTGCGCTCGCGGCTCGCCTTCGGCTCGCGGAGAGATCGGCGGCGTGCGTGGAGACCAAGGCGCAGAGCGGTTGGCTGTGATGCAGTCGGGCACTGGGCGGGAGTGAAGCCCACGCTATTCGGCGACGATCGAATCCCAGTCGCCGTGCTCCAGCATCGCTTGGAGCCAACCCGCCACGTTCACGCCGTCCACCGCCACCGAATCGAGTCCCAGATAGATCACCGTGTGGCCGATTCCCGGGTAGAGGAAGCGCTCGTAGCGTCCTGGATAGCGGTCGGCGAGGTTCGCCGTCTCCGCTGTCAGTGCGGCGCGGAACTCGTCGGGCGAGATGCGTAGGAAGATCTGGCCGATGACGACGTCTTCGAGAGCCGAGATCGCCGCGATGCGCAGGTTGTGATCGTGCGCGAGCTGCCAATCGACGAAGCGCGTCACGTGGCCGTTGCCGGTGCAGTCGACGCAGCTCTCGGGGATGAAGCGGGTGATGTTGAACTCGTCGAGTAGCCCGCGCACGAAGCTCGGGTCGTTGGGCTTGGCGAGGCCCACGCCGGCGTCGTTGATGACGTCGATGGGAGCGTCCGGCCACACCCGCCGCACCAGGAATGGCGCGATGATCGTCGAGTAGCCGCCGCCGCTGGCGCCGGCGATGAGGATGCGGCGCGGGTTCGGGAACTCGCGCTTCGCCGCGTCGAGCCCCGCCGACATGTTGCGCAAGCCCCGCTGGAAGCGATCGATGGATCCGTCGCCGTCGTCGTCGTGGTCTGCGTCACCCGAGAAGAGCGAACCGTCGCAGTAGGAGAGGCTCGCCAGGTTCCACGAGCCGAGCGGCGTGCCATCCACGGTCACGTCCAGGAGCTGTGTGGCTGCGGCCGCGAGCGGACCGGGAATCGTGAAGAACGACGCCGCGCACAGATCCGACCAGCAGGCACCGCCGCCGGGAAAGAAGATCACCAGGTTGTCGGACTCGGTGTGCCGGAAATCCGGCCGAAACCGCGACCCATCCATGCACTCGGGCCCGTCTGCGGGGTCGAAGTCGTACGAGACGAAATCACCCTCCGCCTGCTTCCCCGTGGGCTCGACGGTGCCCAGGTACTGATCGATCCCCAAGTCGTAGACATCCTGGAACGAAGCCGCAGGATCACCACCGCTGCTGCAGGCGGCAGCGCAGGCGACGGCGACCGCAGCGATCGCCTGCCTGGTGGTGCGCCGAATCGACGTCATCCTGATCCTCCGTTCCCCGGAACGACGCGTCCATGGCGAGCAGCGAACGTCGGCATCTGCATCCGCGACCAAGTCGCCGACGGTCGCCGGGCGCGACGTGGCATCCCCGACCGCTTCGGTCAAGGGGCCGACGCGATACGCACCCCTTCCGAGCCGCTCGCCTCGGGTGTCGTGTGATTGCCGTCGCGGTCGGTCTTGATCACGTACGCATCGGTTCTGCGCGCGATTTCGCTGCTGAAGTAGCCGTAGTCCGTGGCGACGACACGTTCGAAGGTGGGGTCCTTGCAGGCCGTCGTAGCGAGGACGAGCACGGCGAGCCACGCGAGCCGACGTGTCGCGGTTTCGACCGGCATGAGCCCTTCATAGCGAGCCAAATCACCCGACGCAACGTCGCGTCGCGCAGGAGATGCCCCGTGGTAGCCTCGACGCGCCATGAGTGATCCGGTGCGGCGGACGGCGACGTACGAGGATCTGTGTCGGGTGCCCGACACGATGTTGGCGCAGATCGTCGACGGGGAGCTGGTCGTGCTGCCGCGGCGGACGATCGAGCACCAGCGCGCGGCGTCGGTGTTGAGCGCGAATCTCGAGCTTGGGTTCGGCCGCGGTCGCGGCGGGCCGGGCGGTTGGTGGATTCTGTACGAGCCGGAGCTGCATTTCGGCCGCGACATTCTGGTGCCGGACTTGGCCGGGTGGCGCCGCGATCGGATTCCGCAATTGCCCGGTGGTGCCTACCTGACCATCGCCCCCGATTGGGTGTGCGAGGTGCTGTCGCCTTCGACCGCTGGCCTGGATCGCGTCCGAAAGCTCCGCGTCTATGCCCGCGAAGGCGTGAGCCACGTGTGGCTCGTCGATCCCGCGGCTCGGACGCTGGAGGTGCTGCGGCGCGACGGCGCGAACTGGCTGATCGTCGGCACCCACGCGGGCGCGGAGACGGTTCGCGCCGAACCCTTCGACGCGAACGAACTGGATCTGGCGGCGCTCTGGCTCACCCCTCCGCCGCCCGAGCCCATCGTGGCCGAAGCGCCGCTCGAGTAGCGCTCAGCCGCGCGCCACCAAGCGACTCAGCCCCAGCGCCGCAACGCGTTCGTGCGCAACCCGATCGAGTGTCCACCATTGGGCTCCGGTCGTTGCAGCGAGCGCGGCATACACGGCGTCGTAGCCGGTGAGACGATGATCACGCGCGATCTGCTCCGCGCGCACCGCCAGGGTCGGGTCGAGCGCGACCCGCTCGAAGCCGAGGTTCGTCAGGTGCACGATCGCCGCCGCAGCCGTGCCTGCGTTCTCGAGCCGCCGGACCAACACCGCGAGCACCTCGTACCAGAAGAGCTCGGGTACGAAGGGGCGGAGGCTGCCATCGACGATGGCGTCCAGCACCTCGCTCGTGGCGAGGGTCACTTCCTCGGATTCCCGTGCAAACCACGCCACGGCGACCGAAGCATCCAGCACGATGCGGGTCACGGAAGCGGCCCGCGGAGCTCGCGAACGGCGTCGGCGGCACCGACGGTGGGA
>CAYVDO010000639.1:0-2774 GCA_964450125.1 uncultured bacterium
CGAAAATCGGAGGTGGTGCGACGGACCTGCCACTCGGCCGAGCGCCGCCTGAGCAGTGCTTCGTGCTTGTCGCAGAGCGCCACCAGCTCCGCCTCGGCGAAATCGCGATAGGCGGGTGCGTGGAGCATCGTGATGTCGCCCACGCCGATCATCGCCACCCTGAGCCTCGATGAATTCAAGACACCTCCCGCGTCGATTTCGGTCCCCGCGATGACGTAATCCCAATCGCCGCGCGCTCCAATGCGCTTCCGCGTCGTGGCGCGTTCCGTGCGACGTTCGAGCACGCAGACGCCTTCTTCGACCGCGAGGTAAGGTCCGCGCGTGAACGCTCGAATCGAGGGCACGCCACGCACCGGCCGTAGAGCCGTCGTCGGCGCAGTGCTGCTCGTCACCCTGCTCGCGATCCCACCGCGCTTCGCGGCCATCCGCGAAGCGGGGCCGTTCGTGTGGGACGACGGCATCCATTTGCTGGAGGGCCGCTGGCTCGAAACCGGCGCCGTGGCGCTCGCGAAGAGCATCGAGCGCTTCCGAATCGAGCGCCGGACCGGTGAGGACGTGTGGCGTCTCGATCCCGAGCTCACGTTTCTCACCAACGAAACGCAGGGCATGCCGCTCTACTTCCCGCGCCCGCTCCATTCCCTCACCGTGGCCGCGGCGCTCTACGCGACCGGGGGTGCCGACTGGTCGGGTGCGCTGGTCTCCGCCATCGCCGGCGTGCTCACCGTGGCCCTCGTCACGGCGCTCGGTGCACGGCTCTTCGGCGTGCGTGCGGGGGTGCTCGCCGGTGTCGCGCTGGCGCTCTCGGGCTGGCATGTGGCCTACAGCCGCATGGCGTTCGCGGAGTCGTCGAGCGTATTGCTCGCGACGGCGGCGCTGGCGTGGGTGATTCGGCCCGAGGGTGTGCTCCGTACCCGGCGCTTGGTGTGTGCGGGGGTGGTCTGGGGGCTCGGTTGCCTCGCGCAAGATCGGCTGCTGCCGATCACGCTGCTACCGGTGCTCCTCGCCTACACGCGAGCGGCTCCCGTGCGTGGGCAGCGAGCGGCGACGGCGGCTCGCGTGCTCGTCACGATCGGTGCACCCATCGTCGCCCTCCAGGCGCTCGCCGAGCTGCCGTATTACGGCGCGATGCTGGCACTCGCCCACTTCCAGCGCGCGCTGCCCTTTCCCACTCACGTCGAGCGCTTGCTCAGGCATTACGCGCAGGGCGCTGCGATCTCGGGCATCCGCCCCGAGAACCTCCCCACGTATCCGTTCCTGTACGCGCGAATGCTGGGTCCCGGGCTGGCACTGGCACTCGTCGCAGGCGCGATTGCTGCCGTGCGTACCCGCGACCACACGCTGCGACGACTGTTGCTGTGGCTCGTGCTGCCGCTCGCACCTGCGAGCTTGACCGCAGCGGGTGCGCGCTACGCAGCAGTGACGCTGCCTGCGGCGGCGTTGCTCGGCGGCTGGGCGCTCGACCCGGTGCGGTGGCCGCGGCCGCTCCGCCAGCGACTCGGCGATACCGGGGGCTGGGTGCTCGTGGGCGTGCTCATCGCGAGCTCGGTGCCCTTCGCGGTGGCGCCGATTCGGTGGACTTCCGGCCATCGCGAGGCGATGGCCGTCGTGCGCGATTCCGGACTGCGCTGCGTGCTCAGCACCGATCCGTACGTGGATGCCGTGTATCTCGACTACGACGTGGGGCGTGTGCGCCTCCCGCCGAGATCCGGTGACGATCTCGCGAGCGCCTGGGCCGCGGGCTGCGGCATGTACGCCGTCGATGCCATCGGCGCGGTGCTGCGTCAGAAGGATCGCGGCATCGACGACGTGCTCGCCTCGTTCGAGAGCACCGTGGCCAACCCGATCGCGCTGCCGAACCCGGGCGCTGAATCGATCCTGTTTCCGTTCGAGTACAACTTCTCGTTCCCGACGACGCTTCGTTATCTGGCGAGCGCGGAACGCGAGCGCGCCGGTGCGATCTGGCTCTACCCGATCGGAGCGCTGGCGCGACCCGAAGGCGGGCCGAGCGCGCCGGCGCCGCCATGAACGGCCACGACGTGAACGGAGGCTTGGCCGTGGGGGCGGGCGCGAGCTCGCCCGCGGCGCCGCTCGACCAGGGGCGGCCTGGCGGCCGCCCCTACGAGAAAGACGCGACGAATACGGGCGGCACACCGAGCGCACGCAGCGGCTGGTGGATCGCCGCAGCTGTGATCGCCGCCGTCGTTCTCGGAAGCGTCACGCGCGTGGGGAGCGTGCTCGGCAACCCGAGCCCGCTCTTTCTCTGGGACGATGCGGTCATTCATCTCGAGGCTCAGTACCTCGATTCGATCGGGTCTGCGATCACGAAAGCGCGTGCATCACGCGCCGAGGAGCGTCGCACGGGCCGCGATGTGTTCCGCGTCGAGGATGCGGTGGAGCAATTCCGACGCGAGGCGCGGGGAGTGCCACCCACCTTTGGCCGGCCGCTTCACGATCTCGCGGCACTGGCGACGTACGAGGCCATCGATCGAGCGAGCCTCCCCGACGGGATCGGATCCGAACTCGTCGACCGCCGGCTTTGGGCCGTCCCGCTCACCTCGGCGATCGCAGGTGCGCTCACCATTCCGCTGGCGTTTCTGCTCGCGCGGCGGCTGTGGGGAGCCACAGCCGGCGCACGTGCAGCGGCGATCCTCGCGGCGAGCGGCGGGCACCTGCTCTACTCGATCGAGGGTTTCAGCGAAGCGCTCTTGGTGTTCTTCCTCTACCTGGCGTTGCTGGTCGACGTACGTAGTCGCGCGGCGCTGCGCGAACGCTCG
>CAYVDO010000640.1:0-2710 GCA_964450125.1 uncultured bacterium
GCGCCGGTTGGCGTGGCGGCTCGCTTGCCGCGCCGGCTTGGGGGGGGGGCCCCGCCGAGACCGCGCTCTTGGCGGGGCGGGGGTCTGGAACAGACCCCCGGGGAGGAACATTGAGAATCGTGGTCTGCGCCAAGGAAGTCCTCGATCCCGACGCGGTGAACAACTACGCGCTTGCCGGCGGTCTGCAGATCGGAGGGGACGGTAAGACGCTCACCCAGTCCGCGATCCCGCGGCTCATGAATGCCTACGACGAGCAGGCGATCGAGGCGGCGCTGCGATTGCGCGACGCAGGCGTCGCCGCGAAGCTGGCGGTGGTGTCCGCGGGGACCGATCCGGCGAGCATCCTGCGCCAGGCGGCGGCACTCGGCGCCGACGAGACCGGCCACATCCAGGTCGACGCGGCCGCTCTCGATCTCGCCGCGATCGCCAAGCTGCTGGCTGCCTACGTCACCAAGACCGGCGGTGCGGACTTGATCCTGTGCGGCCGCCAGGCCTCCGACGACGACCAAGGCGTGGTCCCGGCGTTGCTCGGCGAGCTCCTCGGCATGCCGGTGGTGACGGTGGCGCGAGCGGTGGCGATGAGCGGTGACGAGGCCGTTCGCGTGACCCGTGTGACGCCAGACGGCGACGAGACCGTCGAGGTCACCCTGCCCTGCATCGTCACCATCTCGAACGAGCTCGGCACGCCGCGCTACCCGACCACCGCGCAAACCATCAAGGCGCGCAAGATGAAGCCCACCGCGTTCACGCCCGACGCCTTGGGAGTGAGCGCCGCCGAGCTCGCACCCAAAGTGGTGCTCACCAAACAGTTCGTGCCCACGGTCCAGGGCCAGTGCGAGTTCCTGACCGGCGGCTCGCCCGCCGAGCTGGCGCAAGCGCTCCTCGCTCGTCTGCGCGCCGACGGCGCGATCGCTTGAACGACCGCTCGCTCCCATCGGAGACATGACCATGGCCAACGCTGTCGTCGCATGCACCTGGGGTCCGGCGGTCAACGGTCTCGCCGTCGACGCCGAAGAGCTACTCACCGTCGCGTCGAAGGCTGCCGCCGGCCTGGGCGCGCCCCTTCACTGGCTGGCCCTCGCCGATCCCGGTGGGAACGCAGGAGCGGCGGCCGCGCGCTACGGCGTCGCGAGCGTGGATCGCATCGACGACGCCAAGCTCACCACGTTCGCTGCCGACGTGTTCGTCGAGGCGCTCGCCCAGTACGCGAGCGCGGAGTCGCCCGCTGCGTTCTTCTTCGCGCAGGGCTTCGACAGCCGCGTGGTGGCGCCGCGTCTCGCGGGCCGTCTCGGGGGCGCGGTGGCGAGCAACGCCGTCGACGCAGAGGTCTCGGGCGGCAAGCTCGCCATCACCGCCTCCGCGTACGGCGGCGACACTCGCGTGGTGTACGAGTTCCAGGGCGCGGGCGTGAAGGTCGTCAACGTCACCGCCAATGCGGTGTCGGCGACGGCCCCTTCGGCCGGCGGCGCCGTCCCCGCCACGCGCACGGTCGCCGTGAACCTCGCCGCCACCGACGAGCGGGTGAAGGTGGTCGAGCGCCCCACCGTCCAGGGTCAGCGCCTCGAAGAGGCGCAGATCATCGTCTCGGGCGGTCGCGGCCTCGGCAAGAAAGAGAACTACAAGCTCGTCGAGGAGCTCGCCGCGGCGCTCGGCGGCATGGCTGGCGCCTCGCGGCCGATCGTCGACGACGGCTGGGTCGACTCGTCGCGGCAGGTCGGCCTCACCGGCCGCATCACCCGCCCGGTGCTCTACCTCGCCGCCGGCATCTCGGGAGCGAGCCAGCACATGGCCGGCTGTTCGGCCGCCAAGACCATCGCCGCGATCAACACGGACAAGGACGCGGCGATCTTCCGCTACGCCCGCTACGGCCTGGTGGGCGATTGCGTGGCGATCCTCGCCGAGCTGACCAAGGCCGCGAAAGGCGGGTGACGAATGAGCGAGGCCAAGACCGTTCACGCTCTCGACGGCTTCTTCGCCGACACGGGCGAAGGCCCGCGGCTGCTGGGATCGCGTTGCGCGACCTGCGGCACGGCGTACTTTCCGCGCTCGCCGACGTGCCACAACCCGGACTGCAACCTCTCGAAGACCGAGGACGCGAACCTGGGCGCCGAGGGCACCTTGTGGAGCGTGGCCATCCAGAACTACCCGCCGCCGCCTCCCTCCAAGTTCAACGAGCCGTACCGGCCTTACGCGATGGGTGTGGTGGACACCTGCGACGGGTTGCGCGTGCTCAGCCAGATCGCCACCGACGATCCCAACGGACTCGCCATCGGCTGCAAGGTGCGGCTGGTGATCGACGAGCTCTACCGCAACGAGGACGGTACCAGCGTCCTCACCTGGAAGTACCGCCCCGTCGTCCTCTGAGGGAGAGCGTTCGATGCGTGACGTCGCCGCGATCGGCTTCGGGCTTCATCCCTGGGGCAAGTTCAACGACAAATCGGTGGGCGAGCTGTGCCGCTTCGCCGTCGAAAAGGCCCTGGCCGACGCCGGCGTCGCCTGGCGCGAGGTGCAAGCCGTCGCGGCCGCGAGCTCGCGGTTCTCGGGCGGCAAGGGCTGGGGCTTGAACGGCAACGACATCGTCGAGGACATGGGCTCGACGGGTATCCCCGTCTACAACCTGTCGGCGGGCTGCGCCGCCGGGGCCAACGCCTTCAACATCGGCTGGACGCTGGTGGCGAGCGGCGCCCACGACGTGGTGCTAGTGGTGGGC
>CAYVDO010000641.1:0-2694 GCA_964450125.1 uncultured bacterium
GGAAGAGTCCGACGGTGACGCGGCTGCTTCGCCGTCGTCGAGCCCGTCGGATCGGGCCGGGTTCGACACCAGCAGGGTGGCGAGCGCCGCCAGCCACGCGAGGTGACGCAGCCACGCTGCGACGCGTGCGAGCGATCGGCTCAACACGGCCGCACCACTCCCGCGTGCTGTGACGCGCGAGCGATCGGGCGGGGATTCGCGGGAAGTCGGTGGCGCCTACCGCTACCCAGGAACTCGAGGTTGGCCTCGAACTGGCTCAGCTCCTCGGGCAGTGTCTCCGGCACGCGCGCGAGGTCCCACCCCGTGACGAGGGCGATCGCGATGCGACCGAGCGAGGGTGCGGTGTGTGGCGGAGCGGGCGGATTACGGCGCAGTGAAGGCTGCGCCTTGCGCGTCGCGGTCTGCACGGTGGGGGCGGATTCCATGGCGGTGTCTCCGACCGACGACCGAGTCGTGGGATCGGTGCGAGGTCGCGAGACCGCATTGGAAGGCGCGTGCCAGCGCGCGCGTGCAGCTGACAGGGGAAATCGTGAATGAATTTGCGGGCTGCGCGTTCGGTCGCTGTCTCACCTCGATGAGACGGCGAAGACGTTGCGGCGCGATCGCGGGTGAGAAACACGTTTGAGGATCGCAGGCTGCGGCCGTCTGAACGTGCGTCGCTCGTGAGACACCGTGGGACGGCGCGAGCTCGTTCGTCGCTGGCTGCACCCGGCGACGCCGTGAGTCGCGCTGCCGTACGTCTCTTCCGAACAACCTCGGCGCCGAGTCCATGCTCAGTGCGGCGGGGGCCCGGAGGTGGCTTTCCGGGATGACCTGACCGTCCTGCCGGCCGGGTCTTTGGGGTGTCCGACGGGAGAAGTGGCTGGACGATCTCGGACCTCAGGGTCCTGCCGAAGGTGATCGACTTCCTGGGCTACGAGCCGATCGGTGTCGGGGGGCTGGGATGCTGTTCAGCCGCATCCAACGATCCAGGCTATTGCGGGGCGGCCTCGACGTCGCCTTTGCGATGGGGGAGCGTAGCGATCGGGTATCGGCCAGGTGCTCATACCCGAACCCGCGTGAACTGGTTCACGCGCCCTGGTGGGGACGGAAGACCCTGGGGCGGAGCGGATGGTCGGCCTGGGTCACACCTCGGGGCTCAACTCCAGGATGGCCTTGGCGAGATGCTGGTCGATGATCACTGTGTTGATCATCCCCATGGCGCGGCTCAGCACGGTGGCCTTGTTGGCATCGCGGGCGACCACCGTGACTCCACGGGCGCCGTCCCTGCCCCGGGCCGCACACGCCTCGAAGTCGCGCCTTTGAATTCCGAGCCACCGCTGGTTGATCTGGTCGATCCGCTCGCGGTGCTTCGCCTTCCTCGGCAACCACACCCCACCGATATTCCCGACGGCGAGTTCGCTTAGCTCCCCGTCACCGATCCCCTCCAACTCGATCGTCTCCTTGAACCACGGGTCTGCCGTGGACGACTCGACGTCTCCGATGCCACTGAGGATCATATCGACATGAGCGATCAAGGGATTGGCTGGTCGTACAAAGATCCGAGCATAGTCCTCCGAAGTGGCAAAGAACTGGCGGATCGTGTCTCGCTGGTCGCCCATCGTCGCCGGGATTCGGGCTGCGACGCCCTGGAGAGAAAGCGGGTTCCGGGCGCCGAGAGCCCTCGCAAGGCCCCGAGCCGCTTCGGACGATGAGATGGAGTCGAGGATATTCGGGTTGTTGAGGGGCTCGCCGGAGATGGGCATAACGGTCAGGTCCTTCACGCACACCTTGCCGTCGAGGGCTTCTATGATGCTCCGGATCGTCCGCCCCCAAGCGATCGCGCAGGAGGACGCGTCTTTGAGCATCGCCACGATGTACCCAGCCGCCTCGCGCCCGAAGCGTTGCCCTTGCGTGTAGGCATCCGGAGCCTCGCCCGTGAACACAACGTGAAGGTTCCGCAGGGTTGTCTGCCTGCCGTTGTGGTGGAACGAGAAGTAATCGAGCCGTTTGCGTAGTTCCTCCATGCGGGGAAAAGCACGGTCTTCGATCTGAGTCTGGTCGACCCCAGCTGGCCAATCGATGTGCCAGGAGAGCCAGCCCTTCGACTTTGCAAGGTTGGCGAGCCGTGAGACCTCAGTCGCGCTATTGATCTGGAGTTCCCGGCGGATCTCCTTCTGGCTCTTCTCCTTGCTGATGAGGTAGGCGACGGTGAGCGCGAGCAGGTCGCGTTCCGAGAGCTCTTCTGTCAGCTCTTTAGTAGACCTCGCGTGCGCGGGCTGTTCGGCAGGCATTCTCCCCTCCAGAAGGCAGGTAACTTGAGGGTACAGATTCTGCGCTGAGCAAGCAACAAATACCCTCCATTGGTTCGGTTTGGCAATCAGCCCACATTATGACGGAAAGCCGGTCACCATCGACTCGAATCACCAGTCCTGCCAATGCATGAAATTACAACCATCAAATGGATGTTATGGATGAAAACCGTACCATAATCAAAATCAGTTTTCCAATCATAAATATCGTTGACATCATGACCAGCCCCGTGGTGTGATCCATCTCACAACGGGCGTGCCCGGAGTAACTGCCGACGAGGCGCCTCCTCGTCCTCCGGTGTGGGCGCGTGGGAGAGCAAATATGCGGCGACATGGGGAAATCGCCTCTTTTCAGCCTACGCAGGAACATGCAGTGACCATTTGCCCGGCAGGTCGCCCAACC
>CAYVDO010000642.1:0-2694 GCA_964450125.1 uncultured bacterium
CCCCCCGCCCCACGAAACGCGCGGTTTTCGTGGAGCCCCACCCCCGAGGCGCCTCGCTTCGCTCGCGGCGCGCCGCTGGCGCGTGCCGCTCTTCGCACGTGCAAACGAGGCTCGATCCTCGATGCGCTTACTTCAGGGCTAGCGGGAACACGAGCTGCCGCGGCCAAACGCGTGGCATCTCGGTGTCGCCATCGTAGCCGAGGCGGTCGGGCACGCGATCGCGCGGCCAGTACGCGGTGCCGAAGAGCCAATCCCAAACGCTCAGCACGATCCCGAAGTTCTTGCCGTGGCGGCCCCCTTCTTCCGAGGCGTCGTGGTGCCACAGATGCATGCGCGGGCTGTTCATCAGGTAGCCGAGCGCGCCGAGATCGACGTTCACGTTGGCGTGATTCAGGTGGCCCCAAAAGGTCCCGAACACCGCCGCGGCGAGGAGCGGCCCGGGATCTCCGCCGAGCCAAGCCGAGGGGACGTAGAGCAGCGAGCGATAGATGACCAGCTCCATCCAGTGGAAGCGGAAGTTCACCGCCCAGTCCATGGCGCGCGCCGAATGGTGCACCTTGTGAAACGTCCAGAGCCACGGCACGCGGTGCAGCAGGTTGTGGACGCACCACTGACCGAAGTCGCTCACCACCAGGTACGCGACGGCTTGCAGCGCGAACGGCCAGCTCGCGAGCACGTCGTGCTCGAGCCGCCAGCCGAGCCGTGCGGCCACACGCACCACTGCGGCCGCGATCGCCGCGGAGAGAGGTGCCGTGAGGACGGCATACACGTGGCCGTTGAAGGCGAGGTGCGCGAGGTCGCTCGTGAGCTCGGGGCGAAGCGCCAGCTGGGCGCGGCGCGCCGGCCGCAGGCGTTCGAGTACGACGAACGTCAGCGAGATCGTGATCAGCCAGGCGAGGTAGCTCATCGCACGAGCGCGGGCCACGAGCGGCCCGCAGCCGAAGGGTAGCAGCGCGAGCGAGGCGTGTTCGGGCGTGGTGTTGCTTGGGGTAGGGAGGTTGGACAGTTTGCGGGCCCCATGCGTGCGAGCGCCGAGCCCTTTTCGCCAACGGCGATCGAGCGCGCGGTACCACGCACGGCGCGTGAGCGTCGCCTCACGCTCGCCATCGCGCTCCTGACGATGGCGTCGGGCTGCGCGGGTCTCGTCTATCAGACGGCGTGGTTCCGGCTCTTTCGGAGTGTCTTTGGTGCATCGACGGCGGCGCACGCGGCGGTGGTGGCGTGCTTCTTGGGCGGCCTGGGCCTCGGTGCGTGGGTTCTGGGCGAGCGCGCCGACCGCGCTCGGCGTCCGCTGCGACTCTATGCGGCGCTCGAGCTGGGTGCGGCGCTCGCGGCGGCGTGCACGCCGTGGCTGATCGCGTGGCTCGAGGCGCCGTACCACGCTCTCGCCCAGCGCTTCACGCTCGGTACGTCGGGCCGCACCGTGTTGCGCCTCGGGGTCACCCTGGCGGTGCTGGCGCTACCCACCTTCCTCATGGGAGGTGCCCTTCCTGCCGTGATACGTGCCGTCGAGGTCGAGGCGGATCGTGCGCGCCGTCGTACGGGGCTGCTCTACGGTGCGAACACCCTCGGCGCGCTTCTCGGCACGCTCGCGGCCACGCTGCTACTCCTCGAACGCCTGGGGACTCGGGCCACGCTGCTCGGAGCCGCAGCCGTAGGCGGGCTCGTGGCGGCGCTCGCGGAAGCGCTGGGTCGCGCCGCGCCCCCGCTCGTTGCGTTGCACGCAGAGGCGGTCGGCCCGAGGTCTCTCGTCGCTCCCGTCGCTCCCGTCGAACGGCGGTTCGCCTCCATGGGAGCGGCGCTCGCGGGGCTCGGATTCGGCCTTCTGGAGCTCGTGTGGTACCGGATGCTGGCGCCGCTCCTCGGTGGGTCGACCTACACCTTCGGTTTGATCTTGGCGCTGGTGCTCGGCGGCGTCGGCATCGGTGGGATCGTCTACGGCAGCGCGCGCCGAGGTCACCGTCCCACCCTCGCAGCGCTCGCGCTGGTGAGTGCCCTCGAAGCATTGGCGGCGCTGGCACCCCTCGCCGCCGGCGATCGCCTCGCCGAGCTGGCGATCGCGACCCGCGGGCTGGGGGACGGCGGTTTCCCGCGTTTGGTGGGGGTGTGGTTCGGGATCGCCGCGCTGGCCGTGATGCCGACGGCGCTCGTGAGCGGCTACCAGTTTCCGCTCTTCGTCGCATTGGCTGGCGAGGGCGGCCGCGACGCCGGGCGCGAGAGCGGCCGGGTGTTCGCTTGGAACGCCGCCGGGAATCTGTTGGGAGCGCTCTCCGGCGGCTTGGTGCTGATCCCCCTCGCCGGTGCCCTGCCGACGTGGCGGATCGCCGTGGCTTTGCTCGCGGTGCTGGCCCTCGCGAGCGCGGTGGCCGGGGGCGGTGGCGGCCACGGACGGTGGCCGGCGTGGGGTGCACTCGCGGTGGTGGCGCTGGTGGCCGTTCTCGCCGCGGCACCTGGACCCACGGCCGTGTGGCGCCACCAGCCGATCGGTGTCGGAGGTGTGCCGCGTTCGTTTCCCACCGCTGCCGCTGCTCACGACCATGCAAACGCCGTGCGTCGCACCTTGGCGTGGGAGCGCGACGGGCGCGAATCGGCGATCGGGATCTCGAACGCCGACGGTGAGGCGCTGCTCGTCAACGGCAAGTCCGATGGCAACATCCGCAACGACGCCGCGACTCACGCCCTGGGCGGATTGAT
>CAYVDO010000643.1:0-2693 GCA_964450125.1 uncultured bacterium
TACTTGGTTGCCGCCGAGGATGCCGCGGCGCGCGGGTCGAATCGCCTGGCGATCGACTACGGGCGCGAGGCGCTCAAGATCCTCGGCAAGCTACCGCTCACGACCCGCCGGCGACGGCTACGCATCGAGATTCTGGCGCGGCTCGGGAGATTGCAGTGGGAGGCAGCGGGCCCCGGATCGGATTTCACGCTCGCGGAAGCGCTGCGCGCCCTCGAAGAAGCGCGTTCACTGGTGCACGCCGACGATCCGGTCCATCTCGGCGCGGGCGTGCGGGCGCTGATCGCTGGTGTCTGCTACGACCTCGGCGACGCCGCTTCGCTGGAACGCGCGCTCGCCGAGCTCACCGACGCGAGCCGCGAGCTGGCCGCAGCCGGTGACGCCCGCGGCGCCGCTCGGCTCTTCAACGATCAGGCAGCGGTGTGGGTGCGCATCGGCGATCCGGTGCGCGCCAATCACCTCCTCGAGGAATCGCGCAAAGTGTTCGCGCGGCTCGCCGCCGACGACGAAGAAGCGCGTATCGAGCTTGCCGAGACCGACCACCTGATCGCCCGGCTGCCGCTACACGTGCGGCCGCGCCCAGGACGCGCAGACGACGCCATCGAGATGGGCCTCCGGCACGCCCGCGACGCCGAGCGCCGGTACCGCGAGCTCGGCGCCACGCGCGAGGTCGCGCGAGTGTGGGAAACCATGGGGCGCCTCGAGCTTCATCGCGGCGAGAGCGACGCCGCGGCCGAGCACCTCACGCGCGCCGTCGAGGCGCAAAGCGAGGTCGGCGACGTGATCGGGCTGGCCCGCAGCTCCGCTGCGCTCGCAGAGGTGCTGGCCGCTGGCAGCCGCCTGGGCGATGCACTCGCGGTGCTCGGTGACTCGATCGAGCTCAACACCCAAAAGGGCAGCCCGCTCGGCCTCGCCTACAACCGGCGCGCGCTGGAGCGTTTCCAGGCCCGCCTCCATCCCACGTCGCGAACCGAGCTCACGGGGGAGCTGGCGCGGATCGAGGCGCAGCTCAGCGAAGCGGAAGCGTCGTTCGGACGCGTGACGCTTCCCGAATGACGGCGCCGAGTCGGCGGCGCGGCGGAGACACGCGATGAACGCATGGGAGATCCGCGACGCCTTCGGGCTCGATCATCTGGTGCGCACCGAACGCGCGGTGCCAGCGCTTCGACCGGGACAAATCCGGATTCGCATGAAGGCGGTGTCGCTCAACTTCCGCGACTCGTTGATGGTGCGCGGCGCCTACAACCCCAAGCAGAAGCTGCCGCTCATCCCGTGCTCCGACGGAGTCGGCGTGGTCGAGGAGATCGGCGCGGGCGTCACCCGCGTACGCGTCGGCGATCGCGTGAGCCCCATCTTCGCGCAGCGCTGGCTCTCGGGTGAGCCGAGCCACGAGAAGCTGCGCTCGACCCTCGGCGGCCCCTTCGACGGCACCCTCACGGAAGAGATGGTGCTCTCCGAAGAGGGCGTGGTCGACGTGCCTGCGCACTTGAGCGACGAAGCCGCCGCGACGCTGCCGTGCGCGGCGCTCACCGCCTGGAATGCGCTGACCGGATACACACCGGTACGCGCCGGCGACACGGTGCTGGTGCAAGGGACGGGCGGCGTGTCGATCTTCGCGCTCCAGCTCGCGAAGCTCTCGGGCTGCCGGGTGATCGCCTCGTCGAGCAGCGACGACAAGCTCGAGCGCGTTCGGCGGTTGGGTGCCGACGAGACCCTCAACTACGTGACCCAGCCGGAATGGGGGCGTGCCGCGCGCGAGCTGACCGGCGGCGTCGGCGTGGACCACATCGTGGAGGTGGGGGGATCGGGAACGCTCGCCCAATCGCTCAAGGCGATCCGCATCGGTGGGCAGATCAGCTTGATCGGCGTCCTCGCGGGAAACCAGAAAGACCTCAACATCAACCCGATCTTCATGCAGGCGGTGCGCGTGCAGGGCATTCTGGTCGGTGACCGCGAATCGTTCGAAGCCATGAATCGCGCCATCGCGCTGCATCGGCTCGAGCCGATGGTGGATCGCGTGTTCGCTTTCGACGACGCCCCGGCGGCCTTCGAGGCCCTCGCCAAGAGCCAGCTCTTCGGCAAGCTCTGCATCCGCGTGGCGAGCTGACGGGGTCGCGAGAAATCCGGAAGCGCCACGCTCAGGAGGTCACGTGAGAGTCACCCGGCCGCTCGTGCTCGCGATGCTCGCGTCCGCCCTCGCCGGCTGCCCGGGCGCTCGCCCGAGCAATCTGGGCATCACGAACGGGCTCCTCGCTGCGTGTCCGTCGAGCCCGAATTGCGTCAGCGATCGGGCCACCGACGACCTGCACAAGATCGAGCCGCTCGCGTACACGGGCGATCGAGCTTCCGCGATGATCAAGCTCGTGGACGTGATTCGCGCGTTGCCGCGCACCCACATCATCGAGCAGCGCGACGACTACCTGTACGTGGAATTCACGAGCGCCGTGTGGCGCTTCGTCGACGACCTCGAGCTCCAATTCGATCCCGACGGCAAGACGATCCACGTTCGCTCCGCTTCACGCGTCGGCTACGGCGACATGGGCGTCAATCGCCGGCGCATCGAAGACCTTCGCCAGCGCCTGCAAGTGCGCTGACGGGGATGGCAGAACCACGATCCCAGGCTAGCCTCATCGCACGGCGGTCACCACGCGAGCGCGCTGGTTGTGTGGCACCAGCCCGCCATGCGATCTTCGATC
>CAYVDO010000644.1:0-2691 GCA_964450125.1 uncultured bacterium
CGCCGCACCACGACATCTATTCCATCGAGGACCTGGCGCAGCTCATCCACGACCTCAAGAACGCCAACCACTACGCGCGCGTCAGCGTGAAGCTGGTGTCCGCGGTGGGCGTGGGCACGGTCGCGGCGGGTGTCTCGAAGGGCAAAGCAGACGTGGTGCTGATCAGCGGCGACACCGGCGGTACCGGCGCCTCGCCGCAGAGCTCCATCAAGCACGCCGGTCTCCCCTGGGAGCTCGGGCTCGCCGAGACGCAGCAGACGTTGGTGCGGAACGACCTGCGCAGCCGCATCCGTGTCGAGACCGACGGCAAGCTGCTCACGGGGCGTGACGTGGCCATCGCGGCGCTTCTCGGTGCCGAGGAGTTCGGCTTCTCCACGGCGCCGCTGGTGGCCGTGGGCTGTATCATGATGCGCAAGTGCCACCTCAACACCTGTCCGGTGGGGGTGGCCACGCAAGATCCGGTGTTGCGCGCGAAGTTTGCCGGCAAGCCGGACTACGTCGTCAACTTCTTTCACTTCGTCGCCGAAGAGCTTCGCCAGATCATGGCGAGTCTGGGTTTCCGCACCCTGGACGAGATGGTGGGGCGGGTCGACAAGCTCAAGACGCGCGACGACATCGACCACTGGAAGGCCAAGCACCTCGACCTGAGCGCGATCCTCCACAAGCCCGAGCCGCGCGCCGGCGTCGACATCCGTTGCACGATGACCCAGGATCACGGGCTCGGACCGGCGATCGACTGGAAGCTCATCGAGCTCGCCGAGCCGGCGCTGGAACGCAAGGAGCGCGTCGAGATCCCACTCACCATCCGCAACGTCCAGCGCACGCTCGGTACCATCCTCTCGAGCGAGATCACGCGCCGTCACGGTGCGGAGGCGTTGCCCGAAGACACCATCTCGCTGCGCTGCGAAGGCTCGGCGGGGCAGAGCTTCCTGGCGTTCGGAGCCAAGGGCGTCTGCGCCATCGTCGAGGGCGACGCCAACGACTACTTCGGCAAGGGGCTCTCGGGAGCCAAGCTGGTGCTCTATCCGTCGCGTCGCGCGAGGTTCGCGGCCGAGGAGAACATCATCTGCGGCAACGTGGCGCTCTACGGTGCCACCAGCGGCGAGGCGTACATCCGTGGCGTGGCGGGCGAGCGTTTCGCCGTGCGCAACAGTGGTGCCCACGCGGTGGTCGAAGGAGTGGGCGATCACGGCTGCGAGTACATGACCGGTGGACGCGTCGTGGTGCTCGGACCCACGGGCCGGAACTTCGCCGCAGGCATGAGCGGCGGCGTCGCGTACGTCTTCGACGAGGCCCGAGACTTCTGGGAGCTGCGCTGCAATCACGAGATGGTCGAGCCGGAGCCGCTCGACGCTTCGGATCAGGCGGCCGTGAAGCGGCTGGTGGAGAATCACTTCCGCTACACCGGCAGCCCGCGTGCCCACTGGGTGCTCGATCATTGGCAGGACGCGATCCAGCGCTTCGTGAAGGTGATGCCGGTCGACTACCGGCGCGCCCTTCAGAAGCTCGAGTCCGAGAAGGCGCTCACCGAGACACCGGTGGCGCCGCCGCTGTCACGGGGACCGTACGCGGTCGTGCCTTCGGCGTGAGGTGAGTGCGGCGTGCCCCGGCGAGCGGGGGCGCCGCGAGTTGCTCGTCGGGGCGAGGTGCGACCTCGCCCGTCGTGGGAGTGAGCGTGGGTAAGCCGACCGGTTTCAAAGAATATGCGCGAGAGCTTCCGGCGAAGCGGCCGGTCGAGCTACGCGTGCGCGATTGGCGCGAGATCCCCGAGCCCTTCGGCGACGACAAGGTCGCCAAGCAGGCGGCGCGCTGCATGGACTGCGGCGTGCCCTTCTGTCACACCGGCTGCCCGCTCGGGAACATCATCCCCGACTGGAACGATCTCGTGTATCGAGGCCATTGGGGGCGCGCACTGCAAGTCCTCCACTCGACCAACAACTTCCCCGAGTTCACGGGCCGCGTGTGCCCTGCGCCGTGCGAAGAAGCGTGTGTCCTCGGCATCACCGATCCGCCGGTGACGATCGAGCAGATCGAGCAGTCGATCGTCGAGCACGCCTTTGCCGAGGGGCTCTTGAAGGCGGAACCGCCTACGAGTCGCACGGGCAAGACCGTCGCGGTGGTGGGCTCCGGGCCTGCGGGATTGGCTGCGGCGCAGCAGCTCAACCGCGCCGGACATCGGGTGACGGTGTTCGAGCGTGCCGATCGCATCGGCGGGTTGCTTCGCTATGGCATCCCGGACTTCAAGCTCGAGAAGCGGGTGATCGACAGGCGACTCGAGGTGATGCGCGCCGAAGGCATCGAGTTCCGTACCAACGCGCACGTCGGCAAGAACGTGCCTGCGACCGAGTTGAAGCAGTTCGACACCATCGTGCTCTGCGGCGGCGCCACCAAGCCGCGTGATCTGCCCGTTCCCGGGCGCGAGCTCGGCGGTGTCCACTTCGCGATGGAGTTCCTGTCGCAGCAGAACATGCGGGTCGCGGGCGACGACGTGGAGAAGAAGGGCATTGCGCCCATCCTCGCCACCGGTAAGCACGTGATCGTGATCGGCGGCGGCGACACCGGCAGCGACTGCATCGGTACTTCGAACCGGCATGGCGCCAAATCGATCACCCAGTTCGAGCTCTTGCCGCAGCCCCCGCCGGGGCGTCCGGACCAGCAGCCGTGGCCTTATTGGCCGATGAAGCTCCGCAC
>CAYVDO010000645.1:0-2686 GCA_964450125.1 uncultured bacterium
TGCAATGGCGCGCGACCTTATCGAGAAACCAGCAATTGCTGACAATCCGAGACAAGCGCACACGATGCGCACGGACGGGCCGTGCGCGATCGTCGATGGAAGCACCGACTATTCACAGCCTGCACGAGTGCCGGCCACGCACACCGTCAACAAATTGTAGAAACTACACCCAAAAAAGTGACCAATGCCGGGGATTTGGCGGTATGGCGCTATCCGATGGAGCGCGTTGATGAATTTACATCGAGCAAATCCCCTTACTCGGGCGTAGCAGGTGGGCTCGGAATCGAGTGTGAATCGGAGGGGACATCACCGATCGGGTCATCGAGCGCGGGTGCGATCGGAGAGGAACGAGCCGGAATAAATACAAATTATATCAGCATGTTAGAATGGATCACACGGAAACGACTGAACCGCGGCGCACCGCGAGTGGAGCCGCGGCCCGGGCACGGAGGGCCGAGAGCCACGCCCGAGAAGCGAGCAGAGGCGGGGACGCGGGGCCGGTCGCGAGCATCGCCATTGCACGCACTGCAGCGGGGAAGCTCGCGCCCCACTCCTCGTCGAGCCCGGCGGCGGCATCGACGCTGAAGTGGAGCCGTCCGACGCGGACCTCGAGCGGCGCGCCCTCGGTGGGCTTGGCGATGCCGCGATGGAGCCACGCGATGCCGTCGGTGCCCGCGATCTCGATCGTGAGATCGTAGGGCTCGCGATCGGAGCGCATCGCGAGGCTCGGCGCGTGGACCAGCTCGAGGTGCGCGTAACGGCCCGCGTACGCGTGCGCGAGGGCGAGCACGGCCTGACCGGGCGCAGTGGCACCCGCTGCAGGGAACGCGGCGTACCCAGTCAGGCTCGCGAGCGGACCGCCGAGACGAGCGAGCGCCAGGTACCGATCGAACGCGGGATGCACCGCCCAGCAATCGCCATCGACGGGCGCGGCTGCGCGAGCCGCGCCGCACCCGCCGACGACAGCGCGCACGCGGATCGTGGTGATCTCGCCGAGCACGTTGCGATCGACGAGATCCGCGAGCGCCACGAACGGCGGGTAGAAGAGCAACGGGTCGAAGACGCGGAAACGGGCCATCGCCGCGGTGTGCGCCCAAACGAGCTCGTCGAGCGCCGCAGCTTCGGGTGCTGCACGGCGATGGAGCGAAACCGCGACACCGCGCACCAAGCACGCGGCAATTGCTTCGGCGGGGATCGGCTCCTCGCCACCCAACTCGACGGCGTTGACGCGCTCCAGGAAGCGCAACCAGGCGTTGCCTGTCGGGCGCTCGCACCTCTCGACGTGCCCGGCACCGGCTTCGCGATACGCGCATTCGAGGTCGTCGACGTCGGCGCTCGCGCCAACGAGGCCCACACGCAAGGTGGTGAGCGTCCGCGCCGGCTTCGTGCGCGGCGGCAGACCCAGGTCGCTTGGCAACAGGGTGCGCGGTAGCACGTGGTGGCGCACTGCGCCGCGGACCGTCGAGATCATCTGCGCGTCGCGAGCGCCGAACAGGATCTTGCGGAGCGCCTGGTGAGCGACAGGATTCTTCGCCACGAGCTCACGCAGCTCGCCCACTCCACCGAGGGCCGGATGATTGCGATCGATCCAACGCAAGATGCGCTCGATGCGTCCGAGCCGCCGCAGCAAGGTGTTCGAATCGAGAGCGACCAGGGCACGGCCGTGGGCGAGCGCCCGACGCGCGAGCCACGTGAGCGCTGCATCGATCACTCGATCGAGGACACGTAGCTTCACGATCGCGCTCATGGATGCGCTCCTCGCGGCGCCGGCACGGCCGATCCGTCGCGTACCATCAGCTCGGCCACCACCGCCTCGTCGGTCACGTCCTCGGGCCGGACTTCCGCACCGCGCTTCGCCGCCAGGATCAGCGCGAACGCGAAGCGCAGCACCTCGAGCGCGCGCTCGCCGGTGAGCGCCGAGGCCCGCCCTTCACGGATGGCGCGCGGAAAATCGCGGATCCCGGCGGTGAAGCTCGCCTGCCAGTCGGTGTCGAGGTCGTCGAAGACGGTGCGACGACCGTCGCGGATCAAGACCAGCGGCGGATCGTCGACGATCCGGCCCGTGCAGCACGAGAGCACGATGCGACCCCGGGTGCCGGTGATCTCGACCCGTTCATCTGCAGGGAAGTACTTCGAGCGCGTGTGCAGATTGGGCGTGAACGCGATGTCGAAGACGCCGATCGTGGGCCGATCGCGGTAGCGCCACACGAGCTGTGCGGGCTCGTCGGCGTAATGAAACGTGCGATCGATGTAGCCCTTCACCGCGCCGATCGCACCGAGAAAGTGAATTGCCAGCGAGAGCTTGTGGTAGCCGTCGTCGAAGACCGCCTGCCCCATGCCCTCGTCGCTTTCCAGCAGGTGCCAGAGCTCGGCTTCGAGCGGCACGACGCGTGAGCCGAAGAGCCCGGTGCCGAGCTTGAAGCGAATCGTGAGCACCTCGCCGATCTCGCCGGCGTCGAGAAGCTCCTTCGCCTTCACGTAGGCCGGATAGAAGACGAAGTTCTCGAGCACGCGAAAGCGCGCCTGGCTTTCGCGCGCGGCGGCGAGCATCGCTTCCGCGTCGGCGATGGTGACGGTCATCGGCTTCTGACACGAGACGTGCTTTCCCGCGGCGAGCGCTTCCACCACGATCGGGCGATGCAAGTGATGCGGGGTGTTCACCTCGACGACGTCGATCGCCGGATCG
>CAYVDO010000646.1:0-2654 GCA_964450125.1 uncultured bacterium
ACGTCCCGGCGCGTGCGTTGCCGGGACTGCGGTCGAAGCACCCCGGTTCGGCCCCGGGGCATCGCACCCCGCAAGCACTACCAGCTCGATTTCCTCGCCCGCGCAGTGGCGAGCTACGGATCTCTTGTTGCTCGACGAGGCGCATGCGCTGCCCGACGACACGCTCGAGGACGTGCGGCTGCTCACCATCGGCGAGTACGACCGCAAGAGCCCGTTCGTGCTCTTGCTCGCCGGCCCTCGGCGAACGGTTGGCCGAGCCGGTGCACCTCGCGCTCGATCGGCGCATCACCACCATGGCGCGACTCGAGCCGCTCTCGCTCGAGGAGACCCGCCAGTACGTGGACGTGCGCCTCAAGGCCGCCGGCGTGCACAACCGCCGGCGGTTCACCAGCGATCCCCGGCCGAAGGGCTCAGCCTACCCGCCATCGCGGCCCTCGTGCGCGGGATCGCCCGCGGCGCTGGAGTGATCGCGTACACGAACCACGCGGAGGAGCGGATGCGCGAGCGCGAGCTCTCGACGCTCGACTGTGAGCATGCGCTGCGGGCCGGGGTGATCGAGGAGACCGACGCGGACCCGCGGGGCGGTGCTTCCGAGCGCGAACTCATCGAGTGGAGCTCGTGTTCCGTTTGCGGACCCGCGTGAACGTACTGATCATCACGGTGATCGCGACGTGAGGAGGCGACCGATGGAGTGCTTCGAGTGCGGGGCCGAGATGACCGTCTCGGTGGAGCGCGTGCCCTACACGGCGGGCGGACTGCCCAACGTAGTGCTCGAAGGGATCGAGGTTTCCCGGTGCCCCTCGTGTGGCACCACGGAGACCGCGATCCCGAACATGGCGGGGCTTCATCGCTCGCTCGCACGCACGATCGCCGAGAAGCCGGAGCCCCTGACCGGCGACGAGGTGCGGTTCCTGCGGAAGTACCGTGACCTGTCCGGCGTCGAGCTCGCGTACGAAATGGGGGTGACGCCCGAGACCATCTCGCGGTGGGAGCACGGTACGCTCCGCATGGGACCCACGGCAGAGCGGCTGCTGCGGATGATGGCCCTCTACGACGCGACGCCGCCCGCTCGTTCCGCGACCGGCGACGAGGCCCCCGAACCCGTGGAGGTGACGATGCGGCCGAGCCGTCGCGGATGGTCCGTGAGCACTCGCAAAGCCGCGTAGTTGAGCGACCCCCTCCCCACCGCCATCGAACACACCCGCCCGCCCACGTTCGCGACTGGACTCGCATTCCCGCGATCCGAGTCCCGACGTCGGATGAAGCGAGCGACACGGATCGTGTGGTTCGCCGACGAGCCCGCCACCCATACGAGCGCCGAAGCCTCGACGGCCTCGTGTAAGAACCGTCCCAGCCTCCGGCAGCCTTACAACCGCTCCCTCGGCGTGGTCGTTTGGCGCGAGGTGAGGAAATGGCCGTGCGGAGACGAAACGGCAGGATCGTGAGGCTCAGTGATGCTCGCGACGTACGAAGTCGACGAAGCCGCGATCGACGTCGGTGTGAGCCAACTCGACGCGCAAATGGTCGCCGACGTCGATGTCCTCGAATCCCCTCACCAGTCGTCCCTCGGCCGGTGGGTCGAGTATCCGCACCCACGTTCCGCGGGTCGAGGCGCCGGTCACGATGCCGTCGAACCGCTCGCCGATGCGTGTCTCGAGAAGTAGCGCAGCCGCAGACTTCCGCACGTGCCGCTCCACCTTGGTCGCACGGTCTTCGCGGTCCGTGCAGTGCCGGGCCAGCTCCTCGAGCTCGTCGTCGCCGTAGGGTGGCGGCTCGTGTGCGAGTGCCGCCTTGAGGAGCCGCTGCGTGACGAGATCCGGAAAGCGTCGATTTGGTGCCGTCGAGTGGCCGTAGTCCCTCACGGCGAGCCCGAAGTGCCCTTCGACGGGTCTTCCGGGAAGCTCGACTGCATATTCGCCCCGCCCGAGAAGCTTGACCACCGCGAGCGAGAGGTCGGGAAACCCCGGGGGGTCCGCGCGCTGGCGCCTGCTCAGGAAGCCCTCGAGCGCGCTGGCGTCCGGCGCCGGCGGCAGGACCTCGCCTGAGGCGCTGGCCAGTGCCACGATACGCTCCCATCGCTCGGGCGAGCGCAGGACTCGTCGGAGCGAGGGAAGCGAATGGAGCGCCAGGAATCGCGCGGTCACGCCGTTTGCCGCGATCATGAAATCCTCGATCAGCTCCTTGGCGCGATTCTTGGGGTCTTGCCGAAGGTCCGCGAGCGCATCGCCGTCGAACACGGGGCGCGGTTCGATCGACTCGAGCGTCAACGCACCGTGCCGATGCCGCAACGCCTTCATGCCCTGCGCAACCCGATCCTGGATCCGAAGCTGCGCATCGAGCCCGGGCACCGAAGCGAGCGCTTGCGGCGCGGGCGCATGGCCGTCCAGCCAGGCGGCCACGCCGTCGTAAGCGAGCTTGGCGTGGTTCACCACGACCGCCCGATAGACGTCGGACGGTCCCACCGCGCCATCCGCGCTCACGGTCATCGTGATCACGATCGCGGCGCGCTCTCGACCCTGCCCCAGCGAGGTGAGGTCGGTCGAGAGCTTCTCGGGGAGCATCGGGAAGATTTCGGCGGCCGTGTAGACGGACGTGGTGTTCGTCCGCGCGTGGTCATCGATCGCGGATCCCTTCTTCACCAGGGTGTCGACGTC
>CAYVDO010000647.1:0-2649 GCA_964450125.1 uncultured bacterium
CTTTTCCAACCCCCCGCCCTACGCGGCAAAGCCGCGTAGGGTCCCACCCCCAAGTCGCTGCGCTGCGCTTGCGGCTCGCCTACCGGCTCGCGGAAAGATCGACGCCGAGCGGGGAGACCGGGACGCAGAGCGGTCGTCGCGGCGCAGGAGCGGGCTTTTCCAACCCCCCGCCCTACGCGGCAAAGCCGCGTAGGGTCCCACCCCCAAGTTGCTGCGCTGCGCTCGCGGCTCGCCGGCCGGAGCGCGATCAGCGAACCTTGCCCAGCGAGTCCTCTTCGAAGAAATACATGACGATCGACGCGCGGCGAACTTTGAGTCGCCGCGTGCGGGCCATGTTCGTGGAGCCGCTACGGTCGTACACCGTGCAATCGAAGAGATCGAGGTAAGGGTCGGCGCCGGTGGCGGGGATGACGTCGTCCGTCTCGCCCATCCGCACGCGACCCTTGATCTTGAATTCGTCGGTGAAGAGGATCAGATCACGCCCTTCGATTTCCGCCATCGCTCACCCTTCCTGGATTCCGGCGTCGGAGCGCCGTTCGAGTCGAAGCAAGAACTCTCGATTCCCTTTACTGCCGCGAATGGGGCTCTCGAACGCCGCGGACGGCTCGAACCCCAGCTCACGAGCGGCGGTACGCACTCGCTCGATGGCTTCCACCCATGCCGCGGGATCACGCACGACCCCGCCCTTCCCTACACGCGCCGGGTCGAGCTCGAAGTTCGGCTTGACCAGCACGATTGCCTCGCGGATCGAGGCGATGCGCGCGAGCGGCTTGAGCACCTTGGCGAGGCCGATGAACGAGACGTCCACGACCGCGAGGTCGGGGACGGGCACGAGCCGCGCCGGGTCGAGGTCGCTCACGTGAGTGCCCTCGAGAACGTACACCCGGGGGTCGTTCCGAAGCCGCCAGTCGAGCTGTCCGTGGCCCACGTCGACGGCGTGGCTCGCGAGCGCTCCGCGCTGGAGCACGCAATCGGTGAACCCACCTGTCGAGGCGCCCACGTCGAGCACCACCCGATCGCGCACGTCGACGCGAAAGTGATCGAGCGCGGCGGCGAGCTTGAGCCCGCCTCGCCCGACGTAGGGATGATCCGGTGATGCCAGGCTCAGCTGGGCATCGGCGGCCACAGGCTCGCCAGCCTTGTCGACGCGTCGATCGCCGCAGAACACCTGGCCGGCGAGGATCAGCGCACGTGCACGCTCGCGGGACGCGACCATGCCGCGGTCCACGAGCCAGACGTCCGCCCGGGTCCGCGCGGAACGCGTCATCGCTCGCGCTCGACCACGAATCGCGCGAGCGCCAGCAAGGGAGCGGCGGCGGAGCCGAAACGTGCGACGTCGGCGCTCGCTTCGTCCGAGAGCGCGCGCGCGCGTGCCCGCGAGCCCTCCACCCCGAGAAGTGCCGGAAACGTGGTCTTGCCGCGTGCGCCGTCTTTTGCCGAGCGCTTTCCCAGCACCTCCGTGGACGCAGTGACGTCGAGGACGTCGTCCGTGATCTGGAATGCGAGACCGAGCTTCCGGCCATAGCCAGCAAGCGACTCGATCTCATCCGGCGCGCCGCCACCGAGGCGCGCCCCGGTGCGCGTCGCCACCTCGAGTAGCGCTCCGGTCTTCATCGCGTGCAGGCGTTCGAGCGCAGCCTGATCCAGGGCGCGGCCTTCACTCACCATGTCCGTCACCTGCCCGCCCACCATGCCGGCGACACCTGCCGCGGTCGCGACCTCGCGCACCACCGTCAGCGCGGTCTCGCTGGACACTCGCTTGCTCGAGGCCGGCGTCGCGAGGAGCGAAAACGCCTCGGTGATGAGGCCGTCGCCCGCCAGGATCGCGAGCGCCTCACCGAACACCTTGTGGCTGGTGGGGCGGCCACGGCGCAGATCGTCGTCGTCCATGCACGGTAGATCGTCGTGGATCAGGCTGTAGGTGTGGATCATCTCGATCGCCAACGCCGCACCCAGGGCGTCCGCCTCGTCGCCGCCCACGACCTCGCACGACGCCAGCACCAGGATCGGCCGCAAGCGCTTGCCGGGGGTCTCGAGCGAGTAACGTACGGCCTTCACCAACTCGGCCGGCGCATCGCCGAAGCGGGTCGCGAGATAACTGGCGAACCCGTCCTCCACCTGCGCGCGTTTGCTGGCGAGGTAGGAAGGCAAGTCGAAACGGGACTCGCTCACGAGCCGCCCTCGCGACCTTCCAGTTCACCGAGCGGCTCGGTGCGCACCTCTCCCGCGGCGCCGCTGGCTTGCCCGAGAAGCACCTCGATGCGCGCTTCGGCGCGATCGAGCAGCGTCTGGCAATGCTTGGCGAGCCGACTGCCCTCTTCGAAGAGCTTGAGCGATTCCTCGAGCGGTAGGTTGGGATCCTCCATGCGCTGCACGATCTCGCGGAGCCGCAGCTGCGCCGCCTCGAAGCTCGGTTCGGACGGGGTCTGTGCCCCTGCCTTCTGCGTCATGCGCTTCCCCGCTCGGTTACGCCGTTCACCACGCGCGCGCCGAATCGGCCGCGTGCCACCCTGACTTCGACGAGCGTGCCTTCGAGTAGCACGCGCGGATCCCGGATCACCCCGCCGCCGGCAACGCGCGCCACGGCGAATCCGCGTTCGAGCACCGCCTCCGGACCGAGCGCTGCGAGCCGCCCGTCGAGCGCGCGCA
>CAYVDO010000648.1:0-2642 GCA_964450125.1 uncultured bacterium
TGCGTGTTTCGGCCCATCGTGATCGGTCGTTTCGGTTCAACGTGATCACCCATTTCGGTTGAAGGTGATCACTCGTTTCGGTTCATCGTGATCAGCCGTTTCGGTTGATCGTGATCGCTCGACCCGGCCAGTAGCCTCCTGGCCGGGCAGCGGGCACGGACCCGCGAAGCAGCGCTGGACGGTCCCAGCGCCATCCGCCCCAACGGGGGTGGGATGGCAGCACGGAGATTGTCCATGCGGCACATCAAGGAGATTTTGCGGCTCAAGCACCAGGGCCGTAGCCATCGCGAGATCGCCCGCAGCGTCGGGCTCAGTGTCGGCGGCATTGCCGAGACGCTCCGCCGCGCTCGCGAGGCCGCGCTCGACTGGGAGCGCGTCGCCGGGCTCGACGAGGCCGACCTCGAGAGTCGGCTTTATCGGCACCGGCCCTCGCATCGCACGGGGCGGCCGCTGCCGGACCCGGCCTACATCCACGCCGAGCTGCGCCGAAAGGGCGTCACCCTCCAGCTCCTGCACCTCGAGTACCTCGCGGACCACCCCGAGCGCGGCTACGGCTACACGCAGTTCTGCGACATCTACAAGCGCTGGCTGGGCCGCCAGCGCCCCACCATGCGCCAGGTCCATCGAGCCGGCGAAAAGACCTTCCTCGACTACGCCGGCGATCACCCGACGATCGTCGATCCCGAGACCGGCGAGATCGTCGAGGTCGAGCTCTTCGTCGCTGTGCTCGGATCCTCGAGTCTCACCTTCGCCGAGGCCACCCACACCCAGCAGCTCCCCGACTGGGTCGCGAGCCACGTCCGGGCGATGGCCTTCTTCGGCGGCTCGACCGAGCTCTGGATCCCCGACCAGCTTCGCTCGGCGGTCTCGCAGCCCTGCCGCTACGAGCCCGCGATCAACGCGACTTACGCCGAGCTTGCCGTGTACTACGGCGCGGCGGTACTGCCGGCGCGACCTGGCACTCCGCGCGACAAGGCGAAGGTCGAGGTCGGAGTGCAGGTCGCCGAGCGCTGGATCCTCGCGCGCCTGCGCAACGAGACCTTCGTCGGATTGGCGGCGCTCAACGCCCGCATCGCCGAGCTGCGCACCGAGCTCAACGACCGGCCCATGCGCACCTACCGCGCGAGCCGCCGCGAGCTCTTCGAGCGCTTCGACCGCCCGGCGCTTCGCCCTCTGCCGGCCGAGCCGTTCGTCTACGGCACCTGGGCCACGGCCAAGGTCTCGATCGACTACCACGTCGACGGAGATGGTCACTTCTACTCCGTGCCGCACGCGCTCCTCGGTGAGGACGTGGACGTGCGCACCAGCGCCACGACGGTGGAGATCTTCCTGCGCGGGCGACGTATCGCCGCGCACGCGCGCAGTCACCGCCGCGGATTCCACACCACCATCCCCGCGCACATGCCGGCGTCCCATCGCGCGCACGCCGAGTGGTCGCCCTCGCGATTCATCCGCTGGGGCGAGAAGGTCGGCCCCGCGGTCCGCGACCTGGTGAGCGCGATCCTCGCGGATCGGCCTCACCCCGAGCAGGGCTATCGCTCCTGCCTCGGGATCTTGCGGCTCGAGAAGCGCTACGGCGCCGATCGCCTCAACGCCGCCTGCGTACGGGCGCTCGGTGTCGGCGCCCGGTCCTACAAGCACGTCGACGCCATCCTCAAGAACGGGCTCGACCGCCTGCCCGAGACCGCCCCCATCCAGACCCGGCTTCCGATTCATCACGAAAACGTCCGCGGGCCCGACTACTACGCCCGGGAAGGAGAACGCTGATGCTCCACGAACCGACCGCCGAGAAGCTCAAGGCGCTCAACCTCGAAGCCCTGCTCGTGGCCTGGCAGGGGCAGCAGGCCGATCCCAAGATCCACGAGCTCGGCTTCGACGAACGACTCGGGCTGCTCGTCGAAGCCGAGTGGCTCGCCCGCGAGAACCGCCGGCTCAAGCGCGCGCTCGCCGAGGCCAAGCTCAAGCAGGCGCAGGCATGCCTCGAGGACCTCGAGTACAGCCCCAAGCGTCAGCTCGACCGGCCCATGCTGCGGCAGCTCGCCACCTGCCGCTGGGTCACGGATCACCAACAGATCCTGGTGACCGGCGCCGCGGGCACGGGAAAGACCTTCCTCGGTTGCGCGCTCGCGCAGCAGGCGTGCCGCCGCGGATACCGGGCGCTCTACCGCCGGGCCTCGCGGCTCTTCCACGAGCTCAAGCTCGCCCACGCCGACGGCACCTTCCCCCGGCTGCTCGCTCGCTACGCGCGTATGGACGTGCTGGTGATCGACGATCTGTTCGTCGGTGCCATGGGCGATGCCGACCGCAACGACTTGCTCGAGGTCTTGGACGATCGCTACGGTAGCCGCGCGACCATCGTCACCAGCCAACTCGACCCGAGCCACTGGCACGAGGCCCTCGGCGAGCCGACCGTCGCCGACGCCATCTGCGAGCGCCTGCTCCACGGCGCCCACCGCGTGAAGCTCAAGGGGCCCTCGAGGCGCCCCACCGAAGCCAAGGAGGAACCGGAGACCACCGCCTGATCGGACCGCCCAGCGTCGCTTCGCTTCCGATCACCATGAACCGGAACAGGCGATCACGATGCTCCGAAACGAGCGATCACCATCTTCCGAAACAGGTGATCACGATCGCCGAAATGCGCA
>CAYVDO010000649.1:0-2638 GCA_964450125.1 uncultured bacterium
GGTCGCGAATCATGGCTGGTTCTCGGAGCACTACGGCCTCGCTCAGGGCTTCGCGGAGATCGACCGCCGTGCCCAGAACGTCCTCGCTCTCGAACCATTCGGAGTCGCGATGGTCCGGCGCGCCGGTGGCCGGCGCTGGTTGCGCCGCTACGAGCTTGCGGCGAGCTCGTCCTTCCCCGCGAAAGCGATCTTGGCCCGGGCGGACGAGTGGCTCGCGCGCACACCGCGGCCGCGCTTCCTGTTGGTGAACCTCATGGACGCGCATGGCCCTTACGCCGCCGCGTACCGGGCGCTCGCCGATCCCGCGACTCCGACCGAGCTCAGCCAGACTTCCAGCGGCGAGCCGATCGGGCCGCATGCACGCTACCGCTTGGCCATCCACCACCTCGATCGGGTGCTGGGTGCGTGGCTCGATTCGCTCGCGCCCCGCGGCATCCGCGAGCACGCGATCGTGGTGGTCACCGCCGATCACGGCGAGACCTTCGATCGGCCCGGTCGGAACGGTCACGGGCTCAATCTCTTCGAGTCGGCGCTGCACGTGCCGCTGGTGATCGCGTGGCCTGGAGAGACGGTCGGGCGGCGCATCTCGACGCCCGTCGCCCTGGTCGACGTGATGCCGACGCTGCTCGAGCGCCTCGGGCTCTCGGTGCCGGGCCCCTTGGACGGTGTGGCGTTCGGGCGGCGTCGCGAGCCGATCCTGGCGGAGAACAGCTTCTCGGGTTTGCGCGGCGCCTATCGCACCGACGTGGTCGTGCCGCGAGCGGCACTCGATCGGCGCCTCCCGAGCCAATGGGCAGTCGTCGATCCACCGTGGAAGCTGATCGTGGAGAGCGACGGCGAGCGGTGGCTCTTCGAGCTGGCGAGCGATCCCGGCGAGCGCGAGGATGTTCTCGCTCGCCATCCCCAGGCAGCGGAGCGACTCGAGCGCTGGCTCGGCGACGAGCGAGCGGCGCGCCGGTCTGTCCCGCGCGGCGTCGGCGGTGAGGTGCCGGGCTCGCCGCCTTCCTCGAACGCGACCGAGGGTGTGGCAGGCGTCCTGGTTGGTCCTGACGAGGCCACCCGCGAGCGCCTCAAGAACCTCGGCTACGCCGAGTGATGACGCGCGCCGCGATCGCAGGCATCGGGGTCGCACGCCGCGGCGCCCATCGCTCGCTACGCTGTGCTATGTCGAGGCGCTCGGCCTCACGTTCCTCGGTCCTCCCGTCGTGATGAATCTGCGCGCTGCGTTCGCACCCCTCGATCCCAATCGCCCCACGACGCGCTTTCCCTGGCGCGAGGTGGCGGTGGGGTTGGCCTTGATCCTCCTCAGCCTGCCGCTCGTGACCACACGCATCTACGCCAGCGACGAGGTCGCCTACCTGACCTACTTACGCTCGCTGGTGAAGGACGGTGACCTCGACTTCCTGAACGAGTACCAGCACTACGCGCCCCGCGATCCAGTGAAACACGCGGAATGGGCCGCTTGGCTGGAGACCACCCGGACGCGAACCGGGCTGTGGCGGAACGTGAATCCGGCGGGCTCGGCACTCTTGTGGGCGCCGGCGTACCTGGCCGTCGACGGTTGGCTGGCGCTGACGGGTAGCGAGGGGCGGAGCGGGTACGAGCGGCCCTACGTGCGCGCCGTGTGCTACTCGTCGGTGGCGTACGCGACCGTCGGGCTGATGATCCTCTACGGGTGGATGCGCCGCCAGGCTCGGCGTTTCACGTCGACGCTGGTGGCCGCGTCGCTCTGGCTCGGCACCAATCTCTTCTTCTACGTGTACGTGACGCCGCCCATGTCCCACGCCAACTCGTTCTTTCTCTCGACGGCGGTGGTGGTGCTGTGGGAGCGAACGCGGCAACGACGCTCCCTCGGCCAGTGGGTTGGCCTGGGAGCGCTCGCCGCGCTCACGGCGATGGTGCGCGAGCAGGATGCGCTGCTGATGCTCTTGCCGGGAATCGACACCGTGCTCGCGTTCGTGGCGGCGCTACGCGCGGGTGATCGGCGTACGGCCTTGCGGAGTGTGGGGCTCGGCCTCGCCGCGCTGGCGACCTTCGCGGTGGTGTTCTCGCCTCAGATCGCGTGCTACCGAGTCCTCGACGGCACCTTCGGCCCGCACCAGGAGGCCACGCGCAAGCTCGAGTGGACCTCGCCGGCGATCTTCGGCTTGCTCTTTTCCGGTTGGCACGGCTTTTTCTCCTGGTCGCCGCTCGCGTTCCCTGGCCTCGTGGGTCTGGTCTGGCTCGCGCGCCGCGATCCGCGCGTGGCGCTGCCCTTGCTCGGTTACTTCGCGGCTCAGGTGTGGACGAGCTCGGCGTACGCGAGCTGGGAGGCGGGAGCGAGCTTCGGCGCGCGGCGGCTCATCGCCACGTTGCCGGTGCTGGCGGTCGGCTGGATCTTCCTGGCCGAGCGCTTGGTGGAAGTGAGGCGCTGGGCGAGGCCGGCGCTGCTTGCGGCGTTCGCGCTCGGGACACTCTGGAACGTGGAGCTCATCGTCCAGTACGCGACGGGGATGATCTCCCGCGCCGATCCGGTGCCGCTCGCAACCATCGCGCGCAACCAGATCGTGGAAGTTCCGCCCAAGCTGATCGGCTTGCTCGGGGACTACCTCACCAACCGCTCGCGCTTCTATTCGCCGAACTCGCCGCCGTGACCGGG
>CAYVDO010000650.1:0-2631 GCA_964450125.1 uncultured bacterium
GACACCGACCGCCACGATCCCGTGGGGCGATGTCACGCGCATCGGGGCACCGATCAGTTCGAGCGCGATGGACATCTCGCCGTCGCTCAATGTCGATAGCTCAATCCTGCTCTTCTCGAGCACCCGCGGCGGGAACTTTGATCTCTACTACTCGTTGAAACAGGGCAGCGCTTGGGGTGCGCCAATCGCGTTCGGGCCGCCCGTGAACACCGCCGACGCCGAGCAGTCCCCCGTCCTGACGCCCGACGGGACGCGGCTCTACTTCGTGTCGAACCGGCCCGGCGGATACGGCGGGATGGACGTCTGCGTGTCGACCAGGAAGTGAGCTGTCACCGGGAAGCAGAGCCACCCGGTCGCGCTGGATCCGCGTCCGCGCGGATGACGTGAAGCCGAGCGGCCAGACACCCGCCGCGCCGCAGCGGAGACCTGCTTGATCATCTTCGCCATCTGGCTCTCCATAGAGTCGGCCGTCGGCCTACTTCCGATCGTCCTTCTCGTGCTGCGATTCCTTGTAGTCCCGATCGAGGTGCTGGCCCAAAAAAGGGACATCCCTGTGCCAGATGTGCCGTGGGCTCACAGCAGCCTGGCTGCGCTCTTGGTGCCCGGTGTGTACTGGGCATGGGGTCATCTGGGCTGCTGGCCACCGGCGCCATGGGAGCACGGATCGGGCGGCCTGACAGGATACGGCTCGGCTCTGATCGTTCTCGGGCCAACCTTGACCATCCTCTCAATGATCTTCGGCGAGGTCGGGTCCTTCCGCGGCTTCTTCCTCGCTCTCGGCATCGCACTATTTGGAGTCCAGATTCGCGACGGCTGTGGTTAGCGATCGCCGCACAACGCACAACACACAGGACCAGCGCTTCTGGCGGCGAGCTCGTGCGCCCTAGCGCCGGCATGCGGTGAGCCTGATCCGCGTCGATGAGAAGACACGATGAAGAGGACTCAGACTCGTGCCGTCGAACGCCACGTCCCTGCCACCGTCTGGCGACGCCAGGGCGCACGCCTCCGGTTCCCCCGCACGACGGCGGCGATGATCGGCTGGTCTCTCGACGATCTCGGCGATCCGTCGATGGTCGTCCAGTTCACGGTGACCGACCATCTACACATCGACCTGCCGTACGAGGTCGTTCGGCGCGGCGCCGAGCAGGGCCGGCTGTGGTGGAGCGGTCGCGTGCGAACGTGGTCCGACGAAGGCGTACCCGATCACGCCGTCGCGCTCGTCGTCGTCCCATCGTGCCAACTTCGCTATTCCACTCGTCGTACCGAGCCGATTCCGTCCCACATCTCGGTTGAGCTCGCCGGCCAGCCTGACGTGCTTCACATCGAGCTGCACGAGCTCCAGCGCGCGCTCTTGCTCCCCGCCGTACCGCCGCGCATTTACCGACTGCTCCGACCGGCCGCGATGGGATCGAGCTCGCGTCGGTGGACACGCAGCAGCGTCGCATGAACCTCAGCGTTCCGGCGTTAACGCCTCGCGGATCTTCGGATCGGGATGCCGCTCTGCGGCTCGCCGCGCGGACGCTGCGATTGCCGGCACTCTCGTGAAGGCGCGGATCGCCTGTGCAGCGGCATTCCGAACATGCGAATCGTCGTCCGTCAGCGCGTGCGCAGCCGCAGGCGCGAGCCGATCGAGCGACCTGATCAGCAGCTCGATCACTGCGAACGCATGCACGCGACCGGCGCCCCCTGGCCTGGCCGCATGCTCGAACACCGCCACGACGCGCTCGAGAGCCTCGAGCAGCGCTGCAAAAGCGTCTGCTCGGACAGCGCTGGGGGGCTCCATAACCGCGAGAAGTTCTCGCACCTGCTCTGCGGCCATTTCCCCGGCGCGTTGGGCAGCTTCGATGGGGTCTCCATCGGAAGCGTCACGCAGCTCAACGAACGCTGCTTCGAGGGATCGTGAGCTCATGTGAGGTCCTCTCCGATCCGGGTTCGAGCATGTACTCGAAGACGGGGAGGCCGGCTTTCCGGGCCTCCGCGAGCATCGACGCTGAGCCCCGGCTGGACTGATTCCAGATGAGGAGCAGGCCCTCTGCACCAGAATCCCGCGCGAGTGCTCGATTCCGCTGGGGGCCCGCGCTCCGTCCTTGCGTCCAGTCCGCGGGTACCGTGGTGACCGGCAGCCCGCGAGCCTCCGCCCACGCGCGTGCGAGCCGGTCGACACCCTCAGCGCCCCCTTCGATCACCGCCGAGACGCGGCCCGCCGCCCACGGGGACGCGGCGACCGCCTGCTCGACGATCGCCGGGTCGGTGCAGTGCTGCGACCCCGCGATGATGATCCTCATGGGTGCCTCGGACACGACAGGCACTTCGCATCCGTCCGGTTGGGTGTGAGGTAGATCAGCCGGGCCGCATCGGCTCTCGTCGGGCTCTTGTACACCCAAAGCGTCGCCTCTGTGCGGTTCGGCGTGGCGAACCAGAGCGCCGCGTTATCCCGAGCCTCGGTTCTGCTCTTGGTCATGTAGATCCAGCAATCGGTCTCGGAGCGGTTGCCGGTCACATAGGCCGAGAGCTTGGCCTCGGATCGGCTCGACACAAAGAAGACGAGCTCGGCGTTGATCTTGCCCCGATTTCGTTGACACCGTGATTATGCGTGAACGTTCGGGTCCGCCTCCGATGGATCGCCCTGAT
>CAYVDO010000651.1:0-2621 GCA_964450125.1 uncultured bacterium
GAGGCGCACCGCCTCCGCCTTGAACTCCGGCGTGAATGCCCTTCGTTGTCTCCGTGCCATCCCAGCCTCCCGGCGCATCTTGGCGCCTTCTGGGGTGTCAACGGAATCGGGGGAGGGTCACTGAACCGCCTGAAATCACAACGAACTTCTTGAGGTGTGTCCTGGTGCGAGGAGGGGGACTCGAACCCAGGCGAACTGCGGCGCTGTCGTGCGAGGGCCGGAATTTCCCGTGAAATCGAGACCTCGCGAGCGGCTGACAGCGGCTGTGCGGAGCGATTCTGGTCAGTAGCTACTGACCAGATCACTGACCAGAATGTCGCTCACCCGAGTACCGTGTGACGCCATCTTCACGTCGAGCCCACGGCGTCGCTCGACGGCATGAGCGTCACGACCCTCGTCGCGGCCCAGCCTGAAGTCGGCATGGTCGATCCGTCGGGGTCGACATGTTCGACGTCCACGGCTGCGGTCACGAAGACGTGATCGGAAGGCGTCGGATCCTCACCGTCTCGTGACCGACCGAAGCGATGCAACCTCCGCGTAGCTCGGTGGCGAAGCGCTCGACGATGCGTCGGAGAAGAGTGACGGCCGCCGCTCGATCAAGCCGCTGTAGCCGGATGTGGATCACCGAGGGTCCGCCGGCACCCGACCGGGCGAGCAGGGCCGAGAAGTCACCATCCAGCGTGACCACGGTCCGCTGCTCGTCCAGCGCGACCTTCAGGATCTCGGCATCGGTTGCGGTCGTCATTCCGACCTCGGCGACGTGAGCGACATCCCAGCCGCTGGCGCGCAGATCCTCGGCTGCGCGCCGCGGCAGACCCATGTCGAGCAGCAGCGGGATCACGCTGCTCGTGGGTCATGTGGGATCAGGTGCTCGGGGACCCAGGTGGCTGCGAAGCGAAGGACTTGCTCGATGTCGGCGGGCTCCAACTCGGGGTAGTCCACCCGCAGGTCATCCCAGCTCGGATTGTCGGCGAGGATCGCGAGCACCCGCTGGACACTGAGCCGCATTCCGCGCACGCAGGGGCGACCGCCGAGCACCTGCTCGTCGCTCGTGATGCGATCGAATCCGGGGAACGTCGTCATGGCCTGATCCAGGGGTTCATTGTACCAGCGCCTCGTGGTTCCTGTGCTCGTGAGTCTCGTGAGCAGCGGCGATCGCCACGTGCCGCCAGCTACCGTTCCAGCGCGAAGGCCTCGTCGAGAAGCCGATTGCGTTCGGGTCCAGGTCGGACGTGCCGGAGAGCTCGGTAGATCTCGATATAGCGCTCGCGCACCTTGGTGAAGCCGCCTCCATGGTAGAGACGCTCCGCCCAGGCCCGTTCTGGTACCTCCCAGATCGTGAAGTACTCGCTTGGAAGCAGGCTGAGGTAGCTCGACTGCGCATCGCTCGATGGGTGCCAGATATCGAGGGGGGCGATGTCTTGTCCCAGAAGCCGTGGGATCAGGTAGAGGTTGCTGAGCATGGTCCGGCGTAGCTTCTTCGCCGCGCCGAGCTCGTCCCCGGCACGAAGGAGCGTGAGGGTCCAGCAAAGCGAATGCCCAGGCTCGCCGTGGTCGTCCGCGAACTCGCGTGTGAACCAGCGGAAGGCCTCGGCGGCGCCGTCGAGGTCGCCGAGCAACAGGTGCAGTGGGCCGATCTGGTAGCGCTTGCCGGCGCCGTCGTTGTAGGTCCCGTACGTCGCCTTCTCGCGCCGCAGCTTGGCCTCGTAGTTTCGGAGCCGGCTTCGGATCTTCCGAAGACTCTCGCGGTCGCTCTCGTTCATGACGGGGCGGTCGTGCTGGTTCGCCTCGGATGAAATGCCAGATCCTGACCTGCTCGATCGGTATGGTGAATCCCGATTAACACCACCAATCCGGGAGGCCCATGCTCGATCACTTGCTCGCCGTCGTCCACCACCCCGATCCAACCGACCTCGTTCCCGTCCGCTACCCGTCCGATCGCCACCCCGCCTTGGTCTACCTGTCGAAGCTGGCTCCGTCGGGCCGCCGCACCATGCGGATCGCGCTCGACCGGGTGGCCTGCCTCGTTCAGCCCGGTCTCGATGCCGACGCCTTCCCCTGGACCGCGCTGCGCTACCAACACACCGCTGCGATCCGTGCTCGGCTCGTCGAGACGCTCGATCCTGACCACGAGCCCCGCTACTCGGTCTCGACCGTGAACGTCACGCTCGCGGCGATGCGGGGCGTCCTCCGCGAGGCGTGGCGGCTCGGCTACCTGAACCCCGACGAGCTGGCTCGGGCCGTCGATGTGGCGAACGTGAAGGCCGTGAACTACACGATCGCGATAACGGGCCTCACGCTATTCAGCCTCGCGGCAGTCGTGGCGCAGATCGTCATCACGATTGGGCGGTGACCCTCACCCGCTGCGTGGGTGTCCGACCGGTTCGGGGGCTCGGAACGGGCCTCCGGCGTGTCCGTCTACTGACCAACCTACTGACCAGATCTTCTAAACGCCTGTAACTGCTGAGGAAACCTGGTGCGAGGAGGGGGACTCGAAGCCGCTCGATTGCGGCTCTGTGCGGCTTCCTGCGGGTTTCTGCGCCGCATTCGGCCGCACAGAACCGCACAGAGCCGCAGGGAACCGCACCGGGAGCCGCTCGGGGTGCGTCCGGGGACCAGCA
>CAYVDO010000652.1:0-2589 GCA_964450125.1 uncultured bacterium
CGACGACGAGTTGAGCTTGTCGACGCCACTAATCGCCGAAAGCTTGTCCTCGACGCGCGTGATCACTTCGCGCTCCACCACGTCGGGGGCGGCCCCCGGATAGGGAACCGCGACGAAGACGACCGGCGGCGTGAGTTCGGGGAACTCGTCGGTCCCCAGCCGGGCGAGCGACGCCAGGCCGAAAACCACCAGGGCGATCATCGAGACGACCGTGATGATCGGCCGCTTGATGGCGAAATCGGAGATGAACACAGAAAGGACCGCGTCGAGGAAGCCAGCGACTGCCTCACCAAGAATAGTCCAGCGTGCCTCCAGGGAACCAGCGATCGGACGCAGCGCGTGCCGAATCGGTGCGCACGGCCCCGCCTCCCGCGATTCCCCGAGCCGCGCCGGCCGCAACGTCGGGTGAGCGCGCCGGCTCGCCGCCACCACATGTCGGGCCCTCGCACACGAAGGGCGCAAGATTCCACGCCCCGCTATTGCATCCGGCGACTGGATGCGATCGATTGACCGGGGCTCGCGCGCTGCGGTGTGACACGCGAAGTTCCGCCAGCATTCCACACCACGTCCCCTTACCGCCACTCCCCTCCATGGCGCCTACGGATCAGACGGCTGACGCTCCCACGCTCCCACCCGTCCTGGAGTTTCTGCGCGCCTTGTGGCGGCTCAACCACGAGCTCGAAGTCACCTCGTCGCAGATGGCGCGCACGATCGGGGTCACGGCACAGCAACGGATGGTGCTGCGAATCACCGGCCAGACCGGTCCCATCTCCGCTGGCCAACTCAGCCGGCTCCTCCACGTACACCCCGGAACGCTTTCCACCACGCTGGGGCGCCTCGAGCGACGCGGGCTGCTGCGGCGTTCGCGCTGGGCAACCGATGCGCGCGTCGTCATGGTCGCGCTCACGCCCAAGGGCGAGCACCTCGTGGCCAACTCGCGCGGCAGTGTCGAGCGTGGCGTGCAACAGGTCCTGTCGCGCGTCCCCAAAGCCCGGCTGCGGGCCACGCACGCGATGCTCACCGAGCTGAGTGTCTCGCTCGAGGCCATTCGCGACGACGTTCGCGACACGGCCAGGACTCCGAAACGACGCACCAAGCCGCGCCGCTGATCGATCGGCACGTCGCATCCCGTCGACCGTCCGCACCCGCCCGCACCCGTCCGTCATGCGTCGCGCTGCCATCCTGACCGCCACATCGCTGCTCGGCCTCGCCTGCGCCGTGCACCCACCGGCCACCCTCCCGCCGAGCCCCGCGGAGAGCGCGCCGCTGACTCCCACCACACCGCTCACCGCCGCGCAGCGCGCCTGGGTCGAACGCACGCTCGCCTCGCTCACCCTGCGCGAACGCGTTGGCCAGATGGTGATGGTGTGGCAACTCGGTGACTACACCAACACCGGGGACTCGACCTTCGCCGAGGCTCGGCGCTGGATCGTGAATGACGGCATTGGCGGGGTGAGCATGTCGCTGGGCACCCCCATCGAGGTCGCCGCAAAGCTCGAGGCGTTCCAGAAGCTTGCCAAGGTTCCGCTCCTCGCCTCGTCCGACCTGGAGCCGGCGTTAGGCAGGCTGGAGGGAGCGGTCTTTCCGCACTACCTCATGGAGACGGGAGGTGCCACCGTCTTCCCCACCGCCATGGCCATTGCCGCCACGGGGCGCGACGAGGATGCCTACGACGTGGGGCGCATCATCGGTCGCGAGGCGCGCGCGGTGGGATTGCATGTCAACTTCGCGCCCACGGTCGACGTCAACAACAACCCGTCCAACCCGGTCATCAACACGCGGTCGTTCGGCGAGGACCCGGCGCGCGTCGCACGGCTGTCCGCACTCTTCGTGAAGGGTTCGCAGGAGGCGGGAACGCTCGCCACCGCCAAGCACTTCCCCGGTCACGGCGACACCGACGTCGACTCGCACGCCGGCCTCCCCGTGGTGAGCGCCGACTGGGCGCGCTTTCATCGCGTGGAGCTGGTCCCCTTCCGCGCCGCGGTCGACGCGGGGGCGGCATTGGTCATGTCGGCGCACATTGCCCTCCCCGCCCTGGAAGGCGACTCGACCACACCCGCCACCCTCGCGCCGCGCATCATGACGGGGCTGCTGCGCGATACGTTAGGCTTCCGCGGCGTGGCCATCACCGACGCCCTCACGATGGATGGCGTGGGAAAGGGCTACGGCGTGGCCGAGAGCAGCGTCCTGGCCGTGAAGGCCGGCGCCGATATCCTGCTCAAGCCGAGCGACCCCACCAAGGCGATCGACGCGATCGTTGCCGCGGTGGCGCGCGGAGAGCTCACGCCGGCGCGCATCGATTCGTCCGTGCGTCGCGTGCTCCAGCTCAAGGCGCGCGTCGGCCTCGCGCAGCACCGCTTCGTCTCGTTTGACACGCTCCGCGCCGTCGTCGGTGCGCCGGCGCATCGCGCCGCGGCGCTCGACATCGCTCGTCGTGCCGTCACGCTCCTGCGCGATCGCGCCTCGCTCGTCCCGCTCGCCGGCAAGCGCATCGTGCTCATCCAGTACATGCCGGAGACCGAGCTGCGCGCCGGGCGCGCCTGCGCCGCCACGCTCCGCGCGGCCGATCCCGCGGTGCGGGTCGTGAGG
>CAYVDO010000653.1:0-2573 GCA_964450125.1 uncultured bacterium
GGTAACCGTCCGAAGAACGATCCTTCCGCGCGGCTCTGAGTTCGGCGATGGTGTTTGGCCTGCATGGCACAGCAAAGGAAGTGGTCGGAGCATGAAGCACGCGGCGTTTTGGATGGCTGGCGCAAAAGCGGGCAATCGGTCGAAAGATTCGCAAAGGAGCGCGGGATAGGTTCGCACCGCATTCGGTGGTGGAAGGCCAAGCTCGAGGGCCAGGGCACGGAGCTGGCTTGCTCGGATTCGTCGCTCTCGTTGTTGCCGGTGCAGGTGACGGAGCTGCCGGTGCCGACGTGCGGCGAGCTAGTCGCCGTGCACCTGCGCAGCGGGCACATCGTGAAGGTCGGACGAGGATTCGACGAGGAAGCACTTCTTCGGGTCTTGATCGTGCTCGAGAGAGGCTGACATGTTGGGGCTTCCACCCAGTGTGCGCATCTACTTTGCGACGAGCCTCGTCGATATGCGCAATGGCGTCGATGGTCTGCGCATGATCGTCGAACAGGTCCTCCACCGCAACCCGAATGAAGGCCACCTGTTTGTCTTCGTCGGCAAGCGCCGCGACATGCTCAAGATCCTGTTCTGGGACAAGAACGGCTACGTCGTCTACTTCAAGCGACTCGAGCGCGGTCGGTTTCAGATGCCGGCCGTTGACGAAAAGCGAGTGAAGGTTCAGCTGGAGGCGGCTCAGCTCGCCATGCTGCTCGATGGTATCGACCTGAACGCGACGAGACTCGCGCGATGGAAACCGCCCGAGGGGATCGACACGGATCGCTGATCGTGATCCAACAAGGAGGTGCAGGTGCCTCCGGTCGATCATGATTGCTCGCTACGCGACATCGTCGTCGCGATGAGTAACAAGATCGCCCAGCTCGAGCACGAACTGGGGCAGCTCAAGAAAGCGCACATCGGGCCCAAGAGCGAGCGCAGCAAGATGCCGCGGGTGCCGACGAAGCCGCCGACGCCTGAAGAGCGCCTCGCCAAGCGCCGCGCACAGGCCGCCGACCGCGCGCAAACAGAAACGGTGCGCACCGAACACAAAGTCCCGGTCGAGGAGCGCACGTGCCCGAGCTGCGGCAATGACAAGCTCAAGCCCATCGGCAAGGGGCGGACGACGACCGTCTTCGAATTCGTACCGGCGCGCTTCGTCCGGCACGAGCACGTGCAAGAAGTGCTGCGCTGCCGCTGCGGCGACTACGTCGTCACCGCGCCGGGCGCTCCCAAGGTGATCGAGAAGGGACGTTACGGTGCGAGCCTGCTCGCACACTTGGCGGTCGCAAAGTGTGCGGACCACCTGCCGCTCTACCGTCTTGAAAAAGACTTCGCGCGTCGCGGCTTCCCGCTCGCCCGCTCGACGATGAATGACCTCTTGCACCGAACGAGTGAACTGACCCAGCCGGTGTGGCAACGACTCCTCGACCTGATTCGCGCTCGGCCGATGGTCGGCGCCGACGAGACACGTCTGCTGATGCAGGACGACGGCACGGGTGAGCCGAAGAACGGCTTCGTCTGGACCTTCGTTGCCGACGATGAGTACGGCGATCAAGACGTCGCCTACGTCTTCGCCGACGGTCGCAGCGGTGAGACGCCCAAGCGGGTGCTCGCGGGCACCAAGGGCACGCTCATCGTCGACGGCTACAGCGGCTACAACGTCGTCGCTGAGGTGTCGAGTCGCAAGCGAGCTGCATGCCACGCGCACCTGCGGCGCTACTTTCACGAGGCACTCCCAACGGCATCGATCGCTCAGGAGGCAATTGATCTGATCCTCGGTCTCTATCGCGTCGAACACGACGCAAAGGCGCAGGAGATCACCGGCACGAAAAAGCACCTGCTTCTTCGCCGACAGCGAGCTGGGCCGATTCGCGATCAGCTGCACGAATGGCTACTCGTTCAGAAGCCACGACATCCTCCGAAGAGCCCGATCTCGACGGCGATCCGCTATGCTTTAAATCAATGGCGCGAGCTCGGCCGTTTTCTCGACGATGCACGCGTACCACTCGATAACAACGCTTCTGAGCGCTCACTGCGACGGGTCGCACTCGGCCGCAAAAACTACCTCTTCGTCGGCGACGTCGAGGCCGGCAAGAGCATCGCCGGGCTCTACACGCTCGTCGCAACGTGCGAGGCCCGCGGCATTAATCCGTTTGCCTACCTCTCCGACATCATTCCCCGCGTCCAAGATCATCCCAAGCGGCGCCTCGACGAACTGCTTCCAGGTCCGTGGAGTCGAGCCCGCGCCTAGCCTGCATCGCCGGTCGGACGGTTACGCCAGGTGGCAACCCGGCCCATGCCCTGCGTTTCCAGTTGTGCGCATTCGGCGAGGTCGTGGAGTGAGATCGGTCGACGGGCAGCGGTCGCGCGGTACGCGGCGCGCACGGCCGCGGCGCGAATCGATCCGCCCGTGAGCTCAAAGCTGTGCGCCAATCGATCGAAATCGATTCCGGGTTCGTATCGCTCATGCGGCAAGACGGTGCTCCACAGCTGTGCCCGTTCGGGGGCCTCCGGAGCCTCGAAGTAGATCTTGAAGGTGATGCGGCGCATAAACGCCTGATCGATGTTTTGTTTCAGGTTGGTCGTGAGCA
>CAYVDO010000654.1:0-2546 GCA_964450125.1 uncultured bacterium
CGCCGGGGGGGGGGGGGGCCCCCGCGCGCGCGCCCCGCCCCCGGGCGGGGGGCTGGAACAGCCCCCCGCAAGAAATCAAGGCAGCGTGGGCGTGACCTCGTCGGGCAGGGTCGCCGGCAACTCCCAACGGTCCTTGCGCTTCCCCGTGACGGCGGGATCGTCGCTGCCGAGATCGAGCAACTTGCGCCGGAGTCCATCCTTCAGGTCACCCTTGGGCGCGATCTCGAAGGCCTTGCGATACGCGGCAATGGCATCGTCCTTCTTGCCCAGTGTGCGCAGGACGTCGCCCTTCTGCTCGAACGCCGGCGGATAGCTCGGCGCGTCCGACGCCGCGCGGACGCACTCGCGCAGTGCGACGTCGGTGCGTCCGGCTGCAGCGAGGGTCTGGCAGAGGGCCGTCCGGAGCACGCCGTCCGTGGGCTTGAGCTCGAGAGCCCTCCAATACGTGGCGATGGCGTCCTCGGTCTTGCCCTGGCCGACGTACGCGGCGGCGAGGTTGGCGAGCACGGTCTCGGGTGTTGCGTATTGGCGTTCCGGGGCGAGCGCCGATTGAAAGTCGCGGATCGCTTCGTCGTAGCGCCTGTCGCGAAGCCGCGCGATGCCGCGCGCGTTGAGCAGCTCGGGATCGTCCGGAGCCACCACGAGCCCGGCGTCCGCGATCTCCACCGCACGCCCGTACTGGCCGCGCTCGATCAGCACCACCGCGAGCAGGTAATGCACCTGCCGATCCTGGGGCGCCTTGAGGCGTGCTTGCTCCAGGTTCTTGAGCGCGGATTCGTAGCGTCCGCCGCGGAAGTCGTTGAGCGCGACTTGCATCAGGAAGCTCGCGTCTTGCGCACCCTTGCGAGCGTCCTCCGCCGCGTCCTTGGGGCAACCGGCGAGCAACGCACACGCCATCAGCGAAGCGAGGAGTCGGGAGGCGTGGCGAGCGGCAGTGCTCACGGCAGATGGACCTCCTGGCCATGGCGCACGCGCACGTTGGTGCTCACCTCGCGGCCATCGCCGAGCACCAAGCGTATCGAGTGATTGCCGATCGGCAGCTCGAATCGTCGGCGCGGCTCGAGCTTGCCGTCGACCTCGAGGTCGCGAACTCCGTCGGCCACGATCACGACGCCCGCGAACTTGACGAGCTTGCGCACGTGGTCGTCGGCGAGCACCTCCACCGACACGGTCTCGTCGAGATCGAGCGCCGGGTTCACGAAACGGAAACGGTGGATGCCGGCGCTGGTGTGGTGGCCGACCAGCGGCGTCTGGCCGAGCGGCTCTTTTGCGCCGTCCTGATACACCATGCTCCACGGCTCGCTGTTGAGCGTGACGAGGCCGCTCAGCGACGCCTTGCGCAGCTCGTAGCGCAGCACGTTCGCGCGCGCGGGCTCGATGGTGACGGTGGTGTCGATGGTCTGGAATCCCGCCTTCTCGACCCGTACCGGATAGCGCCCCGGCTTGAGCGACACCGTCTGCGGCGCCGTGAACACCTGCGGCCCGATGCTCACGGACGCCCCGGGTGGATCGGTGGCGATCTGCACCGTCACCACCTTCGGTACGAGCACCGCGTCCACCGCGACGCCCGGTCCCGTTGCTGCCACCACGATCGGAGTAGTCGATGGCTCGAAGCCGTCCTTCTCCAAACGAATCGAGCGACGCCCGACGGCCACGTCGAGGCGCCCCGGCGTGATCTGGTGGGTATCCGTTCCGTCGAGCCAGATCGCTGCACCCGCAGGGCGCGACGTCACCTCCACCGGCCTCGCCGCAGGCAGAGCGGGGGACGAACTCGCGCTGCTCGTGCCCGTACGCGGGGTGCTTCCAGCCTCTGGCGCCTCGCTGGTGCCGGCCGCCGCCTGCACCTCGGGTGAGACCGTACTCGTCGGCGCTCCCACCGCCGCCGATCCCGCGCCATTGCCAGTCGCCGGTCCGAAGCGCTCGAGAAGCGCGCTCCCACCGACGAACAGCCCGACCAGGACCAGCGCCACCACGAAGAAACGACTCAGCGAGACGGGCTCGGCGCCGGGCAACGGCCCCGGCGCCGAGGTGACGCGCCGAGGTGCGGCCGGCGCTGGCGTGGCCACGACGCCGAGCGGTGCGCCGTCGTCCATCCAGTTGGCCAACGACTGAGAGTCCGCGAAGAGCTCGCGGAGGTAGCGCGAGCGCTCGTGCGCTCCCGAGACCAACCCCAGCCGACCCATCACGTCGGCGACCGCGAGCTCCATCTCGCGACCGGTCTGGAAGCGCTCCTTGCGCGAGCGCGCCAGCGCTTTGAGCACGAGGTCCTCGACCTCGAGCGGGATCTCGGGGTTGACGTCGCGCGGCAGCGGCACGTCGACCTGCTGGATGCGCTCGATGGTCTCGGGGAGGCTGACGTCGTCGGGGAAGAGCTTTCGGCCCGTGAGCAGCTCGAACAGGATCACGCCCAGCGAGAAGAGATCGGAACGCTGGTCGAGCGTCTCCCCCGAGATCTGCTCCGGCGACATGTACGAGAGCTTGCCCTTGACGGTGCCGGCCGTGGTCTCGCTCGAGATCAGCGACGCCTTGGCGATGCCGAAGTCGGT
>CAYVDO010000655.1:0-2536 GCA_964450125.1 uncultured bacterium
GACGGCGCCAGTGTGGCCGGCTGCGCCGGGTAGGCGTTCTTCACCAGGTAGCTGTGCTTGACCACCGGATAGGTGATGCCGGTGACGTCCGCCTCTTGGAAGGCGTCCTTACCGAGCATGCTGGTGATGGTCTGGCCGGTGAGGACGATCATCGGCACCGAGTCCATGAGCGCGGTCAAGAGTCCCGTGACGCAATTGGTGGCACCCGGCCCGGAGGTGACCAACACGACGCCGGGACGGCCGCTGGAGCGCGCATAGCCGTCCGCCATGTGGGTTGCGCCCTGCTCGTGGCGCACCAAGATCAACTTGATCTTCGAATCGACGAGCGCGTCGAAGATCGGCATCGCTGCACCGCCAGAGTAGCCGAATACGTACTCGATTCCTTCGCGCTCCAGGCAGCGCATGACCATTTGGCCACCCGTCATGACGTTATGGGTCGGCAAATCACTCATCACACGTTCCTTTCGAGGCGAAGGAGGCTGAACATTGGCACCGCCAGTCGCCAGCGACGAAACATAATCGGACAAGATTGCGATGTCGACACCAAGATGGATACTGATCCACCGGATATCGACAGAACATGCAAATTATTGATGCAACTTGCCCACTCGATGCGCCCAGTTAGAACAAGGAAGGCACCTTTCGCACCAAACTCGACCCACGAGACTCGGCGAGCAGGGGAAAACGCCGTTCGGCACACACGGACGGGCGAGAGCGGCCGCGAGACAATATTAATAATAATTTCAATATTTTGTGTAATAGTCGCGCACCGTCGGCCGGTTGCGGTCCGCCGAGCCCACGCCGTCGGGCACAGGGCGATACACGTGGGGCGCCAGGCGCGGAAGAACGCCCCGCACCTGCCAGGCGACTGCATTCGAAGCAACCGATCCACGTGCCCGCGATCGCCATCGCATGCCGCCCGAGTTACGAGTAGCCTGAGAACGGGCCCGAGGGTCGACGCGCAGCCTCGGCCCCGGTTCGCGCCGACCATCCTTGGTGCCACCCACCCCACTCCCCCGAATGCCACCCGCCGTTCGCCGCCCGCAACGCCGACGGGTCGTCACCCAGGCGGTCGCCACGTCCCGCGACGGCCGGTTGCTGGAGGCGTTGCTGGACGTGGTGGCGGCGCTGGTGGTGGTGCTCGATCGATCGGGCACCGTGGTGGGCTTCAACCGTGCGTGCGAACGGGCCACGGGATTCGCTGCCGAGGAAATCCTCGGCACCAAGCTCTGGGATCGCCTCATCGCCGACGACGAGATCGAAGGCGTGCGCGCGGTCTTCGACGAGCTGAGCGCAGGGCGCTTTCCAAACGCCCACGACAACGACTGGTTCACCAAGAGCGGCGAGCGCCGCCACGTCTCGTGGTCGAACACGGCGTTGCTCGACGCTGACGGCTCCGTGGAATGGGTGATCGGCACCGGCATCGACGTGACCGAGACACGACGCAACGCCCGCGCGCTCGTCGAGAGCGAGCTGCGCTATCGCCGCATTCTGGAAACCGCCAACGAGGGGGTGTGGATCATCGACGTCGATGGCCACTTCACGTTCATCAACGAGAAGATGGCGGCGATGCTCGGCGCGACCATCTCGGAGGCCGCGGCCCAGTCGCTGTGGGATTTCATCGACGAGGACTGGCGCGATGCCGCCCGACGGCACTTGGGCGCGCGCAGCGACGGCGCGCGCCAGCAACACGACGTCCTCTTCCGCCACCGTGACGGCTCCGCGCTCTACGCCATCGTGAACACCAACCCCATCTCCGACGGACACGGCCGGTTCATCGGCACGCTGGGCATGGTCACCGACATCACCGAGCGCCGGACGGTGGAGGAGCGCCAGCGACGCCTCACCGCCGAGCTCGACCATCGCGTCAAGAACGCGCTCGCGACGGTGGTGGCGCTGGCCGAGGAGACCAGCCGTTCCACCAGCTCGGTCGAGGTCTACCGCGACACCCTCGGCGCGCGCATCCGCATGATGGCCCGCGCGCACGAGGCGCTGGCGCGCAGCGCCTGGCAGGGTGTCCACTTCGACGAGCTCGCGTTCGAGGTGCTATTGCCCTTCGCCCGCGACGCACGCATCCAGGTCGGCGGTCCCGACGTCCACTTGCCACCGTTCGTGACGTTACCGCTCGCGCTCACGCTTCACGAGCTCACCACCAACTCGGTGAAGCACGGCGCACTCGCCGCTGACCAAGGAGTCGTGCGTCTCGAATGGAAGCTCGAGACACCAGACCTGTTGCGGATCGCATGGCGCGAGTCCGGCGGACCGCGCGTGACCGCCACCCCCACCGAAGGCATCGGGCTCGCCTTGGTTCGCGACTTCGTCGAATACGAGCTGGGCGGCGGGGTGGCGCTCGCGTTTGCACCCAGCGGTTTCGCTTGCGATCTCGAAATCCCGCTCAGCACACGCACGGGAACGCTGCTCGGCACCGCCCATTGACGGGTGCGCCGAAGCCGAGCATCACGCGCGCGAGCGACTCGGGGACTCGTGCCCGCGACAGCGCGTCGGCGCCGACGGAGCAGGGGCCGCAGGCCCCGTG
>CAYVDO010000656.1:0-2533 GCA_964450125.1 uncultured bacterium
TCGCCAACGAGAACGTGTTCGCGGTGCTGATGGACGCGGTGCGCTGCTGCTCGCTCGGGCAGATCACCACCGCGCTCTTCGAAGTCGGCGGCCAGTACCGCCGCAGCATGTAGGCGGCACCCATGTTCAATGCGATCGTCCTCACGCAGGAAGGCAAGGCCACGAAGGCGGAGCTTCGCCCCGTCGACGAGAAGGAGCTGCCCTCGGGCGACGTCGACGTCGCGGTCGAGTACTCGACCATCAACTACAAGGACGCGCTCGCCATCACGGGCCGCGGCGCCATCGTGAAGAAATGGCCGATGGTGCCGGGGATCGACCTCGCGGGCAGGATCGAGACGAGCGGGTCGCCCGACTGGAAAGCCGGGGATCGCGTGGTCGTCACGGGCTGGGGGCTGGGCGAGACCACCTGGGGCGGGCTCTCCCAGAAGGCGAGGCTGGATTCGCGCTGGCTGCTGGCGCTTCCGGAGGCGTACTCCGCGCGCCAGGCGATGGCGGTGGGCACGGCGGGATTCACCGCGGCGCTCTGCGCCCGGGCGCTCGAGCGGCACGGGCTGGAACCCGGCGACGGCGAGGTGCTCGTGACGGGCGCGGCCGGCGGCGTGGGGTCCATCGCCGTGGCGATCCTCGCGGGCATGGGGCACACGGTGGTCGCTTCCACGGGGCGGCCCACGGAGATCGAATACCTCGAAGGGCTGGGGGCGGCGCGAATCCTCGACCGCGCGGAGTTCACGAAACCCGGCAAGCCGCTGCAGAGCGAGCGCTGGGCGGGGGTGGTCGACACCGTGGGCAGCCACACGCTCGCCAACGCCTGCGCCGCCACGCGCTGGAACGGGGCGGTCGCCGCCTGCGGGCTGGCCCAGGGCGCGGACTTCCCGGCGACGGTGATGCCCTTCATCCTGCGCGGCGTCACGCTCTACGGCATCAACAGCCTCATCACGCCCAACGACGAGCGGCGCGCTTGCTGGGAGCTGATCGCGAAGCACGTCGACACCGCGAAGCTCAATGCGATGACGGGCGAGATCGGGCTCACGGAGGCGATCGCCTTCGCGCCGTCGGTGCTCGAAGGCAAGGTGCGCGGCCGCACGGTCGTGGACGTGAACCGTTGAATCGATTTGCGGCGGGAAGGGGGATTGGCCTTCCGCGCCGCAGACCGCGAGCAAGTCCCAAGGGCCGAGTTGCGGATAGAGAACCATGAAAAACGTGCATGACGTGCAGGAATTTCATGGTACTATCACGCTGTGCTGATTCCCCGGAAGGAACTCCTGGAGGCGATTCGCGAGGCGCTGGGCCGCGCCCCGGTGGCCGTGATCGTCGGCCCCCGGCAGTGCGGCAAAACGACTCTCGCGCGGGAAATGCTGTCCGAAGGCTCGCCCAACTATTTCGATCTCGAGGACCCGTTGAGCCTCGCACGCCTCGAGGAGCCGAGGACCGCTCTCGATCCGCTCCGGGGCCTGGTCGTCATCGACGAGATCCAGCGCCGGCCCGACCTGTTTCCGCTGCTGCGCGTGCTCGCGGATCGCCGCGCAAGGCCGGCGAGATTCCTCATCCTGGGAAGCGCATCGGGCGATCTGATGAGGCAGAGCGCCGAAAGCCTCGCCGGGCGAATGGAGCGCATCGCCATCGGCGGCTTCACGCTGAACGAACTCGGCGCCGGATCCGTCAATCGACTGTGGCATCGCGGCGGCTTTCCCCAGTCCTACCTGGCGTCGACGGTGCGAGACAGCTTCGCGTGGCGCAAGCAATTCGCCCAGACGCTGCTCGAACGCGATCTGCCGCAATGGGGCGTCAGGGTTCCCGCGGCCGCCTTGCTTCGCTTCTGGACCATGCTCGCCCATTACCACGGCCAGATCTGGAACGCGACCGAGCCCGCGCGGGCCATGGATGTCCACCCGACCACGACGCGCCGCTACCTCGATCTGCTGACCGATGCGCTCATGGTTCGCCAGCTCCAGCCCTGGCACGCCAACGTGGGCAAGCGCCAGGTGAAGTCGCCCAAGGTGTACGTTCGTGACAGCGGCCTGCTGCATCAATTGCTCGGCCTGGAAAGCGAGAAGGCCCTGCATAGCCACCCCAAGGTCGGCGCATCGTGGGAGGGATTCGCGATCGAGCAGATCCTGGCGCGCGAGCCGCACGACGAGGCGTGGTTCTGGGCCACGCACCAGGGCGCGGAGATCGACCTGATCCTGCGGCGCGGCGACCGCCTGCTCGGCGTCGAGTGCAAGCGCACGGACAAGCCCAGGCTCACGCCGTCGATCCGGAACGCGAAGGAAGATCTCGGACTCGGGCGCGTGGCTATCGTCTACCCGGGAGCCAAACGCTTTGCCGTCGCGGAGGGCATCGAAGCCGTTCCGCTCGCGGCGCTGGCCGGTCCCGACCGGCTATTCCCCGCGGACGCTTCATGAAGGCGAGGGAGATCCCCTGATGAATCGTGGCTACCCCAATCGCATCGTTTGCCTGACGGAGGAACCCACCGAGGTGCTCTACGCCCTGGGCGAGGAGGCGCGGATCGCGGGCATCTCGGGCTTCACCGTGC
>CAYVDO010000657.1:0-2527 GCA_964450125.1 uncultured bacterium
ATCCACGGCGGCATCGTCGCGCCGCCCACGATGCTTCAGGCATGGGTGCTGCCGGGAATCGAGATGGCGAGCGGTGTGGCGCGACCGGAAGACAAGCAGCGCGAGCTGCACGCGCTCTTCGACGCCCACGGCTACACGGGCGTGGTCGCCACCAACTGCGAGCAGGGCTACGACCGCTACCTGCGCGTCGGCGAGCGGGTGATCGGCACCACCGTGATCGAGGCGATCTCGGGCGAAAAAGCCACCGGGCTCGGCACCGGCTACTTCATCGACACGCGGACGACGTTCCGCGACGAGCAGGGCGAGCGCGTCGGCTGGATGACCTTCCGGGTGCTCAAGTTCAAACCGGCCGCGCCTGCAGCGGCGCGCTCCACCTCGGCATCTCAGCCTGCCAAGCCGCGGCGGCTCAGACCCACGCTCGGCCACGACAACGCGTGGTGGTGGGATGGCATCCGCCGCGGCGAGCTTCTCGTGCAGCGCTGCAAACGCTGCGGCGAGCTCCGCCATCCGCCGCGTCCGATGTGTGGCCACTGCCAGTCGCTGGAATGGGACGCCCTGGTCTCGAAAGGTCGCGGCAGCGTCTACAGCTTCGTGGTGATGCACCACCCGCAGGTGCCGGGCTACGAGTACCCGTTGATCGTGGGCCTCGTCGAGCTCGACGAGGGCACACGAGTGGTCGCGAACCTCGTCGGAATCGACCCACGCGAGGTGCACATCGGATTGCGAGTCGCCTTGCGCATCGAAGCCGTCGATCCGGATCTGAGCTTGCCGTTCTTCCACCCCGACACCGCGGCTTCGAGCTGACCATGGACTTCGCGCTCGACGACGACCAACAGTCGCTTCAGAAGCTCGCCCGCCAGATCCTGGAGCGCGAGGTGACGCCGGCGCGCATTCGCGCGGCGCTGGCGAGCGCCGACGGCATGGATCGCGCGCTGTGGGCAACGCTCGCGGACGCCGGTCTGCTCGGGCTCGCCGTCCCCGAGGCCCACGGCGGTCTCGGCGGCGGCCTCGAAGCGCTGGCGCTGCTCTTGATGGAATTCGGCCGCGCCGTCGCGCCAGTGCCGGCACTTCCCGCGCTCGCAGTCGCTGGGCTGGCGGTCGCGCGTTGGGGCTCCGAGCGCCAGCGCACCGCGATGTTGCCAGCGCTGGCAGCGGGCGAACAGATCCTCACCGCGGCCGTCGTCGACGGCGAGTCGGCCGACCCCGTCCGTCCCGGATGCCGCGCGCGCCGCGACGGCGGGAGCTGGGTCGTCGACGGCATCAAGCACCACGTAGCCGCAGTCGCAGTCGCCAGTGCGATCGTGGTGCCAGCTCGCACGGACACCGGCGTGGGGCTCTTCCTCGTGTCACCCGAAGCACCCGGCGTGACGGTGCGTCGCTACCGCAGCTCGAGCGGGGAAACGCTCGCCGAGCTCACGCTCGCGGGCGTGCGCCTCGAAGCGGATGCCTTGCTCGGCGCGGATCATCCCCACGGCGATACCGCGGGCATCTGGATCTACGAGCACGCCGTCGCAGCCACTTGCGCCGTGCATTTGGGAGTGTGCGAGCGCGCCCTCGAGCTGACCCGCGATTACGTCCGCGAGCGGCGCCAGTTCGGCGTGCCGATCGGCTCGTTCCAAGCCGTGAGCCACCGCGCCGCCGATGGCTTCATCGACGTCGAATGCATGCGCTGGACCACTTGGCACGCGGTGACGCGACTCGCGCGCGGGCTCGACGCAACCCGCGCGCTGGCGGTGGCGAAGTTCTGGACCGCCGAGGGCGGCGCCCGCGTCACCAGCGCGGCGCAACACCTCCACGGCGGCATCGGCGCCGACCTCGATTATCCGATCCATCGTTACTTCCTGTGGTCGAAGGCACTCGAGCTCTCGCTCGGCGGCGCCGCCGAGCAGCTCACGCGGCTCGGCCGCGACCTCGTGGCTCGCGGCCCGGAGATGCTCCCATGACGCACGGTTCGCTTCGACTTCGAGACGTGAACGTGGGCGATGCGCTGCCCGAGCTCGCGATCGACATCACCACCACGTTGATCGTTGCCGGCGCGCTCGCGTCTCACGACTTCACGCCCGTGCATCACGACAAGTCCGCCGCCGAGAGGCAGGGCTTGAACGACGTGTTCATGAACATCCTCACCACCAACGGCCTGGTGGGGCGTTACGTCACCGATTGGGCCGGCCCGAACGCGCGCCTCACCGGAGTGGCCATCAAGCTCGGTGCGCCCAACCTGCCTGGCGACACGCTGCGCATGAGCGGGATCGTGAAGACGAAGGACGCGTCCGCTGGCGCCGTCGAGGTCGAGGTGACCGGCAAGAACGCCTGGGGAAACCACGTGACCGCGACGGTCGCGTTGCGTCTGCCGGAGGAGTCCGCGTGATGGGGCGTTAACCCTGAAACATGCGCATCCAGGATCCCCGCGGTATGCAGATGGTCGAAATGGCACGCGCCAGCGGCGCGCCGGCGAGGGTAGCGAACCCACTCGGGGGTGGGGCCCCGCGAAAGTCGCGCCTTACGCGGGGCGGGGGGCTTGAAAAGC
>CAYVDO010000658.1:0-2508 GCA_964450125.1 uncultured bacterium
CACGCGCATCGGATGGCCGGCGACGCCGTGCAGCGTGCCTGAGCACACCTGCGCGGGTGCGCGGTGCGATGGGGCAGTGCTCGAAGCTGCATCGAGAGAGGCCGTGCTCGACATGGCCGCTCGCCGAGCGCAACACGCGTGCCGCGCGCGGCGCTCGCGGGAGCTGCGGAAAACCGCTGAAAAGCCGCGGTCGAGAGCGCGGCACACTCACGAAGCTTCCATCCCCGTGCGCCGCCGGGGACGCACCTGCGCGTCCGCAGGGGCGCAGTGATCGCGCTCGTCGCCCACGATTGCAGCGCGGACGCTGCTTGACGCGCGTGGGCACGCACGGGAACCTTCGCCCTCGATGACGAAGCCCACGTCCGCGAGCGCCGTACCTGTAGGTCCGGGCCACTACGTCTACGAGTGGCCGCGCCCTTCGGTGACGGCCGACGTCGCCCTGTTCCGCCTCGCCACGGATTGCCGCCCCCCCCGCATCGAGGTGTTGCTGATTCGGCGCGGTCGTCCGCCCTTCGCGAACACCTGGGCGTTGCCAGGGGGATTCGTCGATCGCGACGAGGATCTTCCCCACGCCGCCACCCGCGAGCTCGAGGAAGAGACCGGTGTGCGGGGCGTCCGGATCGAGCAGGTGGGAGTGATCGGCACTCCCGGCCGCGATCCGCGCGGGCACACGGTCACGGCGCTCTACACCGCTGCGATCGCAGAACGCGCCGCCATCGCCACCGCCGGTGACGATGCTGCAGAGGCCGATTGGTTCTCTGCCGATGCGTTGCCTCGGCTCGCCTTCGATCACGGCGAGCTGGTGCGCTGGTCGCTACTCCACTGGCGCGATCGCTTAGGCCGCTCGCCGTTGTTGTTCGATCTCCTGCCTCGTCGCTTCGACGTCGTAGCGCTGCGCACGGCGTGGGCGGCCGTCGCTGGCGATACGAAAGGCTTCGTGCCGACGTTCCGGAAGCTGGTCAAGAGCGGCGTGCTGGTCGCGGAGGCGATCGGCGCGCAGTCGGGGGCCGACGCTCGCCTTCGCCTCGATCGCCGGGCGCTCAGGCGCCTCGATCCGCTCGCCCCGCGTGCCGGGCGATGACCGCCGCGAGCCCGGCGCTGCGCATCCTCTACGTCGCCCCGGGCGTCCACGTTCCCGGAACGGACGGCGGCGCCGCGCACACGGCGGCGCTCACCCGGGCGCTGGCGCACCGCGGCCACGTGGTGAGCGCCATCGTCGGCGGCCGCGGCGACGAGCATCGCGATGGCGTCTTGTGGCTCAGGAGGCGCGGCGCGTTTTCGTTTCGCTATCTCGAATGGAGCGCCGTCGGCACGGTCGCGCGCGAGCTGCGGCGAGTGCGTCCGGACGTGGTCATCGAGCGCTATTCGAGCTTCGGCGGCGCCGGCATTCGTGCCGCGCACGCTGCTGGTGTGCCGGCGCTCTTGGAGGTGAACTCGCCGGCCTTCGATCCGCCGGGATCGCTGCGCGGGCGGATCGATCGCTGCCTTCCCGGGCGACCGGTCGAGCGCCACCGAGACTGGATCCTCGCCCACGCCGCGGCGATCTACGCCACGTCGCCACTCTTGGTTCCCGCGCTGCGACGCACCGATCGCTTCCGCGCGGTCCACAACGGCTTCGATCCCCAGCGCTTCACTCCCGAGGGACCACGTGCCGATCTCGGCTTCCCGCCAGGAACGAAGGTGTTCGTGCTGGTGTCGAGCTTCCGTGCCTGGCATGGAGCGCGCGAGCTGGTGGAAGCTGCCGCTCGTCTCGTCACACGCGGCCGTCGCGACTTCGCGCTGGCGCTGGTCGGCGATGGCCCCGAGCGCGCACCCGTTCTGGCGCTCGCCGAACGTGCTGGCGTTCGTCAGCTCGTGTGGGCGCCCGGCCGCGTCCCGCCGGACGAGGTTCCCTCCGTGTTGCGGGCGGCGCACGTGGGTGTGGCCCCCTTTGCGAGCGGGCGCCACGCCGATCTCGCGATCGGCTTCTTCTGGTCGCCGATCAAGCTCTTCGAGTACATGGGCGCCGGTCTGCCGGTGATCACCACGCGTGTTTCTGCGTTGGAAGCCTGTGTGCGCGCTGGCGTGGACGCCTTCCTGATCGGCGACGGTGCTGTGTCGGAGCTCGCCACCGCGATGGAGCGGTTCCTCGACGAGCCTGAGTCATTGCGCACGATGGGCGCCGCTGCGCGGCAACGTGCGCTCGCCGAATTCACTTGGGATGCACAAGCGCGGATCGTCGAGGAGCTGGCACGCCTAGCGCTCGCCCAGAAGTGAGCGCAAAGCGTAGCTTCTGGGAGCGCGGATGCTTCCTCGGGGGGCTGTTCCAGCCCCCCGCCCAGCGCGGCAAAGCCGCGCTGGTACCCACCCCCAAGTCGCCTCGCTTCGCTCGTCGGCTCGCCTGCGGGCTCGCGGAGAGCTGGACGGCGAGCGGGGAGACCGGTGCGCCGGTCGCAAACGGGTTGGCTTGGTTGGGGGCTGTTCCAGCCCCCCTATCAGCGCGGCAAAGCCGCGCTGGGGTTCCCAGAC
>CAYVDO010000659.1:0-2503 GCA_964450125.1 uncultured bacterium
CACCCCGCCGGTCGGCGGCACGCTCTTCGTCGCGGCCAAGCTCGCGAACGCCGGGATCGGCGCGATCACGCGCGCGCTCGTCCCGTTCATGACGGCGACGGTGCTGGTGCTGCTGCTGATCACCTACGTGCCGGCGCTGTCGACGACGCTGGTGCGGCTGATCCTCAACTGAACCGGGGGGCGCGAATGTACGTTCTGGTGGTGGATTTCGTCGTGAAGCCGGAGCATGTTCAGGCTTTCACCGCGGAGATCGTGAAGAACGCGCGGGCTTCGCGCGAGACCGAGCCCGGCTGCAGGCAGTTCGATGTGTGCGTCGCGCCGGAGGATTCGGCGCAGATCGTTCTGTACGAGGCCTACGACGACAAGGCGGCCTTCGAGGCGCACCTGAAGACGCCGCACTTCCTCGCGTTCAAGCCGAAGCTCGAAGCGTGGCTCGAGGTCAACAAGGTGCGGTTCTTCTCGCGCCTCGATCCCTGATCGAGTCAGCCCGGCACGCACCCCCGAATCGCGTGCGCACGCGCGGAATACTCGATCCCGCCGTCCGCATTTATCGGCAGTCCTTGCCGCACCGACTCCTTCAATCTCGCGCACTCGCCGGCCGTCATGGCGGCAATGATCCTGGTCGTGGGGTAATAACCGGGGGTCTGCGCCTGCCAGAAGTCGTCGAAGCCGGTGTACCGTTGCGCCACTTCGATGGATCGGGTGGCCACGTTTTCAAATCCCGCGTCCCGAAATAGCGATTCGAGCGCGTGCAGGCTCGAATCCTTCGTACCGGGAAGTTCCGGAACATCGGTACCGAACCGCCGCATCCCGACTCGCAACGGCCCGCTGGGAGAGCGTTCCGCCACGAAGTCCCACACGTAGCCGGCGACGATGCCGCCCGCGCGGGCGACGCGGCGCATTTCGCCTAGCGCCCGCGGCCGATCGGGGATGAAGTTGAAGACGAGCGCCGCGGCGACGACGTCGAAGGCGCCGTCGGCGAAGGGCAGCGCCTGCGCATCGCCCACTCGAAAGTCGGCTCGCCGTGCCACCGGCTGGCAGCGCGCGTGGTCTATTTGCGCGCTTGACGGGTCGATGGCGCACACGGTGGCGGGCGCACACGTTTCGACCACTAGCTCGGTGAACACGCCGGTGCCGCAGCCCACTTCGAGCCAGCGCGCGCCCGACGGCGGCGCCACCCAGTCAAGGAACGTGGGCGCGACTGCGCGGCTCCAGCGTCCCATCGCACGCTCGTAGGCCGCGCTGTCGTCGAAGCGGAGCGATTGTTCCGCCATGGCTAATGCCAGGTCATCCTGGACACCCCCGCGGCATCCGGCGTCGTCACTCCGACTTGAGACCAATCGTCTTCACGAGCGTCGCATTGATGCCGACCTCCGTTCGGACCAGCGCGTCGAATTCCTGCGGCGTCATCGCCATCGGCTCGACTCCAAGTGCGGCCAGCTTCTCCCTCAGCGGGGGCGATTGCAGCGCCTTGGTCGTTTCGGCATAAAGCTTGTCGACGATCTCGCGCGGGGTCTTCGCCGGCAGAAAGAGGCCGAACCAGATCGGATACTCGGCGTTGGCGTAACCGGCTTCCTGAGTCGTCGGCAGATCGGGGAGCGCGGCGGAGCGCTTGCTGCTGTTCACCACGAGCGCAGTGAGCTTGCCCTGCCGAACCTGCGGCAGTACGAGCCCGACGGGTCCAAAGAAGAAATCTACCCGCCCGGCGATCACCTCGAGCATCGCTTCCGCACCGCCCTTGAACGGCACGTGCGCAGCGTCCACGCCCGCACTGAAGCGGAAGCGTTCCGCGCTCAGATGCGTCGCAGTACCGACACCAACGGAGGAGAAGTTGAACGTGCCCGGCTTCGCCTTGGCCGTCGCAACGAATGCGTCCACCGACTTGAAGCCCTTCGCGGGCGATACGACCAGCACGACCGGCGAGATGCCGAGCGGGACCACCGGGGTGAGATCTCGCGCTGGGTCGTAACTCAGGCTCGAATACAGCGACGACGCAATCGTGTACGCGGAGCTGTGCGCGAGGATCGTGTAGCCGTCTGGATTCGCCTTGGCGACAAAGCCGGAGCCGATCGTTCCGCCTGCGCCGGGACGGTTTTCCACGACAATGCTCTGGCCGATCTGCGGCGCTAGGTGCTCGGAGACCGCGCGCGTGACGATGTCGGCGGTGCTACCGGCGCCGACAGGCACGATCACTCGGAGCGGCTTCGTCGGCCAAGTCTCCGCTGCGGCGCTGAGGGCGGCAAACGCGAGGGCGACGGTTGGCACGAGTGTCAAGCGGTAGCGTTTCATTGTCGTCTCCTCGTCTCCCGGTTCGCGCGGCGTCGCGTTCATCCCCGCGCAGCTTGGGTTCGGGAGTCATCCATTGCCAATACTATGTTTCGATGATCGTTCATGCCGCAATGGCATAGACTCGCCGCATGAAGCTGAGGCACATGAGGACGTTCGTCGCTGTCGCCGAGGAAGGGACGGTCTCGAAGGCGGCGCTGCGCCTGCGCATCGCTCA
>CAYVDO010000660.1:0-2496 GCA_964450125.1 uncultured bacterium
GCGTAGGCGGATCGCGGCGATCTCGCGCCGCAGGCGATCGACATCCGACTTCATCCCGGCACCTCCTCCAAAGGGGGCGCCAGGATCCGCCGAAGCGCTCAGGACCACCAGACGTGCTAGGGCGAGGACTTACGACGGACCTCGCACGACTTCCGGCCTGTGCGGGCGAGCGGCGGTGCCTACAGTTCCACGCTCGGGGCGGGATAGGTCGAGGCAACGGCCCGGAAGTCGAGTGGAACGTTACCTCAGCCCTCGGCGCCGATCAAGTGCAACGCTCTGATATGACTACCTTTATAGCCGCTAGCGGCTGGAATCTGGCTCCCTGCTGTGCGGCACGATGTCGTTGACGACAGTGCCAGGACCGTGGCACTGGTGACGTCCAAAGATCGGGGAGGCGCTGGTGGCCAAGCGGCACCAGGGCGATACGGAGTACTTCCGCGAGCTGACGTTCCCCCGAGCAAGCGAAGGCGTCACCGCCATGACCAACGTGATCCAGGGAGCCTGCCCTCACGACGTGAACCACTCGCCTCGGCGCGATGAGACGGCGGCGAACCGCGTCGCCCAGCTCAGCCGACTCGTGGCGCGGGTGCAGGGGGCGAGTGCGCCTCGGCGTGGTAGCCCCTCATGACGACAGACAACCCGGAGCCTGTAGTCGCCGCGCGGCTCCCGCCCTTCACGATCCGCGGGCTCGTCGGTCAGGGGGACGAACACGCCGCGTTCGTGTCCCGCCTCTGGGGACTCTTCAGCGAGCAATTCATCAGGACGTGGTGCGCATGCGAGTGGGCTCCGTTTGAACTTCTCGGGCGACCCACCCTGAAGAAGCCGGACGAAGGCAAAGGGAAAGGAAAGACGCTCGACTACCTGCTACGCGCTCGCGACACCGGTCAGGTGTACGTCGCCGAGCAGAAGTGCCTCATCCACTACGAAGGCTACAAGTGGCTCGTCTTCGACGAAGGCTCGGCCGACATGGTGAAGCCCCGGCCAAACCGGCAACAGTTCGGTGGCGACGGCTTTCGCCGATTCCTCGCGCTCGCAGCCGGCGAGGAGCAGTTCGCTGTCCACTACTACGACCACCGCGGACGGCCGCAAGCGGTGCAGCCAGCCGGATGTATCCTCGTCTGGGGAAGCGTGAGTGATCGAGGTCGGCAAGTGGCAATGGAAGAACTCCGAATGCATGGAGTCATCTCGCTTGAGGACGTGATCACCGCTCTTCGACACGAACGGCCCGACTCGTACCGCCGTCTCGTCAGCCGGTACGCGACCTGGTGTGCGGAGGTGTTCGCCGCGCTCTCCCTGCCGGTGCAGGACGCGGACCGACCCGGCATCAGCCCCCCTCCGTCCGTTCCCGTCGTCGCCTCATAGTGGCGCAGCATTCTCGTAGGCGGCCGGATCCTCGCTCGTCGGGGAACGGTGAACTGGCATTCGCGGCGGCGCCGTCTTCCACATGAGGGCCACGTCATCCACGCTCAATCCGTATGCCTGGTGGACAAGCTCCGAAACCTCAACCTCAACTCTGGCCGCCTCATCGGCCTCGCGCGTTGCAGGCACGATGGTGCGTTCGTGCTCCTCCTTCAATCGTCTCACCTCTGCTACAGAGAGACCCTTCTTCTTGGGCCGGTCCCTCAGCACCTCTTCCGCGAGGCCATCAGCATCCAGCGTGACAAGAGTCTCCATCCGCTGGCTGATCTTCCTCAACCCGAATTCGATTCGTAACCAATCCAACACGCTCCGCTGTACGGTATTGACTGACGCAGAGATAGCCATCAAGCGCCGCACCTTCGTCTCCACGCCTTCCCGAATCTCGTCGGAGGGCTCAGGGATCGGGAATGCACCGATCAAGTCCTTCACGGTCCATAGCGTTTCGTCCTTCATGTGCGGCAGGCGTCGCCAAGCGTACCACCACAACACCGGCGAGTTCAGCACCGCCAATACGTATGGATCCGCTGACGGAAGAGAGAAGACCTTGTTGTTCGCCATTCGTCCCTGCTCATCGATCATGTAGCGGGGATGAAACTGGATTTCTTGATACATGATCTTCGGGCTTAGGAATGCATCCCAATACGTACAACGCCGCAACTCCCACCAGTATGTGCCCTGATCTGATCGCTTCCGAAGTGATTCCTTGTTGGAGAACATGTGCTTGAAGATGCTCGGATACGTCTCTTTGAAGATCGCCTCAGCCTCGTCATCTGTCCCCGCCGATGACCACGGCCATCGCGTCTTAGAAGTAGTGCAGCGCAGTGCCAACATCCAACATCCGGGGTCGCCCGCCTGCCACCGCCCGACGTCCTCTCCGCGAAGATATGGTTGAAACAACTCTGCGCATTTTGGGTCATGTCCGACCAGACCCTCTTTCCGCGCCGTGTCCATGAGGAACGCTTCATTGAAGCCTGTCTTGATCCCACTGAATGGCACACCACCAATGAACTCTTCCAACCGCTTTCCCACAGACTCGATGCGCCGCATGAATGCTATGGCTTCTGGTGGATCTAAGAT
>CAYVDO010000661.1:0-2496 GCA_964450125.1 uncultured bacterium
AAAGTCGCGCCTTTCGCGGGGCGGGGGGCTTGAAAAGCCCCCCGAGAAAACATCACCAAGCCCTGAAGCAAGCACGAAGCGCTTGCTTCGGGGCTAGCCGTCCCGGCGCGCACAGCGAAGCGAGCGGAGCCAGGCATGCCCACGACGTTGAGGAACGAGGCCGCGATCGTCGGCATCGGCGAGACCGACTACTCGAAGAATTCGGGGCGCTCCGAGGTGCAGCTCGCCGCCGAGGCGGTCGCAGCGGCGCTCGACGACGCTGGGCTCGCGCCCTCGGACGTCGACGGCATGACCACGTTCACGCTCGACTCGAGCGACGAGATCGAAGTGGCGCGCGCCGTCGGCATCCGCGACCTCACTTTCTTCAGCCGCGTGCCCCACGGTGGCGGCGCGGCCGTGGGCGTGATCCATCAGGCGGCCATGGCCGTCGCCACCGGCTCGGCGCGCGCGGTGGTGTGCTACCGGGCGCTCAACGGCCGCTCCGGCCAGCGCTACAGCTCGGGCGTCGCCGACGGGCCGACCACCTCCGACCTCATCCACTGGAGCTGGTACATGCCGTTCGGGCTGATGACGCCCGCGAGCTGGGTGGCGATGTTCTCGCAGCGCTACATGCACGAGTACGGCGTCACCAGCCTCGACTTCGCGCGGGTCGCGGTGGCGACGCGCAAGCACGCGGTCAAGAACCCGCGCGCGTTCTTCCACGGCAAGCCGCTCACGCTGGACGAGCACCAGCGCTCGCGGCTCATCGTCGAGCCGCTGCGGCTCTACGATTGTTGCCAGGAAACCGACGGCGGCTGCGCCTGCATCGTGACCACGCCCGACCGCGCCCGCGACTGCCGTCATCCGGCGGCGGTGATCCGCGGGGTCGCCCAGGGTGCCTGCGGCGATCAGGAAGTGATGACCAGCTTCTATCGCCCACACATCGCGGGATTGCCCGAGATGAATCTGGTCGCTCGGCAGGTCTACGGCATCTCGGGGCTCGGCCCGGGCGACGTGGACGCGGCGGTGATCTACGACGCGTTCTCGCCGATCGTGCTGTGGCAGCTCGAGAGCTTCGAATTCTGCGCTCCCGGCGAGGCACCCGACTTCGTGAACGGCGGCGACCTCGAGATCGGCGGACGGCTACCCACCAACACCCACGGCGGCCAGCTCAGCGAAGCGTACGTCCACGGCATGAACGGGGTGAACGAGGGCGTGCGGCTGATCCGCGGCACCTCGTGCAACCAGCCGCGCCGCAACGACCACGTGCTCGTCACCGCCGGCGTCGGCGTGCCGACCAGCGCCATGATCCTGGGCAAAGCAGCGTGAAGACCACGAACCGATGCGAGCGGTGCGCGCGCGCCACGAGCGGCGAGCGCGATCGCACCCCTCGACCGCAATGGGGAGATTCCCGATGACCGAGGCCGTGATCGTCGAAGCGGTGCGTACTCCGATCGCGCGCGGCAAGCGCAACGGCTGGCTCGCCGGCCTTCATCCCGCCGAGCTCTTGGCACGGGCACAGCTCGGCGTGCTCGAGCGAGCGGGAATCGAGGCCGGGGACGTGGAGCAGATCGTGGGCGGCTGCGTCACGCAGGCCGGCGAGCAGTCGTGCAACGTGTCGCGAAACGCGTGGCTCTCGACCGGCAAGCCGTACTCGGTGGGCGCCACCACCATCGACACCCAATGCGGCTCGTCGCAGCAAGCGAACCATCTGGTGTCGGCGCTGGTGAGCGCGGGTGCCATCGACGTGGGGATCGCGTGCGGTGTCGAGTCGATGAGCCGCGTGGGGCTCGGCGCCAACGTGATGAGCGGCCCGGGCTATTTCCAGCCGCCGACGTGGCCATGGGACTCGTCGCCCGATCAATTCCAGGCGGCGGAGCGCATCGCGAAGAAACGCGGCATCACCCGCGCCGAGGTCGATGCCTTCGCGGCCGGCTCGCAAGCGAAGGCCGCCGCGGCGTGGGCCGCTGGGCGATTCCAGCGCGAGGTGATCCCGGTGATGGCGCCGGTGATGGGCGACGACGGCACACCCACCAGCGAGACCCGAGTCGTGGATCGCGACCAAGGTGTGCGCGCGACCACCGCCGAGGGCCTCGCGGCGCTTCGGCCCGTGATGGACGAGGGCGTCCACACCGCCGGCTCCAGCTCGCAGATCTCCGATGGCGCGGCGGCGGTGCTGTGGATGTCCGGCGAGCGCGCGAAGTCGCTCGGGCTTCGTGCCCGGGCCCGCATTCGCGCGCAGGTGGTGGTGGGATCAGACCCCTACTACCTCCTCGACGGACCGATCGACGCGACCCGCCGCATTCTCGCCAAGACCGGAATGAGCCTCGCGGACATCGATCTCGTCGAGATCAACGAGGCCTTTGCGTCCGTGGTGCTGTCGTGGGCCCGGGAGTTCGAGCCCGACCCGAGCCAGGTCAACGTGAATGGCGGAGCGATCGCCCTCGGCCATCCACTGGGCGCCACGGGCGCCAAGCTGACCACCTCGATGCTTCACGAACTACGGCGTCGCAACGG
>CAYVDO010000662.1:0-2487 GCA_964450125.1 uncultured bacterium
GAGGTCCGGTCGCTTGCGAGGGTTGGCGAATTGGACGCCTTTCACCCGATCTCGAAAGACAGCCTCCACTGCTCGGCGGATGCTCACATTCGATGCATAGCTCGCGGACTCAAACTCGGGGCCAAACAACCACCGTGCTTCGGTTACCAGCGGGTGAAGTACCTTGAGCTCGTTGGCGTCCTGCTGCCCCATGAGCTTCTCGATGAGCTCGACAACCTTGATCCGCCGACCTATCTCATCCAGCACGGTAAGAGCATCCTGCACCGTCCATTCGTCGAGCAGCCGATGAAGCCCTTCGATGTCCTCGGGACTCAAGGACATGATGCGAGCGATGAGCGCCTGCTCACTTCTCGTTCGGCGAAAGTCGATGACGCCCTCCACCGCGGCCGCGAGCATTTCCGGGGATGCATCTGGGTGCCGAGTTGCCACAGCTTCGGCCACGTGGCGCACCTCGAAGCGAGCCGAGGGCTCCAGTTGGGCGATCGAATCCCTGTAGCTTGACAGCACCTCGTCGGTCGTCTCACGTACCTTCGCTCCGAGGAGATCCGATAGCACAGCCCGGACATGCGCAATCACGCAGGATTCCAACTCCTCGACCACTTCTGAGGCATGGAACCCTGTCCAGTCAGGAAGGACCTGGTCAAACAGATCGTCGGATCGCACGATGACCATGAGCCGGCGGCCGATCCGCGTGCGACCATCCACCAGAACGGTTCGCCCGACAGTCCATCCCGGCTCCCCGACGAGTCGGCCACCAACCCAGAACGCGACGCCGCTCTGGTGCTTCCTGCGTCGGGGATCTCCTTCGATGCACACTACCTCCAGGGACTGGCCAGTCGACATTTGGAGGGAATCGCGGCGTACGACTGCCTCGATGTGCTCGAGGTCGAGCGCCTCGTTGTTCACGACGATGCGGAATGTCGGGTCATGCAGGAACCGACTGGACAGTACCTGCCGAATTCGATCGGCGACCGGCAGGTTCCGAGCGACAACGACCGAGAGCGATGTTCCGTGGCCAGTGCCGGCTTGCGATCCTTGCTCGGCCAAGGTGAAGGGCTGATTCCCACTTGCGGATCGTACGACGAACCAGGACTCCCGGTCGTCGCGTGTGGTCCGCACTTCGTACTGGTCAGCGAAGCACAGCAGCCCGTGACGCCCAATTCCGTTGCGACCGTACGCCCCACGGCGGGGCCCCTTCCGTTCCGGCGGAAACTCGGCATCCGAGCCCTGGTGACGTACGCGGTTGTAGCCGAGTGTCATCCAGCGGCGCGCGAAAAGCTCGGGTGTCAAGCCGCTCCCGTCATCGACGACTGTGAGACGCTCACCGCGCGAGGCAGGGACGGTGATCTCGACGCACGATGCACCGGCATCCCATGCGTTCGCAACAAGCTCAGTCAGCGCAATATCAGAACGGCGAGCCAGGTCGCCCAGAGTTCGGACGAGGTAATCCTCCTCGAACAGGACTCCTTGCTCAACCGGGGCCGATCCGCGTTTCGCCATGTGTCACCCCAGGACTACAGCGGGAGGAACGGATGCGCGGCTCAACGCCTGGATGCGCGCCCGGTGCCGCGGTGACAGCGCGTACCATCGAGACTGGTCGGCGCTCGAGAGGATGAAGGGGCGGATGGTGCCGATGGCGTTCTCCGCGTGGCGGTAGGTCCATGCGACACCGACCACGGCAGGACTCAGGATCACTCGGACCGCGGGGACCTCGCCGCGGCCTACCTCCCTCATGATGCCGTCCCAAGGGCCACCGCAGAACTCGATCGCCGACATCCGCTCCTCCAACGGCCACGAGACCTTGGGGAGCTTGCCCCGTTTCGCGCTCAATGTCGTGAGCGATGTCACGCCGGCGATGCGCGTCGCGGACGACGTCCGCGAGACGAGGGCGTCACCGCTCCCTAACGGCGGCACAGTGCCGTGCTTTCACAGCGCCTGATTGCAGCGCCGCTGGTCAGCGTGCACCGCCTGCGGTCACTGCCGCCGGTAACTGAGGGCCGCCCTCGGGGCCAAGGCGCTCGGCGCCGGCGGTCGTTCGGAGGCATCACCGCTGGGCGCGGTGAGCAGGCCCCGCCCGACCTCACGATTCCACCGCACGACCATGGACCCGCTGCGGCGCCAGTCCGCGCGACACGCGCGCGCTTCGAGTTGGGTCACCATCCCGAGGGCGACCAGGCAGAGCCCGCGTCTCCACGACCGAAGCGGCGGGCTAGATCTCGCTCGAAAGTGGCTGTTCCCCCGGCTCTCAGAGGAATGTGGACCTGGCATTGTCGCGGTAACGGCTTCCCGTTTCCCTTACGACGACATTGCCAGGTCCATGATTCCCGGCTCGACCGCGGTGACCATGGTGTTCGGGACCGCGACGTTGCGCTCCATCTCCTGCACCTCGGGGTCGAGCGAGATGAAGCCGAGGCGCCGGCACCCAGCCCCCCGTGATCCAAGTCCCCGCGGCCCCCCTGTGTCTATGTCGAGCCCATACGCTCTACC
>CAYVDO010000663.1:0-2474 GCA_964450125.1 uncultured bacterium
GCACCGCCACCAGCACGCGATCGCGCGCGGAACGATCGAGCCCCTCGGGGAAGATCCGCTTCACGGCGAAGGTCGTATCGCCGACGGGCTCGAGGACGTGGATGTCGGTGGCGGAGGGATCGCCTCCGTCGAGCGTCTGCACGTCGAAGGCGCCGAGCAGGCTGGCACGCGGCCCGAGCGCCACCTTCACCGAAGTCGAGCTGAACCCGGCCTGCTGCTCGGTGTCGATCGAGCCCCACGCCGGATCGTTGCGGTACGATCCGAGCTGGATCGCGGCGATCGAATCGTTGCCACCGTAAACGTTCCCACCCCCTTCGCCGAATCCGAAATCACCGACGGTCGCGTTCACCTCGCCGTTCACGTGGGGCACTTCGAGAAGCGAGGTGTACTCGTTGAAGGTGTTGAAGGTGTTGGCGTTGACCGGCAGCGTCAGGCGCGTTTGCAGGAGCTCCGATGCGGCGGCGTTGTTGCGGTCGGGCTCGCCGCCGAAGGCGTTGGCGAGGAAGAGGTGCGCCGATGATTCGAGCGGATCGTTCTCCAGGCTGAGCACGGCCTGGCTCGTGGACCAGGCCGAGAATCCCAGCTCGTCGTACACCTGGCCCTGCGAGATGTTCTTGGCGGCGAGGTCGCGATCCAGCAGGTAGCGCGAGCGGTAGACCGCGCGGTCGTCGTTGAGCTCGACCGCATGGAGATACGCCTCCACCGCATCCACCGGTCGATTCAGGTCGCGCAACACCGCGCCGCGGTACACCCACGGCGTGGGATCGCGGGGATCGAGCTGGCTCGCGCGATCGAGTGCCCCGAGCGCCTCGTCGAAGCGCCGGAACTCGAGATAGGACTTGCCGAGGTAGCTCTGGTAGAGCGCGACGCGCGGCTCCAGGAGCGTCGCGATCAGCATCTCGGTCAGGCCCTCGCGCACCGCCCCGCGCCGGAAATGGGCCAAACCGAGGCCCAGATGCGGCTCGCCGCGGTCGGGATCGGCCTTCGCGGCTTGCAGCAGCGTCGTGCTCGCGCTGTCGGTCTCGCCGCGCGCCAGCGCCGCGAAGCCGTCGAGGGTCAGCGCTTCGGCATCGCTCGGATCGAGCGTGCGGGCGCGGGCGAGCACCTCGCGTGCCTCGGCCACCCGATCGGAGCCGAAGAGAATGCGCGCGAGATCGAGGTGCGCAGCGAGATTCGAAGGATCGCGAGCGAGCGCCGCCCGAAGCAGCGTCTCGGCGCCCGGCAGATCGAATCGTGCTTGCTGGACTCGCGCCAGCGCCACGCGCGCCGACGCCGACTCGGGATGGCCGTCGAGCGCCGCTTTCGCATCGCTCTCTGCATCGTCGAGGTGATTGCGCACCAGGTGGTACACGGAACGCAGCGCGCGTGCAGCAAGGTTGCCCGGGGCCACCGTCAGCGCGTGATCCAGGCCCACTTTCGCCTCGGCAGCGCGGCCGGTGGCGAGGTCGAGGGCCGCGAGTCGTGCCAAGAGCGCGGCGTCGTCGGGCTGGGCCGCGAGCCCCTGGATGAGCGGTGCGCGAGCGCCTTCGCCGTCACCGCGGCCCTCGGCCGCCACGGAAGCGGCGATCGCCAACGCGCTCGCACCTGCCGGCGCAGCACCGAAGTCGGCAGCAGGCAGGCGCGTCGGATAGTAGAGCGTCCACTGGACGGCGTTCTCCGGCTCGACGAGCAGCGTGCGCGTGGGCATCTGCCCGGGACGGGCAGAGCCGAGCGCTCCCGCGGCGAGCGACACGTCGCCTGCATCGTTGCGGAGCGAGACCACACCGTCGAGGACCGCCACTCGGGTCTCGCCATCTCCGGTCTGCGTCACGTCGAACTCGGTGCCGCGGATCGCCGCGCTCGCCGTGGGCGTCCTCATCTCGAAGCCCCCGGGGCTCTTGCGACGAACCCACGCTTCGCCCTGGCCGAGCGAGAGGACGCTGCCCTCGCTCGCGGCCGTCGTGGACGCGGGCACCGCGGTGCCCGCGGGACCGCCGATCGCGGTGATGGTGAGGTTCGAGAGCGAGTTGAGCTTCACTTGCGTCTCGTCGGCGAGGAGGATCGCGGCGCGGCTGCGCTCGCCGGTCTCGACGCGATCGCCCACGGCGAGATCCTGAAACGGCGCGCCGGGCTCGGTGGCTCCGGCTGCACGATGAACCGACACCGAGCCCGAGACGCTCACCAGCTTGCCTCCCGGCGCGGCGCTGGCCGGCGCTGCAACGAGTGCCGCGAGCACTGCCGCCACGATCCCCACCGTGTAGGCGACGCTCGGCCAACGGAATGCCCCGAGGAATGAGACGTTCGACGTACGCATCATTGCGGGTCTCCTCGCCGAAAACGCGATCAATCCCGCGATGATCTCACATCGCCCGCTCACGCCGCGAGACAGCGCAGCAATGGGTAGTGGTTCACTTTCACGTTGAGCCCGTGCGAGGCGTGGGGGGCTGGGGGCACGTCGAAGGGCGCTCCGCGACCGCGCACCCCGGTCAAGCTCG
>CAYVDO010000664.1:0-2462 GCA_964450125.1 uncultured bacterium
ATCCATAAGTTGATCGGGGGGCGGGAGCCCAGAGCGCCGACAGCGGCCGAGATCTGGCATGCGCTCGACGTCGAGCCGGGGGAGCTAGACCAGGTGTCTTTCTCGCGGCTCCTAGGGCTTCTCGGGCAATGTGAAGTCCTGCTTTCGCTTCAGCGGAGGATCTACCTGCCGGCGGGGGCGGGTCGAGCCGAGCGGGCAGGATAGCTGCGCTGTCCGGGGGACTCGCGGAGGTTGTGACGCTCATCCGCGAGGACTAGTTGCGTCCCCAAGCGCGGAGGGTCGCGTCTACCAGGTAGGGCTCGCGGGGGCGGGGCTCTCGCGGGCTTGCGCGGCAGATAGGATTGGAGAATGTGAATTCTTCAAGCATGCTGTTCGGCTCATGGGCGAGGGGGCGGAGCACGGGTCGGCGCTGCGGGTCCTGCGCGACTCCGCCGAGCTCGCCCGCGTCCAGTACCCCGCCGACCAGAACCCGACGGCCGTCTTCCTGGCCCGACTCGCTCCGGGCAGCCGGAAGACGATGCGGATCGCTCTGGAGCGGGTCGCTCGGCGCCTGTACGGGCTTTCGACACCGAAGAGCCAGAAGGTCATCGACGACGGTCTCGCGTTCGCGATCCCGTGGGGCCGCCTCCGGTACCAGCACACGACCGCCCTGCGGTCCTGGCTTGATGCGACCTACGAGCCGGCGACGGCGAACAAGATGCTGTCGGCCCTTCGTGGAGTGCTTCGAGAAGCGTGGCGCCTCGGCCAGATGGACGCTGAGAGCTACCACCGCGCCATCGACATCCCATCCATCCGCGCTGAACGACTGCCTCGTGGCCGGCGGCTGACCGCAGGCGAGGTCGCAGCGCTGGGGCGCGTCTGTTCCGCCGACACGACGCCCCGCGGGAGTCGCGACGCCGCGGTGATCGCCGTGATGTACATCGGCGGCCTTCGGGTCGCCGAGGTCGCAGGTCTCGACGTCGACGACTGGAACGCTGACGCGAACTCGCTGACCGTGAGATCGGGGAAGGGGAGGAAGGACCGGCTCATCTTCCTCGACAACCACGGATCGCGTGAAGCCCTCGCCGCCTGGCTCTCGGATCGGTGTCATGACGCCGGCCCGCTCTTGTGCCCGTTGCGTCGAGGGGGCACGATCGAGCTCCGGCGGATGACGACGCAGGGCATCTTCGATGCGCTCCGGCGCCGGTCCACTGAGGCAGGCGTCGCGGACTTCACGCCGCACGATCTGCGGCGGTCATTCGTCAGCGACCTGCTTGATGCCGGCGAGGACATCGCCACGGTCCAGCGGATGGCTGGGCACGCGAACGTCGGAACGACGGCTCGGTACGACAGGCGCGGGGACGAGGCGCTGAAGAGGGCGTCGAGGAAGCTCCACTTTCCGTTCGAGCGACGTCCCGAACAGCCGGGCGCGCATTCGAAGGGTGGAGGCGAAGATTGATCGATGTTCTAACTCAGATGCGGAATGCTCTGCCGCGGGACAACCCCATTGGATTGATGACGGAGCGAGGTGGTGACCAGCAGTTCTGGGTGGCAGCGACTCAGGATGGCACGATGGACCCGCAGCTTGAGTCGGCGATGCTGGCGGCCTTCGTTGAACGACCGACTGGCATGTACCTCGCGTCGGCGATGTTCGGCCTAACCTCGATCGAGCGGGGTATCGCAATCGAGTTCCTTCAGACGGTTGACTACACGCGCCTGAAGCGATTGATGGACGACGGGCGCCCGCTAGGCGCACAGGATCTACGGGCGCGCCTTCAATCCGTGCTCAATCGGGGTGAGCGAGACTGCGAGCGCGTCGTGCGATACCTCATGGCCATTCCGCCGTCGGGTGGCGATTGGATCGTCAGTGCCCCAGATGCACTTGAGGGCATCGGGCTTGGCAGCGCACTGATGGAGCTCTTTTCCAGCTTCGTGCCAACCGGAGTGAGCATCTCGTTCCGGATCGCTCATCAGGCGAGCATCAGAGAGCGCGATGCGGGCGTCCAGTTGAGCGAGACGACCATGCTTCGCCGGTGGCGCCGTGTTGGCATGGAGCTCAGGGAAGAGAGAGACACAGACGGATTCGGTCAGCCATCGGTAGTCCTCGCGAAGTGCGACTGTCCCGAGATCCGAGCGAATTGGAACGATCCGCGTCGACTCGGACCCTACGTCGTGGATCCCGCTTGAAGCTCGTGATCGAGAGAAGGCCTCGGAGGCGTTACGGCTGGGTCTGGGTTCGAAGTGAGATGTAGCGATGCGCTCGGCCGCAGGCACCGTTCCGTCCGCACATGCGGTAGGTCCCGAAGGCGCGGTACTTGGGGCGGCGGTGAGCGGCCAGGCCACCACAAGCACGCTGGAGCGACTCGGAAGTGGCGCAGGCGTGGTTCCGCACGATCTGAGGAGGTCGTACATCACGACCCATCTCGACCGCGGCACCGACGCCGGCTTGGTCGCTAGGATGGTTGGCCACGCGTCCGTCGATA
>CAYVDO010000665.1:0-2456 GCA_964450125.1 uncultured bacterium
GCGCCTCGCCCTCGGCCGGCTGCACCCATTCAAGGGCATCGAGGTGCTGGTCGAAGCGATGCGTGCGGTTCGTCCCGACGCGCGGCTGCTCGTCGCTGGACCGTCTCTCTCGTCGAAATCGTTCGGGGACCACGCGCAGACGTTGCTCGCCCGTGCCCGCGAGCTCGGCGTCGAATCGCGGGTTCGCTGGCTCGGTCCGGTCTTGCCCGCGCGAGCGCTCGAGTTGTTGCGCGCCGCAGACGTGCTGGTGGTGCCGTCGCTTCTCGAATCGCTCAACAAGGTCTGTGTCGAGGCGGCGGCGGTGGCGACACCGTTCATCGTGACCTCGACCACCGGCATCGCCGAGTGGGTGCCGCAGCGCGGCGTCGGGGTCGTCGTGCCGCCGCGGGATCCCGCGACCCTCGCCGCCACGATCGACGCCGTGCTCGGCAGCGCGTGGGCGATCGACGACGTCGCGCGGCGCGAGTTCGTGACGCGTTTCGCCGCGGATCGGGTCGCGACGGATCTCGGGCGGTTCTACGCGGGAGTGCTGGAGCGATGAGCCTCGCGAGCGCGCTCGCCGCGCTCGTCGTCGTCGTGTACCCGGCGTGGGCTCTCGCCCGAGAAGCGCGGCGCTGCGGCGTCGCCGCGAGCGACGCCGAGGCCGCCGCCGCGGGGCTGACGGGCATCGCGCTCGCCGTGATCGTGCTCACGGCGTGCGCGTCGCTCGGTGGTCCCCCCAGCCACGGGATCGTGGGACACGTGGCGCTGGTCATCGTGGCTACCGGGCTGGCGCTCGTGGCGCGAGCCCACGCGCAACCTCACGCCGCAATGGATCGCAGCGAGCCGGCGGCTCCCCGCGAAAGCGTCGTTCTCGCGCTGACCTCGCTCGCCTTCGTGGTCCTGGTCGCGATCCCTTTCCTACCCTTCGGCTGGGAGCGCGCAGACGGCGTGCATCGCATGGGCATGACCGACTGGATGAAGCATCTAGTCGTCACCACCGCACTGGGGGCGTCGCAGCAATTCCCGCCCGCCAACCCGTTTCTCGAGGCGAGCGGCCGCGGGCCCTACTACTATGGATTCCACCTCCTCGCCGCGGCGATCGCGCGCACCGCCGCGACCGGAGATGCGCCCTTCCCCGCGCTGTTGGCGCTCACGCTCGTGACAGCGGCGCTGGTGCCGCCCGTGCTCTTCACGGTGGCGATCGGGCTCGGATGCTCACGTCGCACGGCGCTGGTCGCGGCGCTCGCGGGGAGCTTCGTCGGCGGTTTCGACCTCGTCCCACAGGCGCTGCGTTCGGTGGCCGACGTCGCGCGCGCCTGGCCACTGCCCCACGGCCTCGCGGGGCTGCGCGCCATCGTTCCGTCGACACACGTCGACTCGTGGGTGCACCACGACGAGCGTCAGTTCAACGCGCCGTACGTGGCGACGATCTGGGCGCCCCAGCACGTGCTCGGAGCGCTCGTGGCTCTCCTGGCCATTCACTGGCTTCGGCCGCTCGACTCGAAACACCGTCGGCCAACACGCGGTGCGACGTATGCCGGCGCCGCGCTGCTGCTGGGTGCCCTACCGGCGATCTCGGCGTACGTGGCTGCGGGCGTCGCGTTCGGCGCAGCCGCGGCGCTCGTCGTCGAAAGCCTCGTCACTCGCTCTCCGCCCTGGCGCACCGCGACCTTTCGCAGTTGGGCATCGGTGGCGCCACTCGCGGGCATCGCGAGTTTGCCCGCCCTGACGGCGCTGCGCGGTGCCGCAGGCGGCGGCCTGGTCTTCCACGTCTCCGGCGCCGGCGACTGGCGAAACGGTGCCTTCCTCGGTGCCGTCTTGGGTGACGGGCCGCTCAGCCGCGTGCTCGACACCCCCGCGGTTCTGCTCGTGGAGCTCGGCGTCGTGGGGATCCTCGCGGCGGCCGAGATTCGCGCCACGGTGCGCTCGCGTAGCCACGCGCGCGAGCCCGCGGCGGTTCGCGCGCGCATCCAGGCGATCGGCTTCGTCGCCGGCATCGTGCTGCTGGTGACGTTCGTTCGCCCACCCATCGACGGCCCCAACAATCTCTACGCGCGACCGATGTTGGTGGTCTGGGGACTCCTCGCACCGTTCGCGGCGCTGGCATTCGAGCGCGCGTGGGCGGTCACGCGGACACGGACGTGGCTGATCGCCGCCGCGATGCCGTGCCTCCTCTACGTGCCCTACGCCGCCGTGGGGGCGACCCTCGAGGGCGCACTCTTCTGGGCGGTGCCCCGTGAGCTGGTCGCCACCACCCGTGCGATCGACGCGCTCACCCCTCCGACGACCGAAGTGGCGGTCGAGCCCGCGGCCCTCGACGCGCCGATCGGATACTGGCTCCACCGGCGGATGGTGCTGGGCGAGCGCCGGCACGCGTTGCTCTTCGGCGGCACCGCCGAGCGCTACGACGGGACGGCGCACGCCGTTTCCGCGATGATCGAGTCGCTGCGCTCCGGTGCGGCGTGCTCACTCAC
>CAYVDO010000666.1:0-2450 GCA_964450125.1 uncultured bacterium
GCTCGTAGCCGCGCGCCTTGGCCTCGGGAAGGCCGGCGAACCACTCGCGGATGGGAGTGAAGGCGCCGGTGTAGGTGGCGGGGTTCGAGCGCGGCGTGCGGCCGATGGGCGACTGGTCGATGTCGATGACCTTGTCGAGCTGCTCGATGCCGTCGATGCGCTCGACGGCGCCGGCGATGCCGCGCGTGCCCATGAGGCGCTCGGCGAGCGTCGGGTAGAGCGTGTCCACCACCAGGCTGCTCTTTCCCGATCCGGATACTCCAGTCACCGACGTGAGGCAGCCGAGCGGGATGCGCACGTCGATGCGTTTCAGGTTGTTGTGCCGCGCGCCCTTGATCGAGAGCCAGCGGCCCTGCGGCGCGCGGCGCGTCCCGGGCACGGGGATGGAACGCGCGCCGCTCAAGTACTGGCCGGTCAGCGAGGCGGCGCTCGCCGCGACCTCGTCGGGGGTGCCGGCGGCGACCAGCTCGCCGCCGTGCTGGCCGGCGCCGGGGCCCATGTCGATCACCCAATCCGCGGCGCGGATCATCGCTTCGTCGTGCTCCACCACCACCACCGTGTTGCCGAGATCGCGCAGTCGTTCGAGGGTGTGGATGAGCCGGTCGTTGTCGCGGGGATGGAGCCCGATCGACGGTTCGTCGAGGACGTAGAGCACTCCCGAGAGCGCCGAGCCGATCTGGGTCGCGAGGCGGATGCGCTGCGCTTCGCCGCCCGAAAGCGACGCCGCCGCGCGGTCGAGGCTCAGGTAGTCGATGCCCACGTCGGTCAGGAACGAGAGCCGCTCGCCGACCTCCTTCACGATCCGCTCGGCCACGGTGCGGTCGCGTGGCTCGAGCTCGAGGCTCGTCAAGAACGTGCGCGCCGCGGCGATGGAGAGCGCCTCCACGTCGCGGATGCTCTTGTCGCCGATCTTGACCGCCAGGCTCTCGGGGCGAAGGCGTGCGCCGTTGCATTGCGCGCACGGGCGGATCGTCATGAAGCGCTCGATCTCTTCGCGCATCCACTCCGACTCGGTCTGCCGGTAGCGCGCCTCCAGGCTCGGGATCACCCCTTCCCACGCCTTGCGGTAGGTGGTCTCGCTGCGGGCGCTCCGATACACGAACTCGATCTCGTCGGGGCCTGCGCCGTGGAGAATTCCCTTGCGAATCTTGGGCGAGAGCGCGCTCCACGGCGTGCTCGGATCGAAGCCCAGGTGCTTGGCGAGCCCTTCGATCACGCCGGCGTAGTGGGACGAGCCATCCTCGTTCTTGCGCTGCCACGGTGCGATGGCGCCTGCGGCGAGCGAGCGCTGCGGATCGGGCACCACCAGCCCTTCGTCGAAGATCAGCTTGGTACCGAGCCCGTCGCAGCTAGGACAGGCGCCATACGGGCTGTTGAACGAGAACATCCGCGGCGTGAGCTCCTCGAGCGTGGTGCCGTGCTCGACGCACGCGAAACGCTCGCTCATCACTTCTTCGCGGCCGGTACCGTCCACGATCGTGACCAGGCCCTCGGCCAGCGCGAGCGCCGTCGCGAGGCTGTCGGCGAGCCGCCGCTCGATTCCAGGCCGGACCACCAGCCGGTCGACGATCACGTCGATCGAGTGGTCGCGCTTCTTGTCGAGGGCGATGGGCTGATCGAGATCGCGCATCTCGCCGTCGACGCGGACGCGCAGGAAGCCCTTGCGCTTGAGCTCGTCGAGGTCCTTCTTGAACTCGCCCTTGCGCCCACGCACCACCGGTGCCAGCACCTGGATCTTGCTGTCGGCGGGATAGGCGAGGATGCGATCCACCATCTGCTGCGGGGTCTGGCTCGCGATGCGCTTGCCGCAGGTGGGGCAGTGCGGCTTGCCGATGCGCGCGAAGAGCAGTCGCAAGTAGTCGTGAACCTCGGTGACGGTGCCGACGGTCGAGCGCGGATTGCGGCTGGTGGTGCGCTGCTCGATGGCGATCGCCGGAGAGAGCCCCTCGATCGCATCGACGTCCGGCTTCTCCATGCGCTCCAGGAACTGCCGCGCGTAGGCCGAGAGGCTCTCTACGTAACGGCGCTGGCCTTCGGCGTAGAGCGTGTCGAACGCGAGCGAGGACTTGCCCGAGCCCGAGAGGCCGGTGACCACGACGAGCCGGTCCCGCGGGATCGCGACGTCGACGTTCTTGAGGTTGTGCTCGCGCGCGCCGCGAATGGTGATCGCGCGTGCTTCGGCGCCGAGCGTCGTGGGGGTGCTGGGGCGAGACGGAGGAGCCACGGTGTCGACGGCGAAGCTCGACTGCTCGCCGCGCGCGGAGAATAGCGCGCTACGAGCGAAGCAATCGTTTCGGGCGATGGTCGCGCAAAAAACCGCGCTTCGCCCCGGCGGGGACGCGAAGTCCACGATCTCGCGCGGCAACGGCCGCTCCGCCCCCGCTCTCGACGCTCTCGTTCCATCTCTCAGCGAGCCAGCGGCGAGCCGCGCGCGTTAGCCGAAGCGCCTT
>CAYVDO010000667.1:0-239 GCA_964450125.1 uncultured bacterium
CGAAGTGCTCGGCGAGGGCGCGAATCGACTTTGCGCTGCTCCGCATGACGTCAGCCGCTGCATCGGTCGTCGACAGGACGTCGAGGAGGGCGCGAACGGCGCTCGCGACCTCGCGCCTGGCCCGCCACGAATCCGGGACGTCGTCGTCGGATCGACGAAACCGCTCGATTCGTTCGAGGATCTGTCGATCGATCTCGTGTCTCTCTCTTGCCGCCATCGTTCTCGTGAAGCTCCCTCAG
>CAYVDO010000667.1:249-1082 GCA_964450125.1 uncultured bacterium
CGGATCGGCATGTGCTTGATTCCGCCGACGATGCTCGAGCGAAGCCGCTCGACCGGCCCCGCGAGCTCCACGTCGACGAGCCGAGCGAGCAGGTGTCGAAAGATGACCTGCAACTCGAAGCGCGCCACGTGGGCGCCCAGGCAGACGTGCTCTCCGATTCCGAACGCGATGTGCCGATTCGGTTGCCGGTCGATCTTGAATCGGTCGGCGTCATCGAAGACGGACTCGTCGCGATTGGCCGAGGGGTAGAAGAGAGTCAGCGTCTCTCCTGCTCGAATCGTCTGCCCGTGAATCGTGACGTCTCGAACCGGCGTTCGGCAGAAATGGATCACGGGCGACGTCCAGCGAAGAACCTCCTCGACGAGCGATCGGTTGAGATCGGGTCTTCTCCGCGCGAGCTCGAGCTGGTCCGGGTTCTCGATCAGGGCCAGTAGGCCGCCGCTCGCGGCGTTTCGCGTCGTCTCGTTTCCCGCGACGACGATCAGAAAATAGTACGACATCAACTCGAAGACGGGCAGTGCCTCCCCGCGGATCTGCGAGTGCGTCAAGACGCTGACCAGATCGTCCTTGGGGCGACTTCGCCGCTCCTCGGTCAGGTCCTGAAAGTAGGAGAAGAGGGCCAGTCGGGCGGTCTGCAATGTCTCTTGCGGCGACTTGCCTTCTTCCCGGTATTCGGGATCCGCCGCCCCGAGGACGCGATTGGTCCAGTCGAAGAGCAGCTTCCAGTCGCACTCGGGCACGCCGAGCATCCAGGCGATCACCGCGATCGGGAGCGGCGCCGACACCTCGGTGACGAAGTCGCACTCGCCGTATTGACCGGGGCCGCTCTTGTC
>CAYVDO010000667.1:1092-2448 GCA_964450125.1 uncultured bacterium
GATCACCCAAATCGGGATCTTCGCAGAGAACTCGCGGACGAAGTCGACCTCGGATTCCTCGCCGCATGCGAGCATGTCGTCGAGCGCGCGGGACGCGATTGCGTCGATCCGGCGCGCGATGTCCCGGAGTGCGCGAGGGGTGAATCGCTTGTTCACCAGCGCTCGATACGCGCTGTGATCAGGCGGATCGATGTTGAGCAGCATCCGGACCGGCAGCGCACCTGACTCGCCAGTGAGCGCATCCGCGCCGACGACCAGGCGCGGCGCGTTCAGGTACAGGTCCGGGCGTCGCGAGATCTCGACGATGTCGCTGTGGCGCGTGATCGCCCAGAAGGGGCGAAGCGACAACCGATCGAAGTAGTAGACCGGGGCTTCTCGTCGGAGCAGTCGGAACGCCTCGTGCGGATAGCCGTGCTCCGCGTAGTGCACCGCGTCGATCAGCTCGACCTGGTCCAGGGATTGGGCAGTGCTCATCTTCTCCTACTCCTTCGGGTCCCGGATCAGCACGGTGCCCTGCGCAATGCACGCGAGGCGGTCGCCGTTTCGGGCTTCGATCCGCACGACCGCTGTGGCACGCGTCATCGCGATGATCTCGGCCTCCACGACGACCTGGCCTTTGCTGACTGGTGCCAGATAGTTCAGCTTGAATTCGGTCGTGGCGGCCCACTGGCCCCGGGTCATGTGCGGATAGCAGACGCAACCGAGTACGTGATCGCAGAGTGCTGCGAGTACGCCACCGTGCATGTTTCCGAAGGGCGTCAGGAGTTCCGGGCGAACCTCCATCTCTGCGCGAAGCCGTCCCGGTTGGAAGTCGACGAACACGACCCCCAAATAGCCGGGTAGGCCTTCGAGCTTCCGGCTCGCGTCCACGAATCCGTCCGCAACCGCCCGGTCGAAGCTCGATTGCAGCTGCTTGGTCCCACTCATGCCATTCCCTCGAAGTTAACGCAGGAGCAAATCAGCTCGCCCCGCCTCGATCCTTCTGAACCTGCATATGAAGCTTCCGCCGGAGTCCGCGCGGGAAGTTCCCTGCAATCAAGAAGCGGGCGATCCGTCGGCTGGAATTCCACCAGCGGTGTGGAATTCCCGCTTTGAAGTGCAACGTGTCCCCCTCACCGAGCACATACTCCTCGCCCCCGACCTCGAAGTGCAGCTCACCGGCCTCTAAAACGATGACTTCTTCACCATCGTATTCATGGACACGACTGCCGCTCGAGAAGCTGGGGTGAACGGTGACGCGCCACATTTCGATCGCTGGGTCGAAGAGGTCGCCCGACAGTCGTTCGACGCGCAGCTTCTTGTGGGAGTCGATGACAACGTGCTCCTTCGCACGCATGAGTACGACTTCGGCTTCCT
>CAYVDO010000668.1:0-2447 GCA_964450125.1 uncultured bacterium
CCTCGCTCGTGTGCTTCGGCTGGTACTCGAAGAAGACGTGGTCCTTGTCGGCGAGGACGACGAAGAAGTGCCCCTTCGCGCACGCCTGCCGCTGCCCATCGGGCAGGCGCTCCGGCTGAATCGCGACGCCTGTCGCGTCGGTCGACAGGCAGAAGGCTGTCTCCTTCGCCTCCTTCGCGCCGGCGTCGACGATGCAGCCGAGCGTCGCGCCGACGTGCTCGGCGTAGCGGCACATCGTGCTGTCGTCGAGCGAGATCCCTTCCGAGGCGAGCTCGAGCGCCAGCCGATGAAACGGCATCCCCCACCGAAACTTCTTCGCCAGGAGGTACGCGATGAACGAGGGCGCGAGCATCCCGCGCTCGTAGACCTCCTTCGGCTTGTCCACCGTCACGAACTCGGTGGTCTCGCCGCCGTTGCCGCTCGGGCCTGCGACCGTCACCTTGTACGTAGCGCGCGCCATCACGATCCGAACCGGGCCACCGCGACGATGGCCGAGCATGCAGCTCTCCTCGAACCCGATGCGCTCGGCCTTCCCCTCGAGGGCGGGATCCAGGAGCTCGACTCGCTCTTCGGGCATGTCGATATCGCGCAGATTCGGCCGCCCGCTCCCCTTCGACTTCTTCCGCCCCGCGGGCCGCCCGCCATCGCCTCCTGACGTCGCGCTCTCCGCGGAGTCGCTGCCGTCCTCCGTCGCGACATCGTTGTCGCTGATCTCCTTGGCGAGCTTGTCGAGCTTGGCCTTCGTCTCCGCGAACTCGATCTCGAGCTGGCGCGTATCAATCCGCTCGGCCTTCGCGAGAAAGATACGCCGGCGAAGCAGCTCGAGATGGCCCTTCAACTGCTCGTAGGCATGCCGAAGCTTGTCGCGCTCGGCGCGAACGGTCGCGAGCTCGGCGTTGGTCCTCGACAGCGTTTCTGCCGTGGTCGTCAGCGCCGACGTCATCGACTCGAGAGCCGCCTCGAGCGCCGCGACTCTGCGCAACGCCTCTTCGAGCTCGCTCTTCGGCGCCGTCTCGACTGCCACGCACCCTGTCCTAGCTCACGCGATCGGCGTGGTCGAGGGACGTATGCATCGTGCATTCTTTTCGATCGCACCTTGTGCGAATCGATCAGTGCACCTTCGCCCGCGGCTCCTTCGTCTTGTCGTCGACGTCGATGCCGTCGAGCAACGCTTCGAGCGTCACGTCGTCGATCTCAACGTGCCGTACCGTCACGCTCGGCGCCTCGGGGATCTTGAAGGTGCCGCGATCGAGCCTCTTGTAGAAGATCGCCATCCCCGAGCCGTCGAAGAACAAAATCTTCAAGGCGTCGCGTCGCCTCCCGAAGAAGATGAAGAGCGCACCGCTTCGGGCGTCGTAGCCGACCTGCTCCGTCGCGAGCCCCGCGAGCCGATCGAACGAGAGCCGCATGTCGACCGGCTCGAGCGCGACGTAGATCTCGACGCCTGAAGGGATCATCGCGCGCTCCCGAGGGTCGCGACGAGCTGACGAAGGAGCTCCGCATCGAAGCCGCGGCGGACGACGATGCGTGCGGCGCCGACGACGACGTCGACCGACGGATCCGCGGCGGCTTGGTCTGTACGCACTCGCGGAGACCGGCGACGCCGGCGGACCACGCGAACGATCGGCGGCGCGACCTTCACGACGGCCGCGGCCTCACTCTTCAGCCGACTCGCCCAATATCGGAGTGTCGACGCCTCGAACTCGAACGCGCCCGCGAAGTCCTCCGCGGTCTTCCCACTCGCCCGCCACTCCCGCACGCGCTCGGCCCACTTCGCTTCGGTCGCCGTCATGCGCCCGAATGTGAACGCTCCCGGTCATCCGCGAAAGGACGGCCCCTCAAGCAGGCGATACGCGCACGACGCCATCATCCAGCCGGCGCGCGCACATGCGCCACGACGTCGAACCGTCCCGCCACCGCTGCCGCGTCTAGCGCCCGCGCGAGCGCTGCCTCCACGGGATCGGCTGGCCCAAACGTTGGGCCAAACGCGTCTGCGTCGACGGGGTATCGTGGGCTTTCAGGCGCCGTCGTCGACCCCTCACGCTCGGAGGTATCGAGATGCACGCCGATGGGGACCTGCTTCGCGTTTTCAAGTCCCGGTTGGCCCACTAGAAATCCTCCGCAACCTCGATGAGTTGCGAAGTGTGCAAACTGCATTGGCCCGCTGGCGGGCTTCTCTCGACCTACGGTCGGTCCGCGGTGCGCCTGAAGACGTCGGCCAATCCGGCTCGCGTCATCGAGCCATTCGCCACGGACATCATCGCCTCGTAGAGGCCAGCGTCGCGCGGAAGGGCAGCATCGTTCAGCGCGAGGAACATCAGGGCGGCGTTCAGGCCGACGCGTTTGTTCCCGTCGAGAAACGGCTGCCCCTCGCTGATCGAGAACGCGTAGGCCGCTGCGATGTCGTACAGGTCCCCGTCTTCGAGGAACGAGTAGACCGCGCCGGC
>CAYVDO010000669.1:0-2427 GCA_964450125.1 uncultured bacterium
CCGGGGGCTGCTCTACTTCTCCACCACCCTGCTCTTTGAGCCCGATCTGGCGGCCAGCGCTAGCGGACAACACGCGATCGCCGGAAACCACGATCTCCCCGGTTTCGCTGAAGCGCCGTGCTTCGTTTTCGCCCGCCAGACCCTCGGTCCCTCCGCCGCGAATCAGGGATACGCGGGCGCTCTTGCCATCGAGGCTCACCATCTGCAGCAGATCGGCGAGCGGCGTGTCCGTCACCGATCCTGCTACCGGCCCCTTGGCGGTCTGGGGCGCAGCTCCCTTGCCGGCGCGGCCGAGCAGATTGCGAACGCGGAGCACCACCTCGTCACGATCGAATGGCTTGGGGATGTAGTCGTCCGCGCCCATCTCGAGGCCCTGCAAGCGCTTCGGCACGCCATCGAGAGCGGTGAGGAACATGAACGGGATGTCGCTGGTCTCCGGTCGCGCCTTGAGCAATCGACACAGGAAGAATCCATCCAAGTTGGGCATCTGGATGTCGGAGATGATCAGGTCCGGCTTTCGTCCCAAGATCAGCGCGATGGCCCGGTCGCCGTCGTCTGCCGTGAGCACGTCGTAGCCGGCGCCCGACAACGCTTCTTTCATGGTGGCGAGAATGGCGCGGCTGTCGTCGACGACCAGGATGGTGGGGGTAGCCATGACTCGCTCCCGAAGCGCTCGATCGAGCGAAGAATCGTGGTCTCGTTCTACCGGCTTGCGCCGAGCGAGAGCAAGGACGTACTCAGCGCGGGAGCCGGACCCCGCGTCACGAGAATCGGACGAGGTCGAGATCCGCGAGGAAAGCGTCCTCGGACTCGATCGCCGCGAGCCGCGCGAGGTCGACCGAGCCATCGCGCACCTCACCTGCCAGCGCGTGGAAACGCGCCAGATGCTCACGAATCCGCGTCTCGGCGTAGTCTGCCACCGTGCCGGCGCGAAGGATGAAGCTCCAATCGCTGGCCATCGCCAGCAACGCCTCGCGAATGGCCTGCGCCAACGCTCGGCGCACCAAGCCGGAGACGCCGCGAAACGACGTCGCCACACGCACCATATCCTCGGCGGCATCGCGGACCTCGCGGACCACCCAGGCGTTCTTGGGATCGAGCCACGACTCGCGGTACCCGCCCGCGCCCCACGACGAAACCGAGGGCATCGCGACTTGAAGCTCGGGCCGAGCGGCGAGCTCGGCACTCGGCGTCACGAGCATCACGTCGGGGCTCGCCGCCGCCTCGCGCACCAGCGCATCGAGGAAGAGCGGGCCCTCGAACCACCAATGGCCGAAGAGCTCGGCGTCGAACGGCGCCACGAAGACGGGGGCGCGACCGAGGACGGTCCGGAGCGCGCGCGCGCGGTCGGCACGGCCAGCCAGGAATCTGCGCGCGTCGGCACGAGCCTGCCGGGCGGCTGCCTCGGGATCGTAAGCCCGCTTCCAGTCCGCGCCGCGGTCGGTGACCGCGAAGAGCTTGATGCCCGTCGGCCAGCCGCGACCTGCGTCGTCCAGCGCTGGCAGATGCGGCCGCAAGTCGCGCTCGTGTCCCAGATCGCGATGGAACTCACGGTAGAGCGGGTGCCCCGGGTAGCCGGACTCGGCACTCCACACGGCATCGGACGATTCGGGATCGCGACCAAACATCGCGATGCCGGCCGGCGTACAAACCGGCGCGTACGGACCGAAGAGCGCCGGCGGGTCCGAGGTTGCGAGCGCGTGCGCATCCAGCACCGACCAGCGAATGCCGAGCTGTGCAAGAAGCGGATCGAGCTCCTCCACGAACCCGCACTCGGGTAGCCACAGGCCCTGCGGCGGCCGCCCGAAGCGCCGGGTGTAGCACTCGACGCCGATTCGAAGCTGGGCGCGAATGGCCTCGCCGAGCCCAACCAGATTGGGCAGGAACGCGTGCGTCGCCGCGGTGGTGAATAGCTCGAGCCGCGCCTCCCGTGCCACCTCCGCGAACGCGCCGACCACGTCACCGGCCAGGGACCGATAGCGCGCGGCAGCGCGTACCAGATGCTCCCGATGGTGCACCAGCGGCGGACGCAGCTCGGGGGCGAGGTCCGACGCCGCGAGCTCCCGCTCGACGATCGCTTGCAGCGCCGCCATGCGGTCCTGCGCGCGCCGCCGCAACATCGGATCGTCGAGCATGTCGATCAGCGTCGGGCTCAAGCCGAGCGCCATCGCGAAGGGCACACGGTCGCGCGACCAGGAGTCGATCAGCTCGAGAATCGGCAGATAAGACTCGATCAGCGCCTGAACGAGCCAGGCTTCCTCGAGCACATCCTCACGGCCGGGGTGCCGGACGTACGGCAGGTGGGCGTGAAGAACGAGCGCGATTCGCGCGCCGGCTGTCATGGCCGCGCCCACGACGATGGCGGACGCAAGCGCCGCGGCCCGGCCGCGGCGCCGCGCTCAGCGCTTCTCGTCGCGCAACGACTCG
>CAYVDO010000670.1:0-2412 GCA_964450125.1 uncultured bacterium
ACCGCGCCATCGCGGCTTTGCCGCGCTGGGCGGGGGGCTTGAAAAGCCCCCCGCAGAAACTCAGTACTGACAGATGAAGCACGGCGGGTTCTCGCATTGATCCGCGCCGCCCACCACGCACTCGCCGATCGTTCCTGTCGAAGACTGGCACTTCTGCCGTTCGGCCGTGCACTTGAGCACGGGCTTGGGCCCGTGGGCCTTCTTGGGCATGACGCTCTGGCACTGCGAGGGAAGCTGGAACGCGAGTGGGAGAACGAGCCAAGCGAGCTTCATGGAGCCTCCGAGTGGACCTTCGCCGTTTCGAGCCGCGAACGCGCGGGGATCGTAGCAAAGCGGGATCGTCGCGTGCACCCTGCGCGCGGTCGGTCGTGGGTCCGGCCGCCGACGATGCGCCGCTCGAGTCGCGTGGGTCTGGGGGCGCGTCGGGGGGAGGGCACGGCACGCCCCCATTTCATCCGGCGGAACCGAAGGCCCGCCTGCGCCGCGGCCACGCGACTCGAGGATCACTCCCCACGAGCGTGACTCGGGATGGGTGGCCGCGGGTCAGCTTCGGGAGCGCGGCCGCGATCGCTGCGACGGTGAGCGCGCGACGTGCCGAGCGGCCAGGGGTCGCGAAAGCAGCGTCACGAGTGCCAGCGCGTTGGCGGCGGCTGCGCCCGCGGCGGTGTTGTCGAAGATCACCCAAGCGGGCGCGTTGCCGCGCTCGCCGAGCAGCCGCTCCGCCAAACCCTGCAGGAACGGGCGCGGATACGACGAGTAGTACATCTGGGGAGTGCCGTGGAAGCGGTAGTACGCGAGAGCGCCGTGACCGCCCGGCTCGCTGCCGGCGTTGGTGGGCGAAGGATCGGCGGCCACCCGCGCGATGCGGTGCTCCACCAGTGCCCGCCCCGCGGCGCTCGAGAACCAGCTTCCGTGGCGTGGCTCGCACACCACGTCGCCGTCGTGGAGCGTGCGCAGCTTGTGGAAGAACGCGCGTGTCACACCGTCGTCGAAGTCGAGGCTCGGCGGAAGCTGCACCAGGATCGGGCCCAACTTGTTGCCCAGCCCGCGCACGCCCTCGAAGAACCGAGCGAGCGGCTCGTCGCAATCGGCGAGGCGCCGCAGGTGCGTGATCTCGCGGGCGAGCTTGACCGCGAACCGGAAATCCTTGGGAACGCTCGCAGCCCAGCGCGCGAAGGTCGCCGGCTCGTGCATCCGGTAGAAGGTGGTGTTGATCTCGACCGCGGCCAGCGAATCCGCGTAGCGCTCGAGGGCCGAACCCTCGGTCCCGAATCGCTCTTTGACGTGGCTCGGGATCGCCCAACCCGCGACGCCGACGCGGATCTCGCGAACCTTCGCGCCTCGCGCGCGCTGGGCGTGGTGGGCGGCGCTCATCCTGCCTGGTCGTAGGGAAGGACGCCGGCGGGGACCTCTTTCGGCAGCACCCGTTCGGCGCGATAGAAGCGAAAGCCCGTCAGGCGAAAGCCGCCGGTCACGCGCAGGTCCCAGACCAGCTCGCCGCCTGCGGTGATCTCCAGCAGCCGTGCGGTCTTGTAGGGCAGGATGTTCGCGGTGCCGGAGGTGACGAGGATGTTGCCGTTGGGCTGGCGATCGGCGTCACCGACGACACCGTCGAAGAAGTCCGGCGTGTCGCGCCACTCGAACGTGGGCGTCACTTCGTCGGTGCGTTCGTTCCAGCGGAACCCCGCCACGCGCGAGTATTCGGGATCGCTGTCGGGCCGGTTGTCGAAGTAGAGCACCGTGCCGTCCTTCTCGATCTCGGGTGCGTGTTGATGGTTCATCAAGCCCGCGCCGCCGAGGCCGTCCTTGCCGAAGGTCGCGCGGATCGCACCGGACGGGTATTCGATGGCGATGATCTGATCGAAATTGCGTACCGAGTACCAGATCAGGTTGCGCTTCTCGTCCCACACCACCGCGTTGCCGTGGGTCCAATCGAGACCGATGAGGCTCAGCCCCGGCAGCAGGATGTCCTCGGGATCGACGCGGTTGGTGTCGAGGTGGTCGAACGAGCTCCAGCTCCAGACCACCTCGTTGGTGGCCGGATCCACCAGCTCGATGCCGTCGCCTTCGAACGGCAAGATCCCACCCACCGCCTGGACGAGGCTGGTGAGATAGAGGTAGTTGCCGCCCGGGCCGACGCCGATCTCGTGGTGGAGGATCACACCCTCGCGGCTCCTCCACACGATCTCGGCAGCCCACGTGCTCTCGAAGCCGCCGCGCTGATCGCCTTCGTCGGCGTCGTAGAGATAGAGCAGGTTGCCGTTCGGGAGCACGCGCGCGTCGGTGAGGTAGCCGCGCGGGCGCTGCAGGAACCACGCGACCTCGCCGAACGAGTTCACCATCACCAGCGCCGCGATGCGGTCCTCGGGCTGGGGCGGCACGGGGTCCTGCAGGTTCACCAGCGTGTAACCG
>CAYVDO010000671.1:0-2404 GCA_964450125.1 uncultured bacterium
GGCTTTTGCCGCAAAGGATCGAACGAGAATCGCTCATTCCCGACCGCTGAACAAGCGCAGACAGCTCCTTTTTTTTTACCTGAATCGTGAGCGCCGATCGTCCCCATCGCACGGTGCGCGACGTGGCCGCGACCCAGACGCCGCACCACGTGCGGCCCGCCGCCGAGCGCATTCGTGACTTCGACGAGGTGGATCTGGGCTTCGATGCAGCGGACGCCCAGCGTGAGGCCGATCGTTGCCTCGCCTGCAAGCACCCGCATTGCGTCGCGGGTTGTCCGGTTTCCGTGGACATCCCCGGCTTCGTCGCTGCCGTGGGGCGCGGAGACTTGGAAGCCGCGTACGCGATCCTCGTCGACGCGAACAGCCTGCCGGCGGTGTGCGGACGAGTCTGCCCCCAGGAGCGCCAGTGCGAAGCGGAGTGCGTGCTGGGTCTCAAGAAGGAACCCGTGGCGATCGGCTGCCTGGAGCGCTACGTCGCCGATCTGGCGTTGGAACGCGGCTGGGACACGGTGTCCGAGCCATCGCGGGATCCGCCGCGCTCGACCGATGGCGCCCGCCATCGAGTGGCGATCGTTGGCTCCGGGCCGGCGGGGATCGCATGTGCCGGTGACCTCGTGCGTCTCGGTCACGAAGTCACGATCTTCGAAGCACTGCACATGCCTGGCGGCGTGTTGCGCTACGGCATTCCTGGGTTTCGCCTGCCGTCGTGGCTCGTGGAGCGCGAGATCGGTGCGCTCGCCCGTCGCGGCGTCCGTTTCGAGCTCGATCACGTGATCGGCAAGCTCTTCACCGTCGAACAGCTACTCGGCGAGCAGGGCTTCGAGGCGGTGTTCGTCGGTACCGGCGCTGGTGCGCCGCGCTTCCTCGGCATCCCTGGCGAGGGCCTCGCGGGTGTGATGAGCGCCAACGAGTTTCTGACCCGCGTGAATCTGATGGGGGCGCGCGGTGGTGCGAACGGCGATACGCCTCTCGGGTTGGGTCGCACGGTCGCGGTGATCGGCTGCGGCAATACCGCCATGGATGCGGCGCGCGTGGCGCGGCGTCTCGGGGCGCAGGTCGCGATCGTCTATCGTCGCACCCGCGCCGAAAGCACCGCGCGGGCCGAGGAGGTGAGGCACGCCGAGGAAGAGGGGATCGAGCTTCGCTGGCTGACCAACCCGCGTCGCGTGATCGGCGACGAGCAGGGCCGAGTGATCGGACTCGAGGTGGAACGAATGCAGCTCGGCGCGGCCGACGAATCGGGTCGGCCGAAGCCCGTCGCGATCCCGGACTCGCTGCATCGCCTCGACGTGGATACGGTCGTCCTGGCCTTGGGTACGGCGCCCAACCCCACGATTGCGGCCTCGCTGCCCGAGCTCGTGACGGATCGCCACGGATGCATCGTCGTCGACGCTTCGACCCAGATGACGTCGATCCCGGGGATCTTCGCCGGGGGCGACATCGTCACGGGCTCGGCGACGGTGATCTCCGCCATGGGGGCAGGCCGGCGTGCCGCGCGCGGGATCGACGCTCATCTCACAGGGAAGCGAGCGAGTGCGCTTGCAGCGCCGATCGCGGCCACCTCCCTGGCTGCGTCGGCGGTCACTCGCTCGTAACGGTAACGGTCAACACGGTTACGAACACACGCTCGCGTCTCGGTGTCGGGGCGAGCGTGTGCTGCAAGAGCGATGGAGGGTTGACGCGCGTCACGCGGGCTGAGCGGCGCGAGCATTGCACTGAGGCCCATGGCGGCCGTCGGGAGGGTCAAGATGACCCCTCGAGCATTCGAGGCCGGGAAAGCGATGGCGAGTGATGAACGAGCCGCGACAGGCAGTGGAATCCGCACCCCTCGAGGATCGCGCGGCCGTGGAGCGGCTCGGTGTGGTGCGTCGCCGCCGCAGCTCGGCGCCGCGCTTCAGCGTGCTCGCGTCGCTGGAACGCGAGCGCTTGCGGCTGGCCCGCGAGCTCGCCTGGCGTGACGCGGCGGGATTCGGTGGCCTGCGCACCGTCCCAGGTGTAGTCTCTTGACGCAGCGTTGCGAGCTTCCGCGTGTTCGACACCCACGATCCATGTCCGTACAACGTCCGCGAAGCAGACGGCAGGACGTGGTGCAGGCTGCTCGGGCGTGTGGTGACGGACGGCGTGAGCGATCATCTGCCATGCGATCTGCCGCGACTCGATTGGTCGGTATGTCCCGCGTACCGATGGGCGCGCGGCGCATCGACGTCTTCGCATCCCAAGCTGCCGTCCTTCGTGCGTAAGCACGACTCCTGACCGGCCACGTGGGCGGCGGGCGGCGCACGTCGGCGGTGGGACGGATTGCCCCGCGGGGGTCGTTTTGCCCTGCTGCGACCGATTTGCGCGAGCGGGCTAGGAGTGTGTCGGGAAATTCGTTCCCGACACGCTCCTAGCCTCGCCGAAGGCG
>CAYVDO010000672.1:0-2383 GCA_964450125.1 uncultured bacterium
AGCGCGCCTTGTAGGGGCAGGCCATCATGCAGTAGCGGCAGCCGATGCAGATGTGCTTGTCCACGAGCACGATGCCGTCGGCGCGCTTGAACGACGCCCCCGTGGGGCAGACGTCGACGCAGGGCGGCTCGGCGCAGTGCTGGCACATCATCGGCAGCGAGGCCTGCCGGCCGGTGCGCAGGTCCTTCAGCTCGATCTTGCGGACCCACTGCGCGTCGGTCGGGCGCGTCTGGCCGGAAAGCCCGTTCTCGCGATTGCACGCGGTGACGCAGTCGGTGCAGCCGCTCGCGCACTTCGTCGTGTCGATGAGCAGCCCCCACCGCACCTTGCCCGTCACCGCCTGGTCCGGCGCGCGGCCGTGGGCCGGCGCCAGGAGCAGCACGCCCGGCGCGAGCGTCAGCGTCGCCACCGCGCCGCCGGCAAGCGCGAGGAACTGGCGCCGCGCCTTGTCGGTCGCCTTCACGGCTTGCGCCCCCCGGCCACCGCCTGTTTGCGCTTGGTCGCGTGGCACTCGAAGCAGTCGATGCTCACTGCTGCGTATGCGTGGCAACTCTGGCAGAAGTCGTCCTTGCTGCCCACTACGGTCCCGCTCGTCGCGCCCGCGTGGCACTCGACGCAGCCCTTGAGGCTGTGCTGCGGCGTGCGAATGCCCTGATGCACGGTGTCGTCCCGGTGGAACATCAGGACCTTCATGTGGTTCCTGCGCATGAAGTCGGTGGGCTCCACGCACTTCTCGCCCTGGGCCGGCGCGATCACCGGCTTCGGCACCCGACCCGCCGGCACGCCCCGCTCCTGCGAGACCGCCCAGCCCGCGGCCAGCGCGAGGCCGGCGAGCGCTACGGCAAGGGCGGCTTTCAGCCTCACGCCCCGATCCTCACTCGCCGAGCCCCATCTGGATGTAGCCGGTCGGGCAGACGTCGCGGCAGATGTGGCAGCCGATGCACTTGGTGTAGTCGGTGTCCACGTAGCGGCCGGTGGTGGAGCGCGCCTTCTTCACCTTGAACACCGCGGTCTGCGGGCAGTAAACGACGCAGTTGTCGCACTCGAAGCACAGCCCGCAGCTCATGCAGCGCTTGCCCTCGGCGACGGCCTCCTGCTCCGCGAGGGCCTGCAGGCGCTCGTCGAAGTTGCCGAGCGCCTGTTCGGCGCTGAGCGTGGTCACCCCGCGGACGTTGCGCGGCGTGTGCTGGAAGTGCCCGAGGAAGAGCTCTTTGTGCGGAATCACATAGCGGCCGGAGCGGTCCTCGTAGTTGTGGATCGCGAAATTCGCCTCCGCGGTGCCCCTCACCTCCTCCCGCGGCGGCGCCGCCGGCGCCGCGCCGCGCTCGACCATCTTGCGCATCAGGTCGAAGGCGTGCACGTCGATCTTCGCGCGCTTCTCCTGGTCTTCGCCCGCCAGATGCCGGTCGATGCCCTCGGCGGCGATCCAGCCATGGCCGATCGCGGTGGTGAGCAGATGCGGACGCAGGACGTCGCCGCCGGCGAACACGCCCTTCTTTCCGACCACCTGGTAGTTCTTGTCGGCGGCGACGAGGCCCTTCCCGCTATCGAACGCCTCCAGCCCGGTGAAATCCACCGCCTGGCCGATCGCCGACACGATCAGGTCCGCCGGCACCACCTGCTCGGTGCCCGGCTCGACCTTGATCTCGAGCTTCGGGCCGACGAACTTCGCCTCGCACTTGGCGATCTTCAGGCCGGTGGCGCGGCCGCTCGCGTCGCGCACCACCTCGACCGGCGCCCAGCCGTCGTGGATCGTGATGCCCTCGGCGAGCGCGTGCTCGATCTCGTGGCGATTCGCCTGCATCTTCGCGATCGAGAACACCGAGGTGAGCGTGACTTCCGCGCCGTGCCGCGCCGACACTTCGACCACGTCCTGCGCCGCCTTGCCGACGATCACCGCCTCGGCGTGATCGGTCGCGTGCGGATGCTCGATGTGACCGAGCCGGCGCGCCACCGTCGCCACGTCGATCGACGTGTCCCCGCCACCGACCACGACGACGCGCTTGCCGACGTGCTTGAGCCGGCCATCGTTGAAGGCACGCAGGAAGGCCGTGGCAGTCACCACGTTCGGTGCCTCCGACCCGGCCACCGGCAGCGGCCGGCCGCCCTGCGCGCCGAGCCCCAGGAACACCGCGTCGTACTCCTTGTCGATCGCGTCCATCGTCACGTCGGTGCCGACGCGCGTCTTGAGCCGTGCGGTCACGCCGAGGTCGAGGATGCGCTGGATCTCGGCGTCGAGGACCTCGCGCGGGGTGCGGAAGCCGGGGATGCCGTAGCGCATCATCCCGCCGAGCGCCTCGTGCTCGTCGAAGATCGTCACCGCGTGGCCCTTCAGCGCGAGCTGGTAGGCGCACGAGAGTCCCGCCGGCCCGCCGCCGATCAC
>CAYVDO010000673.1:0-2383 GCA_964450125.1 uncultured bacterium
CGAGCAAGCCCCCGGCGGAGGAACCACCGACTACTCGGTCGAGATGTTCTACGCCGCCGTGCTGGGGCGGCCCTACACCTGCTTCGTGCGGGCCGACACGGTGCTGCCGATGATCTACATGCCCGACTGCGTGGCGGGCAACGAGATGACGTGGATCCGCATGGCGATCATGCCGTCAGTCGTCGTGAAGTAGGTGCGAGGGCGCGTGAGCGTCACGCGCCCCAACGACAGGGCCGGCGCATCTTATTCCACAGTGATCTCGAGTAGCCGCTGGGTTTGCGCGCTCTCGCGAGTCGCGGCCCGGGTCTGCGAGCGCGATCGGGGCTCGCGAGTCGCGAGCCGGGGCCTATGAGTGGCGAGCGGGGATTCGCGGTCGCGCTCGCAGACGGATTGGAGTCGCGGGTGGCCGGGAGTCGCGAGCCGGGATTCGCGGTCGCGCTCGCAGACGGACCCCAGAGCGGGTGCCGGAACGCCGTCGCTCGGCCCCGATTGCCGCGGGCCTCAGCCTTGCGCGCAATCGGCCCGCCGCCGCCGGTCCGCGCGCGCGTCAAAGCGCAGACGAGGAAGTTCGGTCAACGAATCGTCCGGCGGCGTCATGCCGATTGCGCGTTGGTGGCCGAGGCCCGCGGCAATCGGGGCCTCGGGAGGCGCTCAGCATGCACACGTTCCGATTCTCATACCGTCGTCTGGATGCGTTCCACGTCGCAAAGGAAGCCCTCTCTCGGGGGCATCGGATCGCCCAGAAGTTCCCGCGTGGCTACGGGCCGCTGGCCGATCAGCTCAGGCGGGCGCTGGCGAGCGCCTACACCCAAACCATCGAAGGCGCCTCGCGTGACGGCGCTGACCGAAAGCAACGCTGCCGGGTCGCACGCGCCGAATGCAACGAAGCCGCGGCGGCTGTCGAGGGCGCTCAGGCCATCGGGCTCATCTCCGAGACCGAGGCCAACGAGGTGCTCGTCTTGCTGGACCGTCTCGCGGGTATGCTCACTCGGCTCGGCGGGCTCGGCGCCTAGGCTCGAGCGCGTCCTTCGTACCTCCTGCAGAGAGCACCTGCAGGAGGTTCGCGAAGCGCGCGTTCGCGCGGATTCGCTTCATCGGCGCGCTTTTCGGTTTGCCGTCTCGCGTTGGCGCGCTCCGCAGGAGGTTCATCGCGATCTTCCGCACGATGCTCATGTTCTCGGCCCCGTTCTTCCGCGAGATGCGCGCGCGGTCTTCGCCGTACACGACGTCCAGCGTCCAGTGCAGCCGGTTCTCGACGTGCCAGTGCCCGCGCACCTGTTCCGCGAGCACATGGGCCGACGCCCTCGAACTCGAAATGTACGCGCGCCGCTCAACCGATGTCTGCCCCCGCCGCGTTCGCTCCGATTCGACCAGGATGAGCGCGCTCAGCTTCGGCCAATTCTCCGAGTGCATGAGCCACGACACGTCCCGCTGCACGTACACGCGGCGCAATTCGTTGCGACCATGCCCCTTGTCCGCCGTCTCGCAGTAGTTCTCCGGCTCCTTCCTCAGCGCCGTACACGTTGCTTCGTCGAAGGACGTCTTCACCTCCTCGTGCAGCGTCGGCTGATTCCCCTTCAGGCCGAAGATGTAGTCTGCATCCTTCTCGACAATCTGCTTCGCGATCCCCTTCTGGCAACCCATCGCGTCAATGCTCACTGTCGAACCGCGCAGGTCCAGGAGCTTCAGGAGCTCCGGGATCGCCGTTATCTCGTTCGACTTCACGTCCGTCGCGTATTGCCCGAGCACCATCGCATTCTCGCTCACCCATGCGTTCACCAGATGCAGTGCACCTTCGCCGCTCGCTCCTTCGAAGCTCCCGCGGACCGTCTTGCCGTCGATCGACACAAGCTTCCCCGCCATCGATTCGCACAGCGCCTGCGTCCACGAAATGAAGACCTTGCCGAATTCCCTCGCATCAAGCGCACTCATCACACGACGGATCGTATCGGCGCTCGGGATCCCGCTCGGGAGCGTCAAGATCGTCCGCAGCTCCGGCTCCCATTCCTCGGCCCACAAGACGATTCCGTCCCACCCCTCACAGCCCAAGATGGTCCCCATCAGCACCAACAGCAGGATGTCCGTTAGCCGGTGCCGCCGCGTCCGTTGCACCCGCGGGTCTGGAAGCTCTGCGAACAGCTCGCGTAGATCGCGCCGAAGCATAGGGGCCTCACAGCACGCTTCGCCGCCGATGGAAATCCCCTCGCGCTCCGCCACCTCAACAATGGACCCACAAAGTGAGCCTTAACCGACACCGGAGGTCCTGTCGGAAGACGCGCCGGCCCTGAGGGGAATGCCTCTATGGCTTGCCCACGATCTCGAACCGCGGCCGACGCTGTGATGGAGGCGCCCCATCTCATCGAGGCCGAAGATGCTCCTACCG
>CAYVDO010000674.1:0-2383 GCA_964450125.1 uncultured bacterium
GTGGCCGTGAAGGCCGCCGCTGAGGTTTCTTCGCGCCGCGCCATTCCCAGTCAGCAAGCGGCGCGCCGCTCGTTTCAGGCAGCCGCCGCGGCAGGCTGCTGCGCGGGGCGCGGATCGTTCCGCCAGCGATCGGGCTCGACCACCAAGTCACCGTCTCGCGCCACGTGCCAGCCGTAGCGGACGAACGGAAGCCACGGAATCCCCGTCGAACGCTTGAGACCGAGCGCGTAAGCAACGCGGCCGATCGCGAAGAAGAGGACGTTCCGCGGCATGCGCGCCAAGCGCCGCACCAGGCTCGGCGGGAGGCGCAGCGCGACGCAAAGCGACATGAGCTGCTGCAAGTTGATGAGCTCGTCGGGTGGACGACGCTCGCGCACGGCGGCGAGCTGCGAGAGCGGTGCCCCGGGGTCGACGCGCAGCACGTCGGAATCGACCACCACCGGGCGCGTCGCGACGTTCATGACGTACGTTTCGAGTGCGAGGCTCAGATCCTCGCCGGGCGAGCCGAGGATGTTGTTGGCCTGGTAGTGAATGCCGTGGGCGCGCAGCCTCCGCGCGGCCTCCACGTAGGCCGCGTTGGTCTCGCGCTTGCCCAGCACCTCGCGGCGGATGCGCTCGTTGCCGCTCTCGTAAGCGCAGATGATCGCGTGGCAACCGCTTCGCGCCAGATCGCGAACCACGGGCTCGGTGAGAAACGCCGGACGGGCGACGCCCCGAAACGGCAACTTCACACGCTCGCGGTAGAGCGAGAGAAAACGGCTCACCCACTCTTCGCCGAGCAGGAAGAGCGTGTCCTCGAACTTGAACATGCGTACGTCGAAGCGCGCCCGCGCCCAGAGAAGCTCCTCGATCACGTTCTCGGGCGAGCGCTTGCGGATCGGCTTGCCATTGCCCGCGTACATCGCGCGCTGGGTGGGCACCACGCAGTAGGTACAGAGCTCGGTGCAGCCGCGCCCCGTCATGATCGGGTACGTCCAACGGTAGAACGAGCGCACGAACGGGTAGCGGAAGTAGTCGCTGGGATCGGCGAAGGGAAGCTCGTCCAGATCGTCGATCAGCCGCCGCGCTCCGTTGCGGCGGATGCGCCCCGACGAACGGCTCCACACGTTGGCGACCGCTCTCGGGTCTCGGCTGGACTCGAGTGCCGCGAGTAGCTCCGGCAGTGCTTGGTCGCTCTCGCCGCGGCACACGTAGTCCACGCTCTCGTCGTCGAGGAAATACTCGGCGTCGTAGGTGGCGTACGAGCCGCCCGCGACGATCGGACCGCGAAAGCCATGGCGGGCGCGCAAGCTACGCGCGGTGTCGCGCGCCCAGCTTTCGACGCCCAGGACCGTGGGCAGTGCGATCACGTCGGGTCGCTCCCGACGTAGGATCGCCGCCAGCCCGCCCTGCTCTTCGGGGACGATGGCGAGCGCTACGGAATGGCCCGCGGCGCGCGCCGCGGCGACGCACGCAGTGGTGCCGTTCCAGATGATGGGATCGAGCTGAAGAAAGAGCAGCTTCACGCGAACGCCGGCGGAAAGGACGCGAATGCGGGGACTCGAACGGTGTCGCGGAACGGGTTGGTCATTATCCGGCTCACTTCCCCGACCGTCAAAACGACGGGCCGCGCGAGTCGTCGGTCGGTTTCGTACTATGCCCTTGCCAGGCGTGAGGGGACGGGGGCACGTCGAAGGGCGCTCCGCGGACACGCACCGCGAGTCGCGCGACACGGTGCGCGGGCCGCCGGGCGCGTTTCACGGTGGCGGCGGCGGCGAGCCCCGAGTACCATCGGGGCGAGTGACGCATGACTCTCACCCGATTCGTCGACGGAGGGCCACGATGATCACGGTGCAAGCGATTCTTCGAAGCAAGGGCAACACGATCCATCACGTCGGCCCGGGCGCGACGGTGTTCGAGGCGCTCCGCCAGATGGCCGAGCACAACTGCGGCGCGCTCGTGGTGATGGATGGCGAGAAAGTCGTGGGGATGATCTCCGAGCGCGACTACGCGCGCAAAGTCATCCTGATGGGGAAGCTGTCGAAGGACGTCCCGGTGCGCGACATCATGACCACGGCGGTGGTGCACGTGGGACCGGACGCCAGCGTGGAAGCCTGCATGGGGCTCATGACCGAGAAACGCATCCGTCACCTGGTGGTGCGCGACGGTGCGCGCGTGGCGGGTGTGATCTCGATCGGCGACGTGGTGAAGGCGGTGATCGACGAACAGCGCTTCACCATCGAGCAGCTCGAGCTCTACATCGCCGGCAACGTGTGAAACGCCTCCGTCACTAGCGGTGTGTCGGGAAATTCGCTCCCAACACGCGCCTAGCCTCGCCGAAGGCGAGGGTCGGCGAGCGAAGCCGAGCCGACTTGGGGGTGGGGCCCCGAAAAAGTCACGCCTT
>CAYVDO010000675.1:0-2374 GCA_964450125.1 uncultured bacterium
GTTGCGCGGTGATCCGCCGCAAGGCCAGACGGAGTTTCGCGCCGTCGAGGGCGGCTTCCGGCACGCGAGCGAGTTGGTTGCGCACGTCCGTGCCATCGGCGACTTCGGTATCGCCGTCGCCGGCTACCCCGAGAAGCACGTCGAGGCGCCGGACATGGCGACCGACATCGCGCACCTGAAAGCGAAAGTCGACGCCGGCGCCGACGTCGTCATCACCCAACTCTTCTACGACAATCGCGACTTTCATCGCTTCGTCGAGCGCTGTCGCGCAGCGGGAATTCGCGTACCGATCGTGCCGGGGCTGATGCCGATCCAGAACGTCGATCAGATCAAGCGCATCACGGCGATGTGCGGCTCGCAGATTCCCGCGGCGCTGTCCCACGCGCTCGAAGCGGTGCGTACCGATCCCGTGAAGGTCCACGAGGTCGCAGTCGAGCATTGCGTGCAACAGGCCGAAGAGCTGCTGCGGGCAGGCGTGCCCGGGATCCACTTCTACGTGCTCAATCAGACGACGCAGATCGCTGCGATCATGGCGCGCATCGCGCCCACGCTCGCGATCGCCGTCGCGCCGTTTCCCCCCGGCTGAGCCGCGCACCGCCGCTCGCGAAACCACTGCGTTTCAGCCGGGGTCCGTCTCGCCGGCGCTCGCGAGCGCCGGCAGCGAAGCGCGCATGTCCGCAGGCGGGTCGCTCCACGGTTCCTCGCGCACCAGGCCAGATGGCGTGTCCTTGGCGATCACCACCCGGTCGAGAGGCAAACCATGCTCGTCGACGGCTTCGATCCACAGCCTTCCCGCGAGCGCGACCGCACGCACCACGTGATGCGCGGTCATACCGACGACCGTCTCGGTGGTGCGATCCGGATCACGCAGCTCGCCTCCGCCACCACCCGACACCACGTAGCGCACGCCCGTCGGATCGGTTCCGACCAGCCCGAGTGGAAGCGAGCGTTGGAAGTTGTGCGAGTGGCCGGCGAACGCCACGTCGACGTGTGAACGAAGCAAGAGCGGTTGTACCAGCCAGTAGACGAGCTCGTTGCGGCCGCGCCCCTCCCCGGGAAACGGCGGGTGATGGAAGAACGCCAGGCGCCACCACGGCAGCGGCGCGCTCGCGGCGAAGCCATTCGCGACGGACGCGCGCGCCGCCGTGAAGGGTAGCGGCGGCGCGTTGGAATTCAGCGACGTCACCACCACTCCCGCCGAGCGCAGGGTGCGGACGAACGGGTTGGGCTGATCCGGGTGATCGGCGATCCCGAAGAAGCGCGCCAGATCGAGACCGCCGTCCAGCAGGTCGTGGTTGCCGGGTACGACCCACACGGGCACGGACGAAGCGAGCTCGGCGATCGGGTCGTAGAACTGGGCGTAGAGGCTCGCTCGGGTGGCGCGCTCGTACGCCAGATCGCCGACGTGGAGCACCACGTCCGGGTGGAATTCGCCGATCCGTGCGACGAGGTGGCGCGTGACCGAGCGGCCGTTGCCCGAGTCTCCCAAGACGGCGAAACGCAGCGGAACGTCGTCGCCGGACGCCGGCAGCGTGCGAAAGGCACCGCTTCCCTCGCCCGGCACCGAGCGACTGCGCAGGTGGTAGACGTGTACCGTGCTCGGACTCAGGTCGGTCAGGCGAACGCGATGGACCTTGCGCGCCGCCGACTCGTTCACGACCCAGCGTTTGGCACCCGCTCGCACTCGCACCGCACCCACTTCGCTGTCCGGGGTCTCCCAAACCAGCTCCGCGTCGGTCGCGGAGACCCAAGTGAGCGTCGGTCGACGCCAGTACCAGGGTTGCTCCGCGGCAACGACGCGCAATCCCGCGCCCCGCCACACCTCGCCGACGTCGCCATCGATGCCGAGGGACGCCAGGGTGCTCGCGCGAGCGGCGATGAGGCGCCGTCCGCGGCCGAGCCAACTCAGCGCCTCGTCGCGCGACATGGATGCGAGGCGCACCAGCCCCACCCGCCGCTCAGGCACGGCCGTCGGCACGCCCGGGCCGAGCGCGAGCAGCAGCCCGCCCTGATCCAATTCGAGCTCGGCGATCCCGGCGATGGTCTCGCCGAGGCCGACGCAGAGCCGCACGAAGCCCGCACCGACGAGCCCCGCAGCGATCAGCAGGCTGCCGCAGCCGAGCACGGCGCGCGGCGCGCGCCCCAGCCGACGTCGCAGCACCCACACCAGGACGATGCCGAGCAACGCGACCCAACACGCGTTACCGAGGTACGCGACCGGCCCCGCCCCATGCGGATCAGCCCAGCGCGCTCGTGTCGAAGCGACCAGGAAGCTCGCGAGCTCGGACATCCGGATGCGCGACGGATCGGGGACCGGGGCAGAGGCGCGGGCGAGCTTGCCGCCTCGCGCGACCGCGAGGCTCGCGCGTCGAGG
>CAYVDO010000676.1:0-2363 GCA_964450125.1 uncultured bacterium
GGGCGCTCAAGGCGCGGGATCGGACGTGTGCCTTTCCGGGATGCAAGCAAAGTCGCTTCGTGGACGCGCATCACGTACGGCATTGGGCGGATGGGGGCGAGACGAAGCTTTCCAATCTGGTGCTGCTCTGTAGGCGGCATCACGTGCTGGTGCACGAAGGCGGATGGCGTATCGAGGCGACGGAGCTCGGCACGGCGTTCGTGCGCGGAGATGGGTTTCGACTCCAGGGTGCCGAGCTGGGTGCCGACGAGCTGCTAGATGCGCTCGACGCGGTGGAGCGCGAGCAGCGGGATGCCGGATTGGCGATCGCCGCGGGCACGATCCTTCCCGAGTGGCGGGGCGAGCGGATCCTGTGGTCGTGGGCGGTCGACAACCTGCAGGATCGGACTTACGGGGACCGAGCGTAGTCGCGAGCGGGCGCGGGCGGGCTTGCGCCCGCCCCTACCCCTCTTGGCGTGTTGCTGTGCGCGGTGCGTTGGGAAACCCACGGCCTGAGCAGTGACCGCCTCGTTCAGCCCGACTGGCGACGTGAGCGACGGGCGGCGAGCGCGAGTCCCAGAAGCCCGAGGAATGCGGCGCTCGCACGGTCGTTGCCCTCGTGCGCCACGCTGCATCCACCGCCGCCATCACCGGTGACGTGGATCTCGCGCACATCCTTCTGCTTGCCCTTGCCGTGGCAATCGACGCATTTCTCGCGCACCACGCCCGAGTCGATGTCGGATTGCAGCGCAGTCCTCGATCCGCCCGAGGTGGAGGCGGTCATGTGCGAGATCGCATCGCCGCTGTCGTGGCAGCCGGAGCACACCGCCATCGTCGGCGTCATGTTGAGGTCGTTCGTCGGGTCCGTGTCGAGGAAGCCGCCGGGCGTGCTACCGGTGTCGACGGTGGTACCCAACACTTCGGGCTTGAGCGGAAGCTCGAAGGTGCCGGTGCCGTTCGTGTCGATGTGGCAGTTCGTGCACTGCTTCAGGTTGTCCTTGCCGCCGGGATACGACACCACGAAGAACGGCACCGGGATGCCACCGAAGGAAATGACCACCAGCGGATTCTCCCGCATCACCGCGCCGTGAATCGCGTGCGTCAGGTACTTGAGGTCCACCGACACCTCGTCGCCCGAGAGTCGGAACGGAATGTCGGTCTGGTTGGCGTTGTGGCAGACCTGGCAGGCGTGCAGCTCTTCGTTGCGGTTCCCACCGTGCTCGGCGAGGCGGTAGATGGGAAAGCCGTAGCCGTCGCGGGACGTACCGTTGTGGCAGTTCTGGCACTTCGCGAAGTCCACCACCTCGCGGCGCGGCACGACTTGCGCATCGGTGATCCGGAAGAGCTGGTAGACGGTCTTCACGGGTACGCGCACGTACATCGCCGCTGACTCGCGGTACCAGCGCGGGTGACCTTCGAAGATCACCTCACCGGTTCCCACGGCGCTCGCCGGCAGCGTCGCCGAGACCCAATAGCGATTGTTCGGCAGCACGTGCGACGAGGTCAGGAGGTTGATGGCGATGGGATAGGCAGCGCCCTCGGGATCGCCGCTGCCGGCGTTGGTGAACTCCTTCGCGGTCCAACCGATGTCGATCACCAGCTCCGTCATCAGATCGGGCACGAAATGATCGTCGGTGAAGATGTCGTACGCCGTGCCGCCGTCTTGTGGATTCGTGATCGAGAACGTGACCACCACCTCGCGGCTACCCGCGTCGTAGGCCACCTGCTCGATGTTGAACTGGAAGAACTGAACCGCTTCCCATTCGTAAAACGGATCCAGCACGTCCGCGCGCGCGGATCGGCCCGCGCCGACGATCGCGAGCACCAACACTGCGAGCACGTACGAAACCACCTTGCGTGTCGAGCAACGCATCCCGAGCCCTCCGCTCCCCCAATTCGAGGTTGGTGGGCGACGTCGGTGAAGCTACCGAAGCACGCCCACATCACGAGCACCGATCGTCCGACGGCGCGATGCCGCGGTCCATGCCACAACCGTTGAGGCTCGCCATCTGGGTGCTCGCCACGTCGGCGAGCAGGTCGTGCCTCCGCCGTTCGGATACGACGTTCTCGATCAGCATCAGGTGCTCGCCGATCACGGCTGCGGGTCGCTCGTTGGTGCCGACCATCGGATGGCCGACGCTCGGCGGAGTGAGGAACGTGGACGCCAGCGAGCTCGAGTTGGCCGACTCGTTCCCCACAGCGTCGTAGGCACGCACGATGAAGATGCCCGTCCAGCGGATGGCGCTCTTCTCCAGGAGGTACGTGGTGTCCGTGAGGCCATCGGCCACGCGATTCCAGGTGTAGTGGCCCTGGCGGTTCGAGAACGTATGGAACGCTGGCGTTTGCGGTGAGCGGCGGGCTCGACGTGAAGATGGGGGGGCGCG
>CAYVDO010000677.1:0-2343 GCA_964450125.1 uncultured bacterium
AACGAGCACATCTTCCGCGAGAACTTCAACATGCACACGTCGACGTCGCCGCAGTACGCGATGATCGCGAGCCTCGACGTGGCGCGGAAGCAAATGGTGATGGAGGGCTACAAGCTGCTCTCCCGGACCCTCGCGCTGGCGGCCGAGCTGCGCACCCAGATCAACTCGACCGGGGTGTTCCGCGTGCTCGAGCTCGATGAACTGCTGCCCGACGAGGTCAGGCACGACGGCATCCTGCTCGACCCGACCAAGGTGACCGTCGACATCTCGAGCTGCGGCTACACCGTCGAGGACCTGCAGCGCGAGCTCTTCACCCGCTTCAACATCCAGGTCGAGAAGTCGACCTTCAACACCATCAGCCTGCTGCTGACGATCGGGACGACGCGCAGCAAGGTCTCGCGCCTCTACGACGCCCTGATGCGCATCGCCCGCGAGGGGCGCGCGCCGCGGCGCCTCTACCAGTTCCCGGAGATCCCCGAGTTCACGCGGCTGAAGTACCTGCCGCGGGATGCCTACTACTGCGGCGGCGAGGCGGTGGCGTTGCTCGACAGCAAGGACAACCCCAACCGCGCGCTCGCCGACCGGGTGTGCGCCGACCAGATCACGCCCTACCCGCCCGGCATCCCGGTGCTCGTTCCCGGCCAGATCATCACCGCCGAAGTGCTCGACTTCCTCGTCGGCCTGCTGCGCTCGCAGAAGCGCATGGAGCTGCACGGGGTCCTCTACGACGGCTACCTCCCCTGCCTCCGGGTCCTGCGCGCCAGCGAGGAGCGCGGGCTCAAGAAGATCGGCTGACGACGCCGGTCCCGCCCCCGTCCCGGTGCCGGAACCCCGAAGGCACCGCCGCGGCAACGTCAGAAAGTTCCGCCGGATGAGGCTCTTGCGTTGCCTTGCTCAGCGAACTATGTTATCTACTGCCTAAGTATCTGATCGGGGACGGGAATGGTTTTCGCGCTCAATACCAGCAAGTACGCCTTCCGGATCCGGACCCGGACCGGAATGGTGGTCGAGAACCTGACCATCCACGGCCGCGAGGAATCCGACGCGCAGCGCAAGCTGGTCCAGATGTACCCGCACTGCCAGGTGCTGGAATGCCGGTCGCTCAACGCGTCGGCGAAGCGCGACCCCGCCTCCTTCGAGGAAGTCATTTCCCTCGTCACGAAGTAGCCGCGCCGACCGGCGCGCGTCCTAGACCCCGAAAAAACCCGAGGCGAGCAGCTCCTCCAGGAGCGCTTCGTAGTCGCGCGCCCCGCGGCTCTTCTCGTCGTGGGCGAAGATGTCCTTGCGGTGGAACGGGCTCTCGGCGAGCGCCACGCTCTCGGCGATGCGCGTTTCGCACAGTTCCGTTCCGAACCGCTCCCGCAGCGTGGCCGCGATCTCGTGCGCCATCTTGCGCCGCGCGTCGAAGCGCGTGAGCACGTAGCGCCGTTCGACGCGCCGCTTGACGACGTGCTCGAGCGCCTTCAGCGTGCTCTCGAGCGCGAGCGCGCCCTTCACCGCGAGGAAGTCGGCCGAGACCGGCACCAGCACCCCGTCGGCCGCGAACACGCCCGAGAGCGACAGCACGCCGAGCATCGGGCAGCAGTCGATGAACACCCCGCGCGCCGCGTCCGCGGGCACGTAGTCGTCGAGGCCCTCCCTGAGGCGGTACAGGATGCGCGGCCCCTTGCCGAACAGCGAGTCGACCTTCATGAGCTCGGCGTGGGCGGGAATGAGGTCGCCGCGCGGCTCGGCGCAGGCGAGCACGACCGGCCGCGCGAGCTCGCGCAGCGGCCTGGCGTCGTTGTAGTACGCGAACACGCTGTCCGAGGACGCCTCCGCCGGCGCGAGGATCTGCGAGAGGTGCGCCTGCGCGTCGAGGTCCACGAGCAGCGGACGCAGGCCGCGCCGCGCGACCGCCGCGGCGAGGTTCAGTGCGGTGGTGGTCTTGCCCACCCCGCCTTTCTGGTTGAACACCGCTAGCCGCGTCATCGCCCCGCATTCTAAGGGCGGGGTCGCCGTGCTAACATCGTCGCCGCTCGGTTTCCCGGCGGCGCGTGCCGCCGTTTGCATTTCGGCGCGTGCCGCCGTTTGAATCTGTCGGGGCCATCCTCCGCCATGTCCTCCCACCTCATGAACACCTACGCCCGGCTGCCCGTGTCGTTCGCGCGCGGCGAGGGCGTGTGGCTGTGGGACGAATCCGGCAAGCGCTATCTCGACGCGCTCGCGGGCATCGCCGTCTCGGGCCTCGGACACGGCCATCCGCGACTGGTGCGGGCGATCGCCGAGCAGGCCGCCCGGGTCATCCACACCTCCAACCTCTACGAGATTCGCACCCAGAGCGAGCTCGCCGATCGCCTCTGC
>CAYVDO010000678.1:0-2336 GCA_964450125.1 uncultured bacterium
CCCGTCGCGGCTTGGCCGCGACGGGGCGGGGGGCTTGAAAAGCCCCCCGCAAATCAATTGATCAGCACCCGCTGATACTCACGCAGCGACTCCAGCACCTCGCCGGCGCCGTACACCACGGCCTTGAGCGGGTCTTTGGCGCGGAAGATGCGGAGGTCGGTCTCCTGATGGAGCCGCGGGCCGAGACCACGGATCATCGAACCGCCACCGGCGAGCACGATCCCCTGATCGAGGATGTCGCTCGCCAGCTCGGGTGGTGTTTGATCGAGAGCGTTCCGGATCGACTTCACGATGTGCTCGATGGGCTCACGCAGCGCTTCGCGCACCATCTCGTCCGTGAGCGTCACCGTCGCGGGCACGCCACGCACCAGGTCGCGCCCGCGCACGGTGATCTCCTCGGGCTCCTTGAGCGCCACCGCCGAGCCGATCTCGACCTTCACCCGCTCGCTCTCGTAGAGGCCGATCAGCACCTGGAAACGCTCGCGGACGTAAGCCTGGATGGCCTCGTCCATCTCGTCGCCGGCGACGCGCATCGAGGTGCTGTAGGCGGTGGCCAGCATGCTGATGACCGCGATCTCGGTAGTGCCGCCACCGATGTCCACGATCATGTTGCCTTTGGCCTCGTGCACCGGGAGCTTGGCGCCCAGCGCTGCCGCCATCGGCTCTTCCATGAGGTGCACCTTCTTGGCACCGGATTGAAGGGCTGCGTCGATCACCGCCTTCTTCTCGACCTGCGTGATGCCGGAAGGGACGGCCACCAGCATGGTCGGTTTGAACAGCGGGCTGCGCTTCACCGCCATGCCCAGGAAGTGCTTGATCATCTGGTTCGCGATGTCGAAGTCGGCGATCACGCCGTCTTTGAGCGGCCGGATCGCGCGCAACCGCTCCGGCGTGCGGCCATACATCGCCTTGGCCTCGCGGCCGATGGCGAGGATCCCCTGCCCGTTCTGCGGCACCACGACGACACTCGGCTCGTCGAGGACCACACCCTTGCCGCGCACCCAGATCAAGGTGTTCGCGGTGCCCAGATCGATGGCGACGTCGCCCGATCCCAGCCAATCGTTGATCCGGCGGATCATCCCGAGACGCTCCCCTGCTTCCTACCGAAGCTCATGCTTGTGCCGCTAGCGCACGCTCACGGGCGCGCTCCAAGCGATCGAGTGCGCGCCGGAGCAAGCCCTCGGGATCGCGTGCATCCACTTCCGAGCGCGCCGAGACCACGCGCACCGGTAGCGTGCTCGTGGTGTCACCGACCTCGAAGACCTTGTCCGCCAGCGCACGCTCGACGAGTTGCCGGGTGCGGTCCTCGGGGCGGCTCGACTCCACTTGGCAGGCCACCGCCCAGGTCCCCGGCCCAATCTGCGTGATCCACGGAGTGGGCACCAGCACCCGCGCGATCACGCCCAGCGCCTCGTCGAGCATCCGGTCCACCGCTGCGTGCCCATGCTGGCGATTGCGCCGCGCCAATCCCTCGGGATCCACCACCAAGATCTCGACCGGGTCGCGTTGCTTGAGCCAGCGCGACACCTCGTCGAGAAACCGGCCGTAACGCACCATCGCCTCGGGAGCGCCGCCGACGCGAGCCGCGAGCCGCGAGCGACTCTCGGCGTTGGCCAGCGCCAGCGCCGAGGCATCGGCGACGACACCCAGCACGTCGGTCATCTGGCGAGGATAGGCGACGGGCTCGGTGCTCGTGAACGCGAGCACGCCCAGCGAGCGCCCCGCGGCCCGAAGCGGCACCCCGAGAAAGGACTGCATCGGGATCCGCGGCTCACCCGGATACGCCACCACCGTGCGCTTCGGACGCTCGTCCAATCCCGAGAGGTAGATCATGGTGCCCTTGCGCTCCACCCAGCCGATCAGGCTCGTGCTCGGCGCGATCTCGGCTCCGAGCAATCGCAGATGCTCGGGGCCGTGGGCCCGAGCCACCCACAGCGGGCCGCCAGCGCGCTCCGAGATCGCCACCAAGAGTCCCGTCCGGGGCACGATGGTCGCGGGCATGGCGGCGATTCGGTCGAGCACCAGCTCTGGATCTTCGAGCGCGGTGATGTCGCGGCAGAGCTCGCGAGCCGCCTCCAGGCTCGGCGAGCCGCCAACCACCTCGCGAAGCTGTCGCTGCCGCTCGACCCGACGCGCGATCTCCTCCGCGAAACCGACCAGAATCGAGTCCGTACGCGGCGAGAATTGGTACGTACGCTTCGAGTCGACGGCGAGCACGCCCACTTTCGTCCCGAGCCGCACCGGCACCCCGAGGAAGGCCTTGAGATCCTCGGGGGCTCCGTAGAGCAGCAGCGATCGGGCGTCATAGCGAAACTTGGCGACGTGGATCGGACGAT
>CAYVDO010000679.1:0-2324 GCA_964450125.1 uncultured bacterium
GATCCGTTCCACGCTCCCTCCCAGCCGATCGATGACGGTCGCGAGCAGATCGTGGGTGAGTGGCCGCGCCACCGTGACCTTCTCGAGCCGCGTGGCGATGGCGCTCGCCTCGAGGAGGCCGATCCAGATCGGCAGCATGCGTGATCCGTGCGCTTCCTGGAGCACCACGATCGGCATCTGGGTGAGCGGGTCGAGTGCGATCCGCTCGATCCGCATCTCGACGTCCATGGGCTCGCCTCCTCCCAGCAGCGGCGTCACACGCGCTGGCCGGCGAGGGCGTGGGCTCCGGCGCGCTCGACCCGGACCCGAACCATGCGCCCGCGCAGCTCGTCGATCGCACCCACGAAGTGCACCGGGTGAAGGGAACCGCTGCGCCCTTCCACCTCGCCCGCGTGCCGGGTGTTCTCGCGCTCGACGAGCACATCCACGTCCACACCGATCCAGCGCCGATTTCGCGCCGCGCGAACCTCCGCCTGAAGCGCGAGCAGCCGTGCCAGCCGCTCCGCGCGCACGGGCTCGCTGGGCACGTCGTCGAGCTTCAGCGCTCGCGTGCCCGGGCGTGGCGAGTACGAGAAGCAGAACGCATTGTCGAACGCGACCTCGCGGACCAGCGACAACGTCTCGTCGAAGTCCGCTTCGCTCTCGCCTGGGAAGCCCGCGATCAGGTCGGTGGTGAGCGCCAGGTCGGGACGCGCCGCACGCAGGCGGTCGGCCAACGCCACGTACTCGCGGCGCGTGTGACCGCGACGCATGCGCGTGAGCACGGGATCCGAGCCCGACTGCACCGGCAAATGGAAGTGCCCGGCGAGACGCTCGAGGTCGCGGAACGCTTGTATCAGGCTTTCCCCCACTTCCGCCGGGTGCGAGGTGAGGAAGCGAATTCGCTCGATGCCGGGAACGGCGTGTATCTGGCGAAGGAGCCCCGCGAGATCGGGCTCGCTCGGGTCCTTGCGTCCGTACGACGTGATGTTCTGGCCGATGAGCGTCACTTCCTTCACGCCGCGTGTGGCCAGTCTGCGCACCTCGTCGAGCACCGAGGCCGCGGGGCGCGAGATCTCACGTCCTTGGGTGAAGGGCACGATGCAAAAGGAGCAGAATCGATCGCAGCCGCGCTGCACCGCGACGAATGCGCGCACGCCGCTGTCGTCGGGAGCCTCGTGGTCACCGAGCACGTCCTGCCAGCGGCGCTCGAAGCTCAACGCCGACGGCCGCACGCCGCGCTCACGCGACGCACGCTCGATGAGGTCTGGCACGGCGGCGAGGTGATGGGTGCCAAACACCAAATCGACGTACGGCGCGCGCTTGAAGATCCCCTCGCCCACCTGCTGCGCCACACAGCCGCCCACGCCGATCACCACGCCGGGCCGTTCTTCCTTGAGCTCACGGAAGCGGCCCAGCGTCGAGTACACCTTCTGCTCCGCGTGATCCCGGACGCTGCAGGTGTTGAGTAGGAGCACGTCGGCGTCCCGTGCCGTCGCGGCGCGCTCGTAGCCGCGCTCCGCCAGGTGATGCAACAGCGCGTACGAGTCGCGCTCGTTCATCTGACAGCCGTACGTCTCGACGTAGACGCGCGGCCGCGGACGCGTGGCGAGCCATTCCGGCACGTTCGAGTCGAGATCCGACGACATCCTTCCGAACCTAGCAGGCCGCTCCACAAGTCGCCAGGGCCGTTCGAGGGTGCTCGTCGGATCCACAGCTGGGTCGGGACGCCGAGCCCACGACACTGCGCGAGGCAAAGCCGACCCGGCGCCCGGAAGCATCGGCCTGCACCGGTCGCCACGCGCGCCGTCCACCCCTCCGCGAGCCGCCAGGCGAGCCGCCAGCGAAGCGAAGCGACTCGGGCGCGCGACCCAGCGCACCTCGCCGCAACGCGTGGGGGCTGGAAATACCCACGACCAGCCATCGCTCGTGCTGCCCGAGAGGCGCACCGGTCGCCACGCACGCCGTCCACCCCTCCGCGAGCCGCCAGGCGAGCCGCGAGCGAAGCGAAGCGACTCGGGCGCGCGACCCAGCGCACCTCGCCGCAACGCGTGGGGGCTGGAAATACCCACGACCAGCCATCGCTCGTGCTGCCCGAGAGGCGCACCGGTCGCCACGCACGCCGTCCACCCCTCCGCGAGCCGCCAGGCGAGCCGCGAGCGAAGCGAAGCGACTCGGGCGCGCGATCTGTCGCGCCCGCCCGCAACGCGTGGGGGCTGGAAAAGCCCACAACCAGCCCTCCCGCGTGCTGCCCGAGAGGCGCACCGGTCTCCACGCGCGCCGCCCACCCCTCCGCGAGCCGCCAGGCGAGCCGCGAGCGAAGCGAAGCGACTCGGGGGTGGGAC
>CAYVDO010000680.1:0-2301 GCA_964450125.1 uncultured bacterium
CAACCTACACCATGATCCGATCACCACGGCGAGCGGCGCCGCGCCGATCCGAAACGGCGGAGTCTCCGCGTAGAAGTAGCGATGGAAATACCCCGCGACCGAGAGGTTCTCCTTCACGACGAAGTACGCGAACGCGAGCCCGAAGAAATCGGCCGCCAGCCGCGCGCCGTGGAGCGCGCGCGCGTGCAGCACCAGCAAGACCACTGCGAGCGCCACGGGAAGGAAGAGTGCGACGGGCATGCGGAGACCGAGATCGGAGGCACGTCGAATCTACCGCGGCGCGGGCAGGCGAGACACTCGCTGCTGCAGACGCACCCGGGCACGACGGAGCGTGCCCCTCCATCGCAACTGCCCGTGGAGGGCGCTGCTCCGTCAGCGCCGCGCGTGACGTGGAGGGCGCGGCTCCGCCAGCGCCGCGCGCGTGACGTGGAGGGCGCTGCTCCGTCAGCGCCGGGAGCCGGATCGAGCACGACGGAGTATGCCGCGCCATCGCTGCACGCCGTTGCGAAGGACACGCCGCGATCAATTGCGTCGCCGGATGCTGCGGTGTAGCGTTCGGCGCCCTTCGAGCCACGAATGAGCGACTCCGAAACCGTTCCCAGCCCCGCCGCCCAGAATCGCGACGCTCCCTCGCGCTCGCTCTCACGCGGCGCCGAGGTGCTGTTCGCGAGCGGCACGATCGGAAACGGCCTGCTGCCGGGATTTCTAGTGGCCTGGCAGCTCTACTACTTCGTACCGTCGGACAAGCCGGCGCTGATTCCGACGTTCACCCTCGGCACGTGGGTGCTCGGCCCCGCCACGATCATCGGATTGGTGAATCTGATCGGACAGATCGTCCACTCGTTCGCCGATTGGGGAATCGGCTACGCCAGCGACCGCACCCGTACCCGGTGGGGCCGGCGCATCCCCTGGATCGCCGTCTCGGCGCCGATTTGTACGATCGCGTTCATGGCCATCTGGTGGCCACCGAGCGCCGGCGCTGGCTGGCTCAACCTCGCGTGGCTGGCCGCCATCCGCTCGATCATGTGGGTGGCCTACACCGCAGCGGTGGGCCCCTATTGCTCGCTGCTACCGGAGGTCACCGAGCCCGGATCCGAGCGCAACCGCGTCGCGGCGTTCATGGCGTTCTTCGAGGTGCTGGGCACGATCCTCTCGGGATTCGTCGCCAGCAAGATCATCGACGCCTACCCCGAAGGCGGTACCATCGCCGGCTTTCATCTCACCGACGGCTACAAGTACGCCGCGGCTTGCCTGAGTCTGGTCTCGCTCACGTCGATGTGGATCTCGATCCTGGTGGTGCAGGAGAAACCCTACGACGCCAGCAAAGACGTCCCCTACGGTCCCGTTCAGTCGCTCGCCGAGACGCTCAAGAACCCCGCGTTCCGTCCGTATGCGCTGGCGTTCATCGCGTTCCGAATCGCGCTCAACGCCATCTTGGTCGTCATGCCCTACCAGGTCAGCGTCTTGCTGCGCGTCGCGAAGGCCGAAGACGCGACCGGCAACCTGCAAGCCGTGATCGTGTTGGGGAGCATCCTCTTCTTCCCGCTCATCGACTGGCTGGTGAACCGCAGCGGTAAACGCCGCGTCATGCTTTGGGGTTTCTTCGGTTTCGCCGTCGCCATGGCGGGCGGAGGCCTGATCGGTCGGTTGCCGTTCGGATCCCCCACGCTTCAGGCCTACGTCGTGTACGGGCTCTGTGCCTTCCCGGTGGCGACGCTCTTCATGCTGCCGCGGCCGATCATGGCCGACATCATCGACCTCGACGCCGAACGCACCGGCTACCGGCGCGAAGGGATCTACAACGGCGCCGAAGGCCTGCTCACCAAGTTCGCCGAAGGCGTCGGCCCTTTCCTCGCCGGGGGCCTCCTCGATCATTTCGGGCGCACGGCCGAGCAGCCCATGGGAGTCATCGCCACGGCTCCCGTCGCGGGAGCGATCTGCTTGGTCGGCTGGTTTCTGTTCCTGCGCTACCCGATCAGGACCTGACCAGCCACGGATCCGATGGGGCGTGCCGCTCCAGATGGAGGGCGACGCTCCGTCGGCGCCGAGGATCGCTTTGGGCACGACGGAGCGTGCCCCTCCACCTGGAGGGCGACGCTCCGTCGGCGCCAGCGTTCGCGCGCGTTGCCGTGGAGGGCACGGGGCCTGCGGCCCCTGCTCCGTCGGCGCCTGTAACCTCATGCGCGCATCCGCCGCGACGTGCGGCGGTTGCGCATCCCGAACACCAGCAGGGACGCCGGGATCAGGTAGAGCCCCAGATCCACCCCCGAATCGTTGTCGCCCGGAGCCCCGGGGTACATC
>CAYVDO010000681.1:0-2295 GCA_964450125.1 uncultured bacterium
TGGGGGGTGGGCCCCAGCGCGGCTTCGCCGCGCTGGGCGGGGGGCTTGAAACGCCCCCGGGAAACATCGACTAGCGTGATCGAGCGCGTGGCGCTCGATCACGCTAGGTCACGCCGACGTAGAGCTGATTGGGGTAGTCGTTGCCCCAGTAGGCGACGTCCACGAGCTGCGGGTAATGGTGGAAGAACTGTGACCAGCGCGTCGTGACGGAGCTGTCGACGGCACCGGACACGTAGAGCGTCCACGCGCCCCAAGTCCCACCGAGCGGCTTTCGGAACGAGTAGAGGTTCGGCCCGAAGCCGCCGATTGGTCCCTGCGGCGTGCCGTGGCCGTAGAGATAGACCCCGCCCGCGCCGTCGGGTCCGAGCGACGGATTGTGCGTGACCTGGGTCGGCGGCTGGGCATTTCCGTTCCAGCCGTTCGCGTCTCGATACCAATAACGAATGCGATTCGCTGTATCGAGGAACGCGAGATGAGCCACGCCGTCGGTGGTGACGATCATGGACGGCCCCTGATCGATACCCGTCTGCGCCACGTCCGGGATGGCCACGGAGGGCTGCCAGGCGCCGTTGGCGAGCCGGGTGCGCACGCGCACGCGGCCGTCGCCCACGTAATCGTAGGTGCCGTTGAGCCATGCGAGATGCAGATCGCCGTTGGGCGCGAACGCGAGGGTCGGATGCCACGCGTTGCAGTAGTCCGACGCCGGGTTGCAGTCGACCACGTCCGCCACGTCCACGGGCGCTTCCCAGGCGCTCGCAAGCCGCCGCGCGTACTTGAGCCGGAGACGGGAATTGGGGCCCGTGCGCGTGCTCCACACGGCGTGCGGGACACCGGACGCATCCACCGCCAGCGCCGTGCCTTCCTCGCCCTGCCCGAAGTCGGTCCAGCCGGATGCGCCGAGACTCTCGGCGCTGGACCAGAGCCCCGTGACGGTGTCGAACGCCGCGTACTTGGTGTAGCCGGAGCGCTTGTTCCAGATCACGTGGATCCGGTCTTGGCCGTCGAGGGCCACGGCCGGCTGACCGACTCCGCCTCCCGGGGCATGCGCCGCGTCGATCTCCGTGAAGCTCGTGGGCGTGCCCGCTTGGTCCGCCTTCATCACGTGCACCGCGTTGTTCGGGCAATCGGGATACACGCTGCAATCCGGGGTGACCGTGTAGAGCACGCCGGCGCTGGTGCGCACGAGCTGGTGCGGCGAGACATCCGAGTACCCGCGCCCAGCGGGAATCTGGTGATTGGCCGTGGGCGGGACGTAGCGGGTGACTCGGAAGACCAGCAGATCGAGATCACTCCAGTCGAGGCTCGAATACGTCGTGTAGCGGACCTGCATCACTCCCGCGGCGCTCACGAAGCGGGAAAGATCTCCGGAAAGCGTGAACGTGAGCGGTGTCCACTGGTGGTACGTGGCACCGTCGTTGTAGCCGAGGGTGAGCCAGCTCGACGCAGCGAAGTCGCGCACCTGAAACGTCCAGCGCTGCGCGCTGCGCGGCTGGCCGTAGAAGTTGGCGGCGAGCGCGAGCCCCGACGCCGAGCCCACGTCGAGGCCATTCGGCACGGTGAACGAGAACACCGCCTGGTACCCGAAGATCGACGGCGTGTAGCGCTGCGTCAGCGAGGCGTCGGTGCTGCTCCCCGCCAGGTCTTGGCTCGCGAGAACCGCGAGTGGCTGGGCGCCAGTGCTGCCGAGGGAAGTGGATACCGTCGACGGCGCGACCAGGGTGGTGACGTAGTCGGCCCGACTCGCGGACGCGCCGAGCGCAAGCACACCGAGCCCAACCCAGAGCGCACGGGCGCACGCGTAGAACCAAAACCGACGACGCATGGAAAACCTCGGGAGGATGTGACGGAGACGCAACCGCGCTCGATTGCCCTTCGATGATACGACAACCGCTGCCGTAGGCGAGCCTTCGGCGTTGGTCCCGTGGTGGTTCACGCTCGTGCTGAGCTCGTTCGAGGCGCGAGGGGCTGGGGGCACGTCGAAGGGTGCTCCGCGGTCGCGCACCCCGGTCGTGCTCGTGGGCCGTGAGCCCCCAACGCGCGACCGCGGCGCAGGCGAGCCTCCGGAACCACGCGCTCGACCGGGGGCGAGCCGTGCCCGCCGACGGGTCCCCAGACCCTCGCGACCCAACCATTGCATCCCGGTCGAAGTGAACCACCACCGTCGGCCCGACGGCACAGAAACGGAGATCAGGCTGCTGAATACGGCACGCGCCGGCGGCGCGTCGACGAGCGCAGCGAGTCGACTTGGGGGTGGGGCCCCGAAAAAGTCGCGCCTTTTTCGGGGCGGGGGTCTGG
>CAYVDO010000682.1:0-2286 GCA_964450125.1 uncultured bacterium
CGAAGGGCTCAAGCCCTACCAATGGAATGCGGAGACGGGGCTCTCGCGCCGCGTCATCCCCGGACAGGGCGGCGGGATGCACACCGTCACCGGGCTCTCGCACGACGAAGGGAGCAAGGTGGCGTACAGCGCCGGCGTCCACGCCAAGGGGATGGCGATGCGCAGCCGCAAGCTCGCCGTGCTCGGCTCGATGCTGACGCCGCCCCGGACGTACGGGAGCGACGAGGGCGAGCTCCTGATCGTGGGGTGGGGGAGCACCAAGGGTGCGATCGAGGAAGCGGTGGACCGTGCCCGGGCCGCGGGACTCTCCGTGGCGGCGTTGCACCTGCGCTTCCTCTCGCCCATGGAGCCGGGGCTCAAGGAGATCTTCGCGCGCTTCCGGAAGGTGTCGACGATCGAGATCAACTACAGCGACGCGGTGGGCGATCCGTACATCACCGAGGACAACCGCCGCCGCGGCCAGCTCTCCTGGTTGCTGCGTGCGCAGACCCTGGTCGACGTCGACTGCTGGACGCGGACTCCGGGCGAACCACTGCGCCCCGGCGCCATCGTCGACGCCATCCACTCCCTGATGCCACAATCGCGCGCGACGCGAGGTGACGCATGAGCGCCTGTTCCCTCCACGTCCTGGCCACGGACGACGAGCGCACCTTCGAGGTGAACGACTACGAAGGGGCGCGGGCGCGCTGGTGTCCCGGGTGCGGCGACCACTCGGTGCTCGCCTCCGTGGAACGCCTTCTGGCCGCCGAGCAGCTCAAGCCCGAGGAGACCGTCTTCGTCTCCGGGATCGGGTGCTCGTCACGCTTCCCGCACTACCTCAGGACATACGGCTTTCACGGGATCCACGGGCGCGCCCTTCCGGTGGCCACGGGGATCAAGCTGCATCGCCCCGAGCTGTCGGTCTTCGTGGTGATGGGTGACGGTGACTGCACGTCGATTGGCGCGGGTCACTGGGTGCACACGCTGCGCTACAACCCGCACATGGTCGTGATGATGCTCGACAACGGCATCTACGGCCTCACGAAGAACCAGACCTCGCCCACGACGCCGCAGGGCGTGCCCAGCAACACGCAGCCGCACGGCTCGATCCTGATGCCGCTCAACCCGTTGTCGGTGGCGCTCGGCGTCAGCAATGCATCGTTTGTCGCGCAGACCGCCGAGTTCGTCCCCGCGCACCTGTATGCCACGTTGCGGGCCGCGTACCATCATAACGGGCTCTCGTTCGTCCGCGTCCTGCAGCGTTGCCCGGTCTTCACCCCCGGGATTTTCGCCGATGCGGTGCGGAAGCCGGCGTCGGTGGAGCTGCTCGTGCACGACGACGGCGTGATGGTGCCGGAGCTGGACGCGATCTACACGTCGCGCATCGCGCACGACCCGCGCGACCTCGATCGCGCGCGGCAGCTGGCGGATGCGACCGATACCATCAAGCTCGGCGTCTACTTCAAGGACCCGGCGCGAGCGCGGTATGAGGAGGTGCGTCGCGTGACGCCGCGCACCGCGCAGGAACGCACCGAACTCCTCAATGCGGAGCTCGACCGCTATGCCGTCTGATCCGAGAGTCCAACTGGCGCTCGACCGGCTCGCGCGTCCCATCGGCGAGTTCCGCTCGGCAGTCGCGGGGGCGCTCGCGCAGGCGGAGGCCTTCCTCGCGGCCGAAGAGCCTGACGAGTCGGCGCATGTCGAGCGCGTGGGCGCAGCGTTGGGTGAATTCGCGCGTGGACGCCTCGACGTCGCGCGCTTCGCGGCGGTCGCCGCCGTTCGCCCGTCGCTGTCGGTGACACACCGCGACCGGCTGCAGCGCGCAATCGACGTGTTGCGCGACGTCCTCGATCGCGGCGTGGCACTGCACTTCGTCGATGTCCCCTCCGGCACGTCGCTCGCCGCGGCGGTGGACGGCGCGTTGGCGCGTGCGGGGCGGGCGTTCGGCGCGGTCCTCGCCATCGAGCTGCTGCGCGGCAACCGCTACGATCCCGCGCAGCACGACGGGCTCCTGGACCGACTCGCATTTCGTGCGTGGACCAGGGCCGAGCGTCGCTTCGCCCCGCCACTGGTCGTGCACGTGGACGGGACCGACCTGCACATTGGCGGGTTGGCCGATTTCCTCGACGGTCGCGAGAAGCTCGTCCTCGTGGTGCGCGGCGCCTCGCCGCCGGCGCCACTCGTGCGGCTGATCACGCCGGGAACGCTGGTGCTGCAGACGGCCGACGAGACCGGGCTGGAGCTGGTGGCGACCACGAGCGGCACGGCGATCGCCGCGCTGGTTCCCCGGGAGAGCGCGCTCTTCCA
>CAYVDO010000683.1:0-2285 GCA_964450125.1 uncultured bacterium
AGATGTTTATTGCCCACACCCATCCTTGACCGATTGAAAACTTGTGCTCGAGCCCTTCGCTGTAGAAGTTCTTGATCTGGCGACGCCCTGTTTCCGGCTGTCCATACGCGCTTACCCCGTACATCGCCGCTCCGGGGGTGGCGAAGGTCGGCCTCTGCACGCGGGGAACCGCGACGCGGGGCGTCGTCTTATCTGGCATGAGACCGTAGGTGCGCACGATCGTATCCGTTCGGCGAGTCGCGTTCCTGACGTCGCGCCCCTGCTCGCGTAGTTCATCTCGCGGAGGGCGAGATGAAGGGAACCAGTCGGGAGACGTGGACAGCGCGAGTCGAAGGGTGGAAGCGGAGTGGGCTGAGCAAGGCGGGCTACGCGTCTGAAATCGGCGTCAACGTCTCCTCCTTGAAGTGGTGGATCTGGAAGATCGGCGCCGAGAGACGACGCGCGGCAGTTCCGGTGACGCAGCGAGCCCGAGTGCCGACGAAGAAGCTCGCGCCGCTGAAGTTCGTTGAGATGACGCGTGCGATCGCGCGCGAGCCGATGGAGATCGTGCTCCTCGATGGCCGACGCGTTCGGGTTCCCCTCGACTTCGACGATGCAGCTCTCGAGCGCCTACTGCGCGTCATCGAGCGAAGCTCATGATCCCGACGCAGGTCCGCATCTTCGTCTGCACCGAGCGCCAGGACATGCGCAGGTCCTTCGACGCGCTCGCGCTCGCGGTGCGCGAGCGTCTCGAGCTTGATCCCGAGAGCGGCGCGCTCTTCGTCTTCGCGAGCAAGCGCGGCAACCGCATCAAGGTCCTTTGGTTCGACCACAACGGCTACTGTCTCCTCTACAAGCGTCTCCATCGCGCGCACTTCGAGCTTCCCGATGCGACCGACGTGAAGCGTCCGCTCGCGATGATTGACGCACGGTCGCTCGCCGCGATCATCCGCGGCGTCGCAAAGTGATCTCACGATCGATTCAGCGTTGACCGAAGATCGCGCTTCGATCATCAATGAAGCGTGACGAGCGTCGAAGAGATCGTCCGCCGGCTCGAAGATCTCGAGAAGCGCGCAGTCGCCGCCGACGAGATGCGGAAGGCGGCCGAGGAACTGCGGCTCGCCGCCGAGCGCGAGCGCGACGAGTATCGCACGCTCTACCTCGAGACGATGGAGCGCTGCCGGAAGTTGGAGCTCGGGCTCCTCTCGTCGAAGTCGGAGCGCCGCCCCGCCGAAGGCTCGCAGCTCTCGCTCGACGTCCTCTCTCTGGTGCTCAACGAGCGGCAACAAGCGCAACTCGCCGACGCCTTGGCCGAAGCCAACGCAGAGCAGAAGGTGAAGGGTCATACGCGGCGCAAGCCGACCGGTCGCACGCCGCCGCCTGAGCACCTTCCTCGCGTCGAAATCCAAGTACTCCCTCCCGAGGTCGAGAAGCTCGGCACCGACGCGTTCGACCGGATCGGTGAAGACGTCGCCGAAGTCCTCGAGCGGCGCCCCGCGTCCTTCGTTGTCGCTCGCATTGTGCGTCCGAAGTTCGTGCGCAAGGATCGCGAGCGCAACTCGGAGACGGAGGTCTTCGTCGCGGAGCCTCCCGAGCTCCCGATTCCCCGTGGGCTCGCCGGCCCCGGAATGCTTGCCGAGACAATCGTTAAGCGGTGGCAAGATCACATGCCGCTCAATCGACTCGAGGACATGTACTCCCGCGACGGCGTCGACGTCGCGAAGTCGACGATGTGCGGATGGCACGGTGCGCTCGCCGAGCTCGCGAAGCCGCTCGTCTCCGCGATGCGCCTCGACGCCTTCAAGCAGCCCTACCTCTGCACCGACGCTACCGGCGTTCTCGTGCAACAGAAGGAGCGATGTCGGACGGGGCACTTCTGGGTGCTCGTCGCACCCGGACGACACGTCATCTTCGAATTCACAACCGATCATTCGAGCGACGCCGTCGATACGGTGCTCGAGGGCTATCGGGGCTACCTCGTCGCCGACGCCCACGTCGTCTACGACCACCTCTACGCAACGGGTGATGTCGTCGAGGTCAATTGCTGGGCGCATGCTCGGCGGTACTTCTTCAAGGCGCTCGAGTCCGATCCGAAGCGCGCGAAAGCTGCGCTCGACCTCATCGGCTCACTCTTTCGCATCGAGCGCTCCCTCGCCGATGCCCCGCGAAGAAAGAAGGAGAAGATTCGGGAGAAGAGATCGAGCTACATCGTCGATGCCTTCTTCTCTTGGTGCGATGCCGAGATCGGTGCGGTTCTCGACGACACTCCGATCTCCAAAGCGATTCGCTACGCGCGCAATCAGCGC
>CAYVDO010000684.1:0-2271 GCA_964450125.1 uncultured bacterium
GATGACGCGCTGGCTCCCTCGTCCCCTGCGCGCAGCGAGCTGGACAAGCGGTTCAACGAGACGCGCACCGAGCCACCGGCGTCGTCGCCTTCACGCGAGGCGCGCGAGCCTGCGTCAGTGGCGGTCGGTGCCTCGGCGGGAGGATCGGCGAGTGGGGGACTCGCTGCGTCCGCCGCCGCGCCGCAGACCGCGCGTCCGAGCGAAAAGTCTGCAGCTCGCAGCGCGCGGGACGTAGCGACGAGGGACGCGACAGCCGCCACGCTACTCCTCGAACACGTCGAGGTCGCGTATCGAATCGGCGCGACCGTCTCGCGCACGATTCGTCAGACGTATACCGTTGTATCGCCGACCGATGGCCGAGGGGCGATCGAGCTGGCGCTCGCCCCGGGCGAGCGTGCTCGGAGTCTCGATCTGGTCGAGCCCGTGCGGCGAAGTTGGCCTGCGTCGGCGGATGGCGCCGCGCGATGGACCGATCTCGATCTGCCTACGGGCCGCATCGTGCTCGAGACCACGATCGAGCCCCGGCCGCTCACCCGCGACGCGGCAGGCGAGGCGGAGCTCGGGATGCCGCTCGCATCGGCCACCGCGGTGACCGTCTCGCTCCTGCCCGACCCCGGGTACGCGCTCGAACGGCTGGTGGCGTCGCTCCCCGGCACCTCGATCGAGCGCTCCGATAAAGATGGGTGGCACCTTCGCGTGCCAGCCGTGCGGCCTGCGGAATCGTTGACCCTTTGGATCCTCGTTCGGTCGGTGAGGTGACGCAAACCGGCACACCTCGCCCCGCTCGTTGATCGCCCGTTCCACGCACCCGGGTCGCACGTGTAGTCTGGATTGGGGGATCAACGGCAACATCCGCGAATGCAACGAACCCCTTCTCGCGAGCCCCGCCCCCCGACGCGCTATCTGGAACGCTTGCTCGTCGATCCCGACGAGCTTCCGGACGGGCCGCAAGCGTTCACCGCCTACGCGCAGCGCACCACGGTGCGGCTCATCTGTGCGCTCGCAGTCTTCGGCTGCGGGCTCTCGGTGCTCTTCTGGCCGATGGACTTCGTGGTGTTCTCGAGCGACCCGCTACGGTTGCGCACCGCGTTCGGTTGGCGTTTGGCGATCGTGCTCTCCACGACGGCACTGTTGCTGCTCAGCCGCTCGCTCTTGGCGGGACGGTGGCGGCCGCGGCTCACGATCACGCTCTTCTTCTATGCGGCGACGTCCTTCACGTTCGCCACGGCGAGCCAGATGGGCGGGCCCACCACGCCTTGGCTCTACGTACTTTACGCGCTGCCGCTCTTCACCACGATGATGCTGGTGCGCCTTTTCGAGCGGATCGCGATCGTGTACGGAGGGCTCGCGGTCGCCCTCTCCACGTACTTCGTGATCCATCCGGAGCACGCCCACGACGCGTTCCTGCCGGCCTTTCTCGGCGTGTTGGCCGGCGTGAGCATGCTCTTCGTCGGCGTCGGGCACATGCTCTACGCCGTGATCCGGACCGCGTTCGAACAGCGCCAGGAGCTACGGCGCCTGAGCCGGACCGACCCGCTCACGGGTGTGGCGAATCACGGTCATCTGCGTGCCATCGCCAACCACGAGATTGCCCGCGCGCGCCGCACCGGCACTCCGCTCTCGCTGCTGATGATCGACGTCGATCATTTCAAGCCGGTGAACGATGCCTTCGGACATGCGATCGGCGATGCGGTGCTCACCGAGCTTGCTGCGCTCCTGGTCCGCACGGTGCGCGAGATCGATCACGTCGGCCGCATGGGCGGGGAGGAATTCGCGATCGTGCTACCCAACACCCCGCTCGCGACGGCAGTCGAAGTGGCGGAACGCGTGCGGCACTCCGTCGAGGGCACGGCATCGTTCGCGACTCATGCCCCGGTGCGCTGCACGGTGAGCGTCGGTTGCGCCGAGCTCGTTCCGGACGACGACACCGATGCACTCCTGCGCCGAGCGGACCGTGCGCTCTACGACGCCAAGCAGCAAGGACGGAACCGCATCGTCGCGCGCTGAACGTGCCTCGGGCGCATGGGGCTCATCCGCTCGGAACGGAACGCATCGAGTCGGGTTCAAAGTGGTGCCCTTCGAGCACCATGCTTTTCGTGGGCCGGGGTTCCGGGACAGACCGCGATACAGCGCGCGATCGAACGAACGGCACCACGATCTCCACGCTCGACGACGATCATTCCGCGAGCCAGCGGCGAGCCGCGAGCGAAGCGACGCGCCTTGGGGGTGGGTCCCGTGCGCCGGGATAAACCGGCAGAGAGGAGCAGATGG
>CAYVDO010000685.1:0-2244 GCA_964450125.1 uncultured bacterium
TCAGGAAGCGAGCGGCGGTCTGAGCGAGATCGAGGCGCTGTTGGTGAAGTTCGTGTGCGAGCAGACCGGCTACCCGCCCGAGGTCGTGACGCTCGATCAGGATCTGGAAGCCGATCTGGGCATCGACTCCATCAAGAAGGCGCGGCTTTTGGGCGAGCTTCGGGACCAGTTCCGCATCCAGATGCCGAGTGGCGGTGGCGGCGCGACTCTGGCTCAGCTCGTCACGCTGCGCGACATCGCGCGCTTCCTCGCCGAGAAGGCCCTGCTGCCGAGCTCCGCCGCGGCGGCCCCTTCGAGCGCTGCCCCGCCACCGCGCAGCGTGGGAGCGCCCGCAACCGCGCCGGCGAGCACGACCACCGGCGCTCAGGCCTCCAGCCTGGAGCGCGAGCTGGTGCTGGTGGTTCGCGGGGACGACCGCGCCATGGGACGCCGCCACGGCGAACGGTTCGCGAGCGCGATCCACGCGACGCTCAGGCGCTTCCAGGAGCTTCTCGGCGTCCAGAGCGCGAGCGAGCTGCCGCTGGCGCGCGAGGCCCTCGGCCAGCAATCCGCGTATTACGACGAGGCGGCGCTCGAAGAGATGCACGGTATCGCGGAAGGCGCAGGCGTCGCCGCCGAATCGATCATCGCCCTCAACCTGGCGATGGAGCCCCAATTCGATGCTGCCGGCTGCACGCAGCTCGCGGCGACCCGCGCGGCCAACGCGGGCGGTCCGCTCGTGCACGCGGCCAACGAGGACAGCCCCGCGGGATTGAGGCTCGGCAACGAGATGGTGCGCGCCGTGCTGGTGCGGCGGCCCGAGCCGGAGCGGCACGCGGCGGCCGTGCTCGGCTTCGCGGGGCAGGTGGGCGGCATCAACGGCAGCAACGCGCGCGGGATCACGGTGTCGAGCACCATGCTCCTCGATCGCCCCCGTGACCTGAGCGCGCTGGGGCGCGTCCATCCGCTCCTGGTGCTGCGCCTCCTCGAACAGGCGAGCACCCTCGACGAGGCGATCGCGATCGTCGAGGCGTGGCCGCGCGTGGGTGCTTGGAGCTTGCTCGTCTCCGATCGCGACGCCGATGCCCTCGCTTACCTCGAATACGACGGTCCGCTGCTGGCGGTGCGGCGTGACGTGGATCGCCTCCTCACCACCAATCACAGTTTGTTGCTCGAAGGCGGCGGCGAGGTGCCGGAGCATTCACGCCATCGCCTGACCCGCGCCCAGGCCTTGCTCCCCGAGGGCGCACTCGACGCGGACACGGCCCGAGCGCTGCTGCGTGATCGCTTCGACCTCGGGCGTGGGCGCGAGGTCCGCCACGCGACGATGAACACCGTGTGCCGGGTCGACAACCAAGCGAGCTTCGTGCGCAGCCACGGCGGCGATCTCGACACCTTCGAAGTCACGCCCGGGCCGCGACACGGTGCTTACGCCGAGCGATTCCTGCGCTTCGAGCCGTCGCGCTGGTGGCAGGACGCGGACGACGGCGACAACGCGGCGGCGCGCGCAGGACGGCGCATGCGGCGCTGGGTGCTGCGCAGCCTGCCGGCGACACCCGATGCGCGTCCGCGCGCCCAACCGCCACGGCTCACGACCTGGGTGGTGGGCGGTGACGCGGTCGCGAGCGCGGTCGTGCAGACGCTTCGGGAAGCCGGCTCGGAAGTGCGCGAGGTTTCGGACCCCGCTGCCGCGCTGGCCGCGGACACGCCGCCCAAGCGCTTGGTGTGGGTGGTGCCGTGCGAGTCGGCGGAGAGCTGGGTGAGCGCCCACGCGAGCGAACGCCGACGCCGCATCGACGCGCACGTGATCGCGCCCTTCCAGTGGGTGCAGCGCTGGGCCGCCGCGCTGCGCGAGGGCGAGGGGCTCGCGGGAGCGGAGCTCGTGGCGCTCACGCGTCTCGGCGGAGATCTCGGCTTCGGCACCGCGCGAGAGATCGAGCCCGCAGGTGGAGTCGCCACTGGACTGTGGAAGGCCTTGCGCCGCGAGCTTCCCGGCTTGCGGGTGAAGCTCGTCGATTGCGCGGGCATCGAGCCGCCGGCGGTGATGGCGCAGAGCCTGATGGCGGCGCTCTCGAGCGACGACGATCGCGTCGAGACCGCCTGGGTGCGCGGCCGGCACCAGGAGCTGCGCATGGTGCCGCGGGAGCTCGGGGAGGACGTGTCTTCGCGCGCCGGCCACGCGCCGGTCGCCGCGGAGCGTGCCTGGATCGTGACCGGCGGCGGGCGCGGCGTGACGGCGCACGTCGCGCGTGCCGTGGCGCGGCG
>CAYVDO010000686.1:0-2216 GCA_964450125.1 uncultured bacterium
TCCATCTGCATGGCGCGGTTTTCCTCGATGACCATGCTTCGGCGCTACCGGTGAATGCCGCTCAGCTCGCCCTTGTCGAGCTCCGCACGGGTGTGGGCGCGCTCGGCGGCGCGCGGGTCGTGGGTCACCATCACGATCGTCTTCCTGAACTCCTGATTGAGCTGGGCGAGGACATCGAGGATCTGCTCGGCGGAAGCGCGGTCGAGGTCACCGGTGGGTTCGTCGGCGACCAAGAGCGTGGGATCGGTGACGATCGCGCGCGCGATCGCGACTCGCTGCTGCTGCCCGCCAGAGAGCTGATTGGGGCGATGACGGATGCGATCGGCGAGCCCCACCACCTCGAGCGCCGTCTCCACGTGCTTGCGCCGCTCGCCGCGCGGTAACGGGCTCAACAGCAACGGCAGCTCGACGTTCTCGTACGCCGTCAGCACCGGAATGAGATTGTAGAACTGGAAAATGAAACCGACGTGGTTGGCGCGCCAGCTCGCGAGCGCGCCTTCCGAAAGGCTCACGATGTCGGTGCCGGCGACCTCGACGCTACCGCTGTCGGGCCGATCGATGCCCCCGATCATGTTGAGCAGCGTCGACTTCCCCGAACCAGACGGCCCGAGGAGCGCGAAGAACTCGCCCTCGGGGATCTCGAGCGACAGGTTGTTGAGCACCGGCACCGAAGCGCCGTCGTGCTTGTAGCTCTTCGTCAGATTTCGGACCGCGACCAGCGGCTTCGATTCACTCATGTTCGGTTCCCGTATGATCCTCAGCGCACGCAGCGCGGCGCTTCGTCACGACACCGCGAGCTCGACCGTGGCCCCGTCGGCAAGCTCTTGCGGCGCATCGACCACCACGACGTCACCGGTGGCGAGCCCGCTGGCGATCACTTGCTGCGTGCCGCGCAGCGGTCCCAGCGTGACGCTCCGCTGCCGCACCTGCTTTCCCTCGAGCTTCCACACGAAGGTGCTTCCGTCGCGGCTCACGATCGCACCCCGCGGTACCACCAGCTCGGGCGCGGACGCCGGCTCGGCACTGCGCGCCAAGAACGTGACCTTCGCCGACATCTCGGGAAGCACGCGTGCGTCGGGAGCGTCGAACACCACCTTCGTCAGCACCGTCGCCTTCGCCCGATCGGCCGTGGGCACGATCTTCTTCACTCGCCCCGGATACTTGGTCTCCGGGTAGGCGTCCAGTGCGATCTCGACTGGCGTGTCGGGCCGTACCCGCTGGATGTACGCCTCCGACACGTCCGCCTCGACCTCGATCGACGCCATGTCGGCGATGCTCACGACCGCACCGCGCGAGCCGGGCGCGGACGCCATCGGCGCCACCATCTCGCCGAGATCGGCGCTCTTGGTGAGAACCGTGCCGTCGAACGGAGCGCGAATGCGAGTGCTCTCGACGGCGACCTCGGCAGCGCGCACCGCAGCCTCCGCAGCCGCAACCTGCGCGCGTGCCGCGTTCACGTTCGCTTCCGCGACCTGGCGTGCCGCCACCGCCTGATCGAGATCGGCGCTCGACAAGAGCTGCTGCGCGTGGAGGCTCTTGGCCCGCTCGAACGCAAGACCCGCCTGGACCCGCTTGGCCTCGGCCTCGGCCTGCGAGGCACGGGCCGCGGCGACGACGGCGTTGGCGTGCGCCAAGTCCGCTTCGACGTCGCTGCTCTCGACGCGCGCGATCTCTTGCCCCTCGACGACGTGGTCCCCCTCCTCGACACCCAGATACACGAGGCGCCCAGTCGCCTTCGATGCTACGGCGGCCTTGCGCTGCGCGACGACGTAGCCGGAAGCGGTGAGCACCGCTTCCGTGGTCGACGGCGCGCGCACCACCACCTGCACGGTCTTCACGTGGAGCGCCGGCGCCAGACGTTTCGAGAACCGCAGCGTGGCGTAGGCCGCGAGCGCGAGCGCCGTCACCCCCCCGAGCACCACCAAGGTTGCGCGGCGGCCGCTGCGCGGAGGTTCGCTCCGGGGCGCGCTCACCGGCTTGCGTTCGATACGCAACGCCGAGAGATCAGGCTTGCGGGAAGCGGGCTCGGACATGGGGGCCGTTCAATGGAGAGAAGTGCAGCGACGAGCGATCGGCCGTCCACCTTCGGCGGCCAGCGGTACGAACCGCGCGATCAGGAAATCGACCGGTTCCCGCGCGCCATTCGCAGCGTGTACGACTCGCCCGTGGTGGTGTCGGTGCCGGTACCGGTCAGCACGCATTGCTCGGGCACCAAC
>CAYVDO010000687.1:0-2216 GCA_964450125.1 uncultured bacterium
CGCCACGGGCGCGGTCGAGCTCCTCGCGCAAGGCGGGTAGCGTGGGCGGGCTCAGGACGTGCATCTTCACCAAACCGGGCAGGGCTTCCATCGCCTCGACCAGCGGCAGCGCGCTTGCGCGATGGTCGATGTAGGCGCACGCGTCATCCTCGGGTCGCGCGGTGACGAGCAGAATGCGGATGGGTGTGGCGACGACGGGTACGTCGAGATCTTTCGTGTTCGGCAGGCGCCGGCGGACGCGCGTTGGCTTGGCACCCTGGAAGAGGAAGCTCTCGCCGTCGTGGAGCAGCTCCCATGGGAGCTTGAGAATTTCCGTGGCGGCTTCCTTGGCGATGTTCACGTCCGCTTCGGCGGCGCCAGCTTCGAGGGAAGCATCCACGTGGACCGAGAAGCGGCGGCCCGCCTGGCTCGTGATCCTCGCCCATGCCTTCGTGACGTTCGAGGTATGGGCGAGCGGCATCGCCTCGTCGTGCAGGAGTTGTCCCCACTGGACCAGGCTCTCTTCCACCTTCCGTGCGCGGTCGCGGAAGTAATGACTCGGCCAGATGGCGTAGTGCTCCAGATACCAGCTCAGCTCTCCGGCCTCGATCGGGCCGATGGGCGCGGTGAGACGCCAGCTTTGCGCGCTTTCGACTTCCCGCGGCCCCGGGGTGGCAGGCTGATAGACGAGGCGGGCGCGAGCTGAAGCACGCCGGACGCCACCCTCCTCCTTGAACTTCAGATCGCTGAGCTCGAGGAGCAGCTCTTCCAGAGGCTCGGCCTTGGGCTGAGAAGCGCCGGGAACATCGGCATTCAGTCGCTTGCCGAGAGCGACGAGAATGGCGTTCACAGCGGCTTCGACCCCGCCCGCGTCGCTGGTGACGGGGATGTAGATCGGTTCCTCGCCGAAGAATTCCTCCAGCACCCCCAACTTCGTGCCGTTCAGCGAAAGCGGGACAACCGGGAACTTCTCCTTGCCGCGGGCGTCGCGAAGCGCGAGTGCGTGCCTCAGCTCCCGGCCCACCCACGTCGACTGCAACGAATCCGGGCTGATGACGACTGCGTAGGCCGACGCCGCTTCGATGGCGGGTTGGATGGCCGACTAGAGCGGCTCGCCACCGCGCAGCTCGCGCGAATCGATCCAGCCAGGCTGGCCATGATCGGCAAGCGCCTCGCGTAGATCGCGAACAAACCCGTCGTCGTGTGAGCTGTGGGAGATGAAGAGCTTGGCCATGTCCCGGAATCCCCGTGCGTGTCTGCTCCTGAGTTGGTATGCGCCAGCGGCGTCGCGCCGCGGGGCCGGCCGATGGAGATGGTCTGGAACGACGAGGACCAACATCCCGGAAACTAAGTGGATCCAGCTATGCGATCGGCTTGCACTCTAGCCCGGGGTGGTCGGCAGGTCGAGACGATGTGCATTGTGGTCAGGCTGCGCGGATGCTCAGCTCGCAGTGAAGCCGGGCGCGACGTGTCTTCCGCCTAAAAAAATCGTTCCGCACACTGAATTTCTCCCGCGGGGCAGGTTGCGAATTCGGGCGCGATTTGATATAGTGAACATATGATCACATCCGCAAATTCCCTCGGCGATGAGTCGCTGCGTGCTCCCACTTCCGCCACCTCTCCGTTCGCGAGTCGCTCGGATGATGAGCTGGCGGCGGACCTCACCACGCTGGCGGCGCGACTGAGCGCGGTCGAGTATCGGTTTCTCGAGCTGCTCGCCGAGTTCGATCGGCGGCGGCCGTGGGCGGGAGACGGGATTCGGTCCACCGCGCACTGGCTCAACGTGAAGTGCGGAATCGCGATGGGCACGGCGCACGAGAAGGTGCGTGTGGCCCAAGCGTTGGTGGGGTTGCCGAAGATCGCCGCGGCGATGGCGCGAGGTCAGGTTGGTTACTCGAAGGTGCGAGCGATGACTCGCGTGGCCACGTCCGAGAACGAGGAGTCCTTGGTGGGCGCGGCGCGGTTCGGAACGGCGGCCCATTTGGACAAGCTGGTTCGTCTTCATCGGCGCTGCGAGCGGCAGCAGGCGAACTGGGTTGCGGCGGAGAGTGGGGTGGCGCGCTCGTTCCGTTACTGGAAGCTGGCCGACGGCACGGTGCGCTTCGAGGGTCGGCTGTCTGCTGCGGACGGGGCGATCTTTCTAAAGGCATTCGAGTCCGCACGAGACTCGCTGCGGTCTGAAGACTCTCCCGCGGGCATGCCTATCCGCTTAGCTGCGGTAACCGCTATGGGTAGTG
>CAYVDO010000688.1:0-2190 GCA_964450125.1 uncultured bacterium
GGAACAGACCCCCGAGGAAGCATCAAGCGAGGAGCCTGTCGCCGTGCGCGGCACACTTTCCGACAGGCTCCTAGCGGACAGGGCGCTCGGTTCAGCGCGCGACCCGCGCGTAGCGGCGGCTGTACGCTGCGCGGGCCGTCAGCAACAGCCCGAGCGCCAGGAGTACGGGAGCCATGCCCGACGCGACGCCCGATGTCACCGCTCCGCAGCCGTTGTCGCAGACATCGCCGAGGCCGTCGTGATCCACGTCGGCCTGGTTCGTGTTCGCGATCGCGGGGCAATTGTCGAACTCGCCGGGAACCGAATCGGCGTCGGCATCGTCGAGCGCGATCAGATAGGCCTTGCCTGCCTTGGGGGCGAACTGGTCCGAGCGCACAGCGGTGACGGCCATGAACCCGTGCCCCGCCGCCACCGCACCGAGGCTTTCGAGCACCGAGCCGTCGATTCGCTTCGTCTCGGTCCACGTGGTGCCGGAGCGGTGATAGAGGTACTCGGCGCCGGCGAGCGTCCCACCCGCCGCGTGCCCCGGCGCAGCCACGATGGCAGTATCGCCGACCAGGGCACCGTACGTGCCGTAGACGTCGAGCTCGGCGCCCTCGCTCGGTAGCAGCTTCGCAGTCTGGGTCCAGACACCGTTCGACTGCCGGTCGAAGATGTAGGCGGCGCCGGCGTCGAGCGCCACGTTGTCCACGCGCCGCGAGCCGATCAGCAACCGGTCTCCGTCGAGGCTCACGAACTGGCCGAAGCGGCCTTGGGTCTCGGGATCGTTCGCCAGCAGACGCGCCACCTGGACCCACAGTCCGTCCTGAAGCTCGTAGATGAATGCCGAGCCGTTCTGAGCATACGGGCTGTCTGCCAGGTGCGCGCCGATCGCCATCCGGGTGCCGGACGCGTCGATGGAAATGGTCTCCCCGAAGTGCCACTGGAAGCGTTCGACGGGAAGGAGCGTCTGGGTTTGGACCCAAACGCCATTGGTGCGCTGGAACACGTAGGCCGTGGATATCCAGAACGCGCCGACCACCAGCGTGTCCCCGTGCAGCGCCAGCGCGTAGCCGAAATAGTCGCCGACGGTGCTCTCCGCAGGTTGCAACCGCGCCGTCTGCGTCCATTGGCCGGCGATCTTCTCGTAGACGTACACCGCGCCGGGATAGTCGGTCGGCGGATTGGGGCGCGGCTCCGGTCTCGCTGGACCGCTTCCGCCCACCACGATCGTGTTGCCATCGACCCCGATGCCGTTGCCGAACCATTGGTCGACCTGGGGATCCGAGGGATGCAGCTCGGCGGTCTGCGTCCACTGCGAGCCATTTCGCTCGTAGACGAACGCCTTGCCCGGGCCGGGGCTACCGGCGATCGACGACATGATCGCGCCGACGACGATGGTCTTACCGTCCGGGTCCATCGTGACGGTCTGCCCGAACATGTCGCCGAGCTGCGCCGGATCGCCGTGCAGCTCGGCCCAGGGCGCCTGCACCGCCGCACGCGCGCGCCCCGTGGTGAAAAGCAACGCCGCGGCCATCCAAACCAGACGCGAGCCGAGATGAAGTTGATTTTTGTTCTCAGCGCGGCTGCACCCTCCGGCGGCGCGGGCACTGGGTACCATCGGTAGCTCCTGGACCGTGCCTGACGAGCCGGACGCGGTGTGGCGATCGGGTGAAACGACGAGACGAGGGAACTTGATCGTAGCTCCGCCACGGCTCACCACGCCAGGCCGCGATGGTGGGGCGCACGCAGGCTCGATCCGACGCAGCGCGTCTCGAGCGCAGCCCCATGCGAGCGGCCGAGTGTCGACGGGGGTTGCTCGCCGTAGGAGTCTCCTGAGAGAGTCGTTCTCATGACGCCGAATCGAAGGGACCCCCAAATGCGACCGTCTTCATCTCCATCCGGCTCGCTGGCACTGTCTGAAATGGCCCGCCAGCGCCTGCTCGGGTTGCTCTTGATCGCACTCCCGCTGTCGCTGGCATGCCACCAAGTGACTTCGGTCACACCCAACCCAGCTGCACCCCAGCAAATCGTGACGATCGCGGGATCTGGCTTCGGAGCGCAGCCCCAGACGGGCGACCAGGTCAGTCTCGACGGACAAGTCCTGGAAATCGTCACCTGGGCCGACAAAGCGATCGAGGCCCGGCTTCCCTACGGCAAGATCAGCGGTACCTACCCGCTGGTGGTGCGGAGGCTGAGCGCGGACTCGTC
>CAYVDO010000689.1:0-2186 GCA_964450125.1 uncultured bacterium
CGACACCGAGACCGAAGTTGCCCATGCCGAAGTACACGTACGGGCGATTCACAGCCACGTCGAACGGCGGCGGCTCCGGCAATCCCGCAGCGCCGGGAGGAACTTCCGCAATGCGCCGATTCGTGAGTGCCGCCCCGCTCGCGAGATCGATCTGGATCACCCCGTACCCGCCCACGCTCACCCATCCGGACTCACCATCGATGGCGGCACCCTGCCCCACTCCGGGGGTGACCTGACTGCCCACGAGCTTGGGATGAGCGGGATCGCTCACGTCGGCGACGAAGAAACCTCCGGCGCGCGCAGCGACGAGCGCGCGATCGCCGTGAGCCGCCATGTCGTAGCCGTAGACGAGATGTCCCGGCTCGCTCTTCGGTGACAGGTAGCGCTTCACCGCAGGTCGCATGCGGTTCGAGAGGTCGAGCACGCCCATCCCCTCGTCTCCCGCAGTCGTGAACCCCCAGTCCTTGCGGACGATCAAGCGATGCAGGAACTGTGCGAGCACGGTCGAGTAGATGGGCCGGTACTCGCCAGGCGGGGAGAGCTCGAACACGGAAAGCGTGGTTCCCTGAAACGCCATCGCACGGTCGCGATCGAGCACCACGGCGTCGGTGGTGATCTCGTCCCAGGGCTCACGCACCACGTCGTGAAAACGCAGGTGCCGCCATATGTTCGGTCCCAGGTCCGCGAGCGTCGCGACCACGAAGGCCAGCGCCACGACGCCGACGATCTGCACCACACGGCGCAACACACGCCGGACGCGCGAACGTGGTGTCGGGTTGCTCACGCCGGTCCCTCGGCTTCCACGCGCGCCAGCTCCTCGATCGGCAGCGGTGCTGCCTCGGCGCCGAGGACCTCGCGCGCGAGCCACGGGGCCATCGCGCGATGGCGCCAGCGCGCTTCGAGCCGGAGCGGCGGGCGGGCCTCCGCAGGCACGGCGATCGTGAATCGCTCCTCGTGGTTCTTCCCCGGCTCGATCCGCTTGCCGCGATCGGCCACGGCCACATCGCTCGCGAGCCAAACGTCGAGCAGGTCTGCGGGGCGCCCGCGCGTGGTTCCGAGACGGCGCGTCTCCCCATCGAGCTCCTCACTCGCGCGCGCACCACCGCTCGTGAAGATCATCCGGCCGCTCGCGTCGCGCACGCTCACGGCGAGCCAGGTCTCCGCCGAGGTGGCGACGAGCGCGGGCAGGCTGTGCCCGAGGCGCCGCGAGCCCGTGGCGATGGCGATGTCGGCCGTCGCCCCAGGTCGCAGCCGTTCGATGCCCTCGATCGCGAGGTCGAGGAGCGGCAATCCGGCATAGTGGCGCTCGTAGGCGCGCACCTGCGGATCGCGCATCACTCGAAGATACGTGAGGAGGTTCGGACGAACCTGGAGCGTGCCGTCGAGCCAGCCGCGCGCGGCCCTCGCCGCCCGCGCGAGATCTGGATCGCCAGCGCTCGCCTCCGGCACTAGACGCGGCAACGAGGTGCTGCGACCCAAGGTGTGGTGATCCCAAGGCGGATGGGCCCAGTCCAGCTCGAACATGTGCATGTGGCATTCACGGCAACCGATGCCGTCGGAAGCGAGGTCGCTCGCCTGCCACGTCGCATACGTGTCGAGGCCGTGCACGCCACCCGCGCCCTCTTGGTGACAGGGCGCGCAGAGCTCCGCTTTCTTCCGTAACGGCCGCATGTAGCTCGCACGGTGCGGCTTCACCCACCGATAGACGAGGTCGATCTCGAGCGCGTGGGTGAGCGTGCCGGATCCCGCGAGATCGGGCAGATACACCGCGGGTTCGCGCAACGTGAAGCGTCCGTCGCCGAGCGGCGCCGGCGTCGCATCGAGGGCATGGCAGGCCACACACGCGACGCCTTCGTCGCGTAGCCTCTCGCTCTCGTCGGCATCGAGTGCGCCGCGCTCGCCGAGCGCGGCTCGAACGGGATCGTGGCAGCGCACGCAGCGAAGCGTCGCGCTTTCTCCGTCGCGCGCCGTGAGCAGCGCCAGTGCACCGACGTACGCACGGTTCGTGGCCGAATAGCGGTGCGCCGACACCGCCCACTCTTGATAGCTCTCCAGATGGCACTCGGGCAGACCGCAGCCCGCCGACGGGATCGTGAGCGACGCATGGGGTGCCGGGCTCGGCGCCGGCGTGACGGCGTGCGCCGCGAGCAGTCGGCCACCGAGCATCGTGAGCCCCACGGGAATGC
>CAYVDO010000690.1:0-2184 GCA_964450125.1 uncultured bacterium
TGCGCGAGGAGCTCGACCGCGCCCGTGGCGTGGAGAGGCCCTATCACGTGGTCCATTTCGATGGTCACGGCGTCTATGACAAGCGCGTGGGCCTCGGCGGACTGTGCTTCGAGCTGCCAGAGGACACCAGGAAACTAGAAAAGCGCCGCCACATCACCGTGTTCACTAGCGAGCTCGGCCCGCTGCTGCGGGACCACCGCATTCCGCTGGTCTTTCTCGAAGCCTGCCAGACCGCGCAGGCCGAGAAAGCGTCCGAGAGCGTCGCTTCGGAATTGCTCAAGGTGGGCGTGGCTTCCGTCGTTGCCATGAGCCACAGCGTGCTGGTCGAAACCGCCAAACGATTCGTTGCCGTGTTCTACGAGGCGCTCGCCGAGGGCAAACGTGTGGGCGACGCGATGCTCGCGGGCCAGCGCCACCTCAAGGACGACACCTTCCGTGGACGCATCTTCGGCGCTGGCGAGCTGCGCCTGGAAGATTGGTTCGTGCCCGTGCTCTTCCAGGAAAAGGATGATCCACAGCTTTTCAGAACCACACCCGCGAAGCGGACGGTGGAGGACTTCCAGGCGGCACTCGCCACCCGTCTAGGCCACCTGCCGCCCGTGCCGGCAACCGGTTTCATCGGGCGCAGCCGGGAGTTGCTCGCGCTCCAGCGGTTGCTCCGGCACGAACGCTACGCCGTCGTGCGTGGACAGGGCGGCGAGGGGAAGACGGCGCTCGCCGCCGAGTTCGCGCGCTGGATGGTGCGGTCCCATCAGATCCGCCGCGCCGCGTTCGTTTCTGTCGAGACCGACGGCAACGTGCTCGCGGTGCTCGGCGCCATCGGCAGCCAGCTTGTGGGCGAGGGTTACTCACCCGCTGCGTTCGACGATGTGGAAAAGGCGGTCCTGCCCGTTGAGCGCGCATTGCGCGAGCAAGCCACGCTGCTGGTCGTGGACAACATGGAGAGCGTCCTGCTGCCGCCCTACCTCGAAACGCCCGAGGCGCTATCCGAGGAGGCGGGCCGCGAGCTCAAGGCCATTCTCTCTCTCTGCGAACGCCTGTTGAAGGTTGGCGACACGCGGCTCGTCTTCACCAGCCGTGAGGCGTTGCCCGCGCCCTTCGACGCACCACGCCATCGGCGCGAGCTGCACCGGCTGGATCGCGAAGATGCAGTGAAGCTGGTCGAGCGCGCGCTGAACGCGGACGACGGGGCTGAGGCGGGTGCCACGGTCGATGCCGCACGCGATTCCATCGAGGCGCTCGTGGATGCGGTGAATGGCCATGCCCGGACGCTCGCGCTGCTCGCGCCGGAATTGCGCAGCCGGGGCGTCGAGGCCACCCGCGAAGTGCTCGTCGAGCTGATGGCCGCGATGGAGCGGCAGTTCCCCGGTAGCCGGGAACACTCTCTCTTCGCCAGCGTCGAGCTCTCTCTCCGCCGCATGTCCGCGGCGAACCGTGACCGTGCGCGCGTCCTTGGGGTGTTTCACGGCGGGGTCGATCTGGATGCCTTGCGCCACATGATGCAGTGGGAAACGGCGGATGTGGGCGCGCTGGCAGTCGAATTGATCGAAACGGGTCTGGCGACGCCGAACCGCTACAACCACCTCACGCTAAATCCCGCGCTCTGCCCCTACCTGCGCGGGCGGATGGACGCCGCGGAGCATGAAGCGCTTACGGTGCGCTGGGTCGCGACAATGCGCGCGTACGCGGGGTTCCTCACGCAGCAACAGAGCCAGAATACCGAAGTCGCGGCGACCCTGACGGTGCTGGAGCTGTCTAACCTGTTCGCGCTGCTCGATCTCGTTCAACGGGTGGGAGATCCGGAGGCTGCGATCGATCTGGCCGCTTCGCTTCACAGCCTGCTGTCAACGCTGGGCAAGCCGCGGCTGCTCGAGCGCGTGGCGCAGGTCCGCGACGCCGAGGTGCGCAAGCTCGAGAAGATGGGCGATGTCTGGAACCACGCGCGGTTCCAAGCGTCGGCGACCCGCATCGAGCAGGAGCTCGCCGGCGGGCGGATGCGTGAAGCGTTTGCCGGCGCGCAGCGTTTGCTCGAACGAGCGAAAACGGCAGGCGCGCAAGCGTATCCCGGCGCAGACTACGATCTGGCGATGGCAATCAACCTCTTGGGTCAAGTGCTGCAGGCGGCCGGCGCATCAGAGCAGGCTTTGCCATTGTTCGACGAGGCGCGCCAGCACTTCCAGCGCA
>CAYVDO010000691.1:0-2148 GCA_964450125.1 uncultured bacterium
CGAGCTTCGGCACTCGAATCGACTCGATGATCTCGTCGTCGGCGAGCTGAGTGGTGAACGCGGCGCTCATGAAGGCGTCGGCTTTGATCTCGCGCGTCCCAGACGGCCCGGCGACGCGCACCTGGGCATCGAGCGTCGCGAACACGAGCGGCCAGTCGGCCGCCGGGTCGGCGTGCGCGAGGCTGCCGCCCACCGTGCCGCGATTACGCACCGCGCGGTACGCGATGGCGCGCGCCACCCGGGCGAGCGGCTCGCAGCCGGAAAGCGGCCGGTCCTCGAGTTCGGCGTGCGTGATCGCGGCGCCGATGCGCCAGAAGTCACCTTCGTCCACGATGCTCTTGAGTTCTTCTATTCTTGACACGTCGACCAACAGTTTCGGGCGGGCCAACCGCAGGTTGAGCATGGGCCCGAGCGACTGGCCGCCTGCGATCGGCTTTGCTTCCCCCGCCCCGCTTTGCAGCGCGACGAGCGCCTCGCCCAGATCGCGCGGGCGCAAGTAGTCGAACGCGGCGGGCTTCACGCGGCCTCCCGCTTCGGAGCCGCCTTTGCGCGCTCGATGGCGTCGAGAAGCTTCTCCGGCGTAAGCGGCGTGTCGCGCACTTCCACGCCCAAGGGGTCGAGGGCGTTGTTCACCGCGTTGAAGATCACTGCGGGCGGCGCGATCGCGCCGCCCTCGCCCATGCCCTTGATGCCCAACTCGGTGTACGGCGAGGGCGATTCGAGGTGGAAGATGCGGATGTTCGGCACTTCCGTCGGCCCGGGAATCACGTAGTCGGCGAGCGTGGAAGCGTTAGGCTGGCCGTTCGCGTCGTACTGCTGCTCTTCGTACAACGCAGTGCCGATGCCCTGCGCGATACCGCCGATCGCCTGGTGCTCGACGATCGCGGGGTTGACGAGCGTACCGCAGTCCTCCACCACCACGTAGTCGAGAATCTCGACCTGGCCGGTGTCCGGATCGACCGCGACTGCGACCGCGTGCGAAGCGTAGCTAAAGGCGCCAGTGTCGCGCTTGGGCTTGAAGGCGAGCGACGCCTCCAATCCCTGCCTGTCAACGTTGTCGGGCAGGCGCTCCGGGCGCATGTACCAGGCCTCGGCGATGTCACTCAAGCTTACGGAGCCGGAGGGACCGACAACTCTGCCGGACTCGAAGCGGCACTCGGGCTCGGGAGACTTCAGAAGATGCGCGCCGATGCGCACGAAGCGCGGGATGAGCTCCTTGCACGCATTCACCACCGCGCCGCCCGACATGACCATCGAGCGCGAAGCGTAGGTGCCCGTCGAGAACGGCGTGGTGCCGGTATCGCCGTGGACCACCTGCACGCGCGCGACGTCGATGCCAAGCACCTGGTGCGCGAGCTGCGCCATCGTGGTTTCCATACCCTGGCCGTGCGACTGCACGCCGATTCTCACCTCGAGCCCGCCGCCCGCGGTGAGCCGCACCGCCGCCTGGTCGTAGCCCGGCGTCATCGGCAATCCCCACGCGGCGAAGACGCTCGTGCCGTGCGCCGACTGCTCGCAGTAGCTCGCGAAGCCGATGCCGATGATGCGCCCGTCGGGTTCGCCGCGTTTCTGCCGCTCGCGCCACTTTTCGACGTCGAGCTTCTCGCGCGCCATGCGCAGCGCGCGGGGATAGTCCCCGCTGTCGTAGTGCTTGCGCGCGACATTGTCGTAGGGCATCTGCTCCGGGCGCACGAGGTTCATGATGCGCACCTCGTACGGATCGCGGCCCACCGCGCGCGCAATGGCGTCAATCATGAGCTCCATCGCGAAACACACGCCGGTGCGCGCGACGCCGCGGTACGGCAGGAACCCCGGCTTGTTGGTCGCCACGCAATAGGTCTTCACGCGGTAGCCGCGAAAATCATAAGGACCCGGCAGGTTGCCGGTCGCCTGCCCGGGCTCGAGGCCGATGGTGAAGGGCCAGTTTGAGTACGCGCCGCCGTCGATCGTCACTTCGGCGTCGAGCGCGAGCAGCCGTCCCTCCTTGCTCGCGTAGGCGGTGAGGTTGTAGTGGTGCTGGCGCGAGTTGGCGCCAGCCACGAGGTGCTCGCGCCGGTCTTCGATGTAGCGGAAGGGCTTGCGGTATCGCAGCGCGAGCCAGGCGACGCAAAGGTCCTCGGGAAAGACGATGCACTTGTAGCCGAAGCC
>CAYVDO010000692.1:0-2147 GCA_964450125.1 uncultured bacterium
TCGACTTGGGGGTGGGGCCCCACGAAAACCACGCTTTTCGTGGGGCGGGGGTCTGGAACAGACCCCCGAGGAAGCATCGACAGGCAGCTGAAGAACTCGCCGCTGCGAGTTCTTCAGCTGCCTGTCAGCACACGACCGAATAGCCGCCGTCCACCACCAGGGTGTGGCCGGTGATGAATCGGGCCGCGGGGCTCGCCAGGAAGAGCACGGCGGGGGCGACGTCTTCGGGCTGGCCCCAGCGTCCGAGAGGCGTGCGTTCGAGGACGGGCCGCGAGAGATCGTCGCTGCCGACCATGATCTCGGTCATGCGCGTGGCGATGAATCCAGGCGCCACGGCGTTGACGCGGATTCGATCCGGCGCCCAGTACGTGGCGAGGTTCTTGGTGAGCTGGACCAGCCCGGCTTTCGCGGCGCCGTAGCCGGGCACGAGCGGGACCGCGGAAAACGCCGCCAGTGACGCGAGGCTCACGACACTCGCACCGCCGGCGAGGGTGCTCGCGGCGAGCCGCTCGCGGACGGCCAGCGAGAGCCGGAACGCACCCACCAGATTGATGTGGAGCGTTTCCTCGAAGACGTCGGGCTCCCATTCGCTGCGAAAGCCGGGGAGGTTGGCGCCGGCGTTGTTCACCAGCACGTCGAGCTCGCCGAGGCTCGCTGCCAGCGCTTCGACGGATTCGGCCTGCCGGGTGTCGAGCGGGTGATAGCGGAAGGCGGAGAGGTCGGCGTCGTAGTCCGCCGCGTGGGCGCGGGTACCGGTCACCGTGACTGCGGCGCCGGCCTCGGTGAACGCCGCTGCGATGGCGAGGCCGATGCCCCCCGTCCCGCCCGTGACCAGGACTGAGCGATCTCGGAAGTCGAATCGCACGCCCATGGATAGCTCGCTCGTCTCGGCCATGGTTCGCTCGCTCACTCCCACACGGGCTCCCAGCGCTTGGATTCGGCGGAGCGGTACATCGCAAGCGCCGCGCGCAGCTCGCCGATCGCCACCTCCGGCCCCGCCGCGAGCGGCGTGCCCTCGAGACACGCGTGCGCGAAGTCCCGCATCTGCGGCGCGTACGATTCCATGTATCCGCACGGCTCGTCGATGGCCTGGCCGAAGTGCGTGTCGTTGTAGACGACGACGCGGCCGCCCATCTCGGCGTCGATCACGATCTCGCCGCGGGTGCCGGTGACGCGGAAGAACGTGTCGATGCCCAGCATCCCGTCCACGAGCATGACTTCGAACGAGGCGCTTCGGCCGGAACGGAAGCGAAACAGAGCTCGCGCCAACGACTCGCCTTCCATCTGGGCGAGAGGGCGATCCAGGATCGCCACGGTTTCTTCGATCTCGCCCATGAACATCCTGAGCGGGCGGATCCAGTGCGAGCCGATGTCGAGGGCCACGCCGCCGCCTGCGGCGCCCCTCTGGAAGCGCCACGGATTGGCGCCTTCGTAGAACGACGCGGCGATCATCAAGGTGGCGAACGAGCTGGCGCGAGCGGTGATCACTTCGCCGATGGCGCCTTCGTCGATGAGCCGCTTGGCGATCACCACCTCCGGCCAGTACTGGGCGTTTTCCGCGACCATCAGCACCCGGTTGCTCGCACGCGCCGCGGCCAGGATGCGCTCGCACGCGGCGACGTCGAGCGCCATGGGCTTCTCGAGCAGCACGTGCTTGCCCGCGGCCAGCGCCGCGCACGCGGCGCGCTCGTGGAGCGCCGGCGGCAGCAAGATCGCGACAGCGTCCACGTCTTTGCGGGCGAGCGCGTCGTCGAGGGAGGAAAGCGGCGCGGCACCGGTCTCTGCGGCCACGGCGCCGGCGCGCTCGGCGGCCGTGTCCACGGCGGCCACCACGCGTACCTGGTGGCTGTTCGCTTCCACGGCATTCAGGTGCATGCGCGAGATCGCTCCACAGCCGACGATCGCGAGGCCGAGTGGCGGCGTGGGGGTCATGGTTCGCTCCCGTTCACGGCGGCGAGCGCGCTCTCGAGCTCGCGGATCTGATGGGTGAGCCAGCCCCATTCCCAGAAGTTCTCGCCCCCCGAGCGTTCCAGGAGCAACCGGTGGGCGTCGAGCTGCACTCCGAGGGCACCCGCGTCCCGCGGTGCGCCGGCGAGCGCGATCTCGGTGAGGTGGATGGCTTCGACGGGCTCGCCGGCGTCGAGATG
>CAYVDO010000693.1:0-2138 GCA_964450125.1 uncultured bacterium
CATGATCGGAACCGAGGTGCTCTGGATCGCTGGTTCCAATGTCGCCGAGTGCTCCCCGATCACCACCAACTACGTCTGGCAGGCGCGCGAACGCGGGGCGAAGGTGATCGTCCAGGATCCGCGCATCACGCCCATCGCGCGCACCTGTGACTTGTACCTCCCCGTGCGACCGGGGCGCGACGCGGCGCTCTTCGCGGGCGTGCTGCAGCTGATGATCGAGCACGGGTGGATCGACCGAGAGTTCATCGAGGCGCACACGAGCGGGTTCGAGCAGGTGGCCGACTATTGTCGAGCCTGGACGCCAGCTCGCACCGCGGACGTAACCGGGGTGCCCGAGCGATCGATCTACAAGGCGGCCGAGCTCTGGGGGCAGGCCAAGTCGAGCTTCCTGCTGCACGCCCGCGGGATCGAGCACCACTCGAACGGCGTGCAGAACGCCCTCGGAGCCATCAACCTGGTGCTTGCGTCTGGGCGCATCGGGAAGCCGAAGAGCGGCTACGGCACCATCGTCGGCCAAGCCAACGGGCAAGGCGGTCGTGAGCATGGCCAGAAGTGCGATCAGCTGCCGGGGCTTCGCGACATCTCGAACCCCGACCACCGAAAGTACATCGCCAGCGTGTGGGGCGTCGAGGAACGCGACATCCCGGGCCCGGGGGTCGACGCGTACGAGCTGTTCCGAAAGATCGATGCCGGAGAGATCAAAGGTCTGATCTCGATCTGTTTCAACCCGAAGATTTCGCTCCCCGACAGCGGCTTCGTCGCACGCGCGCTCGACAAGCTAGAGTTCTACGCAGCGATTGACTTCTTCCTGAACGACACCGCTCGTCACGCCGACCTCGTCTTGCCCGGTAGTCTGCAAGAAGAAGACGAGGGCACCGTGACGCAGGTGGAGGGGCGCGGCATCAAGATTAACAATGCGATTCATCCGCCGGGCGAGGCGCGCGAGGACTGGCGCATCATTCAAGACCTCGCGCAGGCGCTCGGTCGTCCCAAGGGCTTCACGTTCGCGGGCCCGCGCGAGATCTTCGAGGAGCTGCGTATCGCCAGCAAGGGCGGCATCTCCGACTACTCCGGCATCACCTACGACAAGATCGAGCGCCAGATGGGCGTGTTCTGGCCCTGCTACGCGAACGACCCGAAGACCGGTGCGCCGACACCGGATCACCCCGGTACGCCGAGGTTGTTCGAGCCGGACAGCTTCAACCCGATCGCGAAGGGCGCAGGACGCTTCTATTTCGCGGACGGTAAGGCACGCTTCAACGTCGCTGAGCATCGAACCCCCGTCGACGACGTCGATGATAGCTTCCCGCTCTTCCTGACCACCGGACGAGTCGTGAGCCAGTTCCTCTCGGGGACGCAAACGCGCCGGATCGGTCCGCTCGTCAAGCAGTACCCGACACCACGGATCGAGCTCCATCCGCGGCTCGCCCAGAAGCTCGGGATCGCTGATGGCGACTGGGCGACCTGCGAGACGCGTCGAGGCACGATTACGCTGCGCGCGATGGTCGTGACGACCATCCGCCCCGACACCCTCTTCATCCCGTACCACTGGGCTGGAGAGAAGAGCGCCAATCGCGTGACGGTCGCTGCCCAGGATCCGATCAGCAAGATCCCCCAGTACAAGGTCTGCGCGTGTCGCCTTCGGAAGGCAGACGCGGCGCCGGGCTACGACGCCAAGCTCGAGGCCCAACAGTGAGCAAGGAGATCTGAATGTCAGTCCCGCGCCAGCTCGAGTTCTTCGTCGATCCAAGTCGATGTATCGGTTGTCAGTCCTGCGTTCAGGCTTGCAGCGAGTGCGACACGCACAAGGGCGAATCGATGATCCATCTCGAATACGTCGACCGCGGTCAGAGCGTGCAGACGGTGCCCATGGTCTGCATGCACTGCGAGCAGCCGACGTGTGCCGAGGTCTGCCCCGCGGACGCGATCAAGCGCACCGGCGATGGCGTCGTCCAGAGCGCGCGGAAGCCGCGATGCATCGCCTGTGGCAACTGTGTGATGGCGTGTCCGTTCGGCGTTCCTGAGCTCTACATCGACAGGCAGATCATGATGAAGTGTGACATGTGCTACGACCGCACCTCGGTCGGCAAGAAGCCGATGTGCGCCACGGTCTGTCCGAGCCAAGCGCTCTTCTTCGG
>CAYVDO010000694.1:0-2134 GCA_964450125.1 uncultured bacterium
GAAGACGTCCCAGAAGGCCACGGGAAAGGCGAGCGGCGAATGGCCGTCGAGCCCCAGCAGCTTCACGCGCTCGGCGACCTTGGCATTGGATCCACCCGGTGCGGCTAGCCCGGCCAGGTCGCCCTTCACGTCGGCCATGAACACCGGGACGCCGATCGCGCTGAGCGCCTCGGCCACCGTCTGCAGGGTGACGGTCTTGCCGGTTCCGGTCGCACCGGCGATGAGGCCGTGGCGATTGGCCATGGCCGGCAACAGGCCGAGGTCAACGCCGGATTTCGCGACGACGAGAGGGGGAAGCATCGGGAAGGCCCGGGCGTGAGGGGTGTTGCGAGGATGTTACCATTAGCCCCCTCGAAACTGAATGCGCGACGAAGACCCATGGCAGGTCACAGCAAGTGGGCGAACATCCAGCACCGCAAGGGCCGCCAGGACGCCAAGCGCGGCAAGATCTTCACCCGGCTCATCAAGGAAATCACCGTCTCGGCGAGGATGGGCGGCGGCGATGCTGACATGAATCCGCGGCTGAGGCTCGCCGTCGACAAGGCGACCGAGAACAACATGCCGAAGGACAACATCGAGCGCGCGATCAAGCGCGGAACCGGTGACCTGGAAGGCGTGAACTACGAGGAGATCCGCTACGAGGGCTACGGCATCGGCGGGGCCGCCGTGATCGTCGACTGCCTGAGCGACAACCGCACGCGCACCGTGGCCGACGTGAGGCACGCGTTTTCCAAGCACGGCGGCAACCTCGGCACCGACGGCTCGGTCGCGTTCCTGTTCCGGCACTGCGGGCAGCTGGTCTACGCGCCTGGCACGAGCGAGGAGAAGGTCCTCGACGTGGCGCTGGAGGCGGGCGCCGAGGATGTCGTCTCGAATGACGACGGGTCGATCGAGGTGATCACCGGCCCCCACGACTTCCCCGCCGTGAAGGCCGCGCTGGACAAGGCTGGCTTCAAGGCGGAAATCGGCGAAGTGACGATGAAGCCGATCACGGAGACGCCGCTCGCAGGCGAGGACGCGGTGCGCATGCAGAAACTCATCGACGCGCTGGAGAGCCTCGACGACGTGCAGGAGGTCCATACCACCGCGGCCATGGACGAGGCGCCCTAGAGGCCGCCGCCCTTGCGCATCCTCGGCATCGATCCGGGCTTGCGGATCACGGGGTTCGGGGTGATCGGCCGCGAAGGCCAGAACCTCGCCTATGTGACGAGCGGCTGCATTCGCACCCGCGAGAAGGGCGAGTTGCCGGAGCGGATCCGCACGATACTCGACGGGCTGGCGGAGGTGATCGCCACCCACCGCCCCGACCAGGTCGCCATCGAGAAGGTTTTCGTGAACGTGAACCCGCAATCGACGCTGTTGCTGGGCCAGGCGAGGGGTGCGGCGGTCTGCGCCGCCGTCCTCGCCGACCTGCCCGTGGCCGAGTACACGGCGCTCCAGGTGAAGCAGGCGGTGGTCGGCAAAGGCAACGCGCACAAGGAGCAGGTTCAGGAGATGGTGAAGCGCCTGCTCAGGCTTTCCGGGAGCCCCTCGGCCGACGCCGCCGACGCGCTCGCCTGCGCCATCTGCCACGCCCACGGCGGATTGGGATTGGGCGCGCTGTCCACGAAAGGGCTCAGGATGCGCCACGGGAGGCTCGCGTGATCGGGCGGATCGCCGGCGCGTTGGTCGAGAAGAACCCGCCGCAGGTGGTGGTCGTCGCCCACGGCGTCGGCTACGAGATCGACGTTCCCATGAGCACGTTCTACAACCTGCCGCGCACCGGCGAGACGGTCGAGCTGCTCACGCACCTCGTGGTCCGCGAGGACGCGCACCTGCTCTTCGGCTTCCTCACGGCCGGCGAGCGCAACGCCTTCCGCCAGCTCCTCAAGGTAAGCGGCGTCGGACCCAAGGTGGCGCTCGCGGTGCTTTCCGGGCTTTCCGTCGACGACCTCGCGGCCGCGGTGGCCACCGAGGACGTGGCGCGCCTCACGCGGGTGCCCGGCATCGGCAAGAAGACGGCCGAGCGGCTGGTGCTCGAGCTGCGCGACAAGCTCTCGGCCGCGCTGCCGGCGGCGAAGGGAACCGCGCCCCACGGGCCCGATGTCCTCAATGCGCTGCTCGCCCTTGGCTATAATGCCCGCGAGGCGTCGAT
>CAYVDO010000695.1:0-2124 GCA_964450125.1 uncultured bacterium
CCAATGCCGCCACCGTCCAGCGGCACGGCCTCGCCCTGCCGTCGCCCCGTCGCATCTGTTTCTCCCGGAATCGCAGTGCTGCTCGATCCTCCATCGTCTCACGTGCGCAGGTGTTGCGTCAGCAGCCGCCGGGACGAGACCTGGCGCGAATCCATGCAGGCGGTGATGCGGGCTCAGGTTCGGTGGACGTCGTGCCGATGAGCCATCCGTGCGCGCCGGCGTCTGCAGCTCGTCCGTCGCACGCTGCACAGCCGCGTAACGCTTCGTCATGGCCGGCCTACGAGTCCTCGATCGCGTCGTCCTCGACCGTCACCCCGATCGCTATTTCTCTTTCCCGGACGTGACCACGCTCGCCGACGGGCGCGTGCTCGCCGCCTATCGCTCGGCCAACGTCCACTACCCGCCCGATCCCGCCGCCACCTTCACCCGCTTCCGTCACGGCACCCGTGACGGTCTCACCGGGTCCGAGCCTTGGCATCTCGCCGAGCGACCCAAGAATCTCGAACGCATCTGGTTCGACTGCCCGCGGCTCACGACCCTCGCGGACGGCACCGTAGCGATGACCCTCAACCTGGGCGGCAGCCCGGGACCGGGCGGAATCATCGAGAGCACCTGGCTCACGGTCAGCCACGACGGCGGTGTGACGTGGGATCCACTCCGTGAGCTACCGCTGGTCGGCAGCGAGTGGACGCCCACCCGACCACGAGGAGCGCGAGCACCAGTCGGTGCTGTGGCTGGAATCGAGCGGCCAGATCTTCGACCACGGCTATACCGGCTGGACGCTGCTTCGCGATGGCCACGTGCTCGTCATCAACTACGCACGCGGCGCCGATCCCAAGCCGTCGATCCACGCGTACCGCGTCGCCGTGGATTGACTGCCGATCTCGCCCTCGTGTGAGCGCAACGCGCTTCCCCCAGCGCCAGCGGACCTCGCCTCGGAGAGCTCGTTCAGAGCCCCGTGACAGCACGGGACGCGGGGTGGCGCGGGCTTCTGGTCTCTCCGGCTCGCACCCTGGGGTGGCGTATCCAGTCGACCCCCGGGGTCGCACGCGACGTGCACCCGTTTCGCCTTGCAGGCGGGGGCTCGGGCCACCTAATAATGCGGCCCAGCGGAGGGTGCGGATGACTCGATGGCGGAATCGCGCGGCGTTCGTCTGGGGCGCGCTCGGGATCGTGGGTGTGCTCGCCGGCGAGTTGCGCGCCACGGAAACGGCAACCCAACTCCGCTACCTGGATCGGAGCGGTCAGCCGGCCTTGGCGCTGGCGGTTCGCGAGGGCGCAGTGGACGTGAGCGACGGCAAGGGCGCGGCGCTCGGCACGATCAAGCTCGCCGAAGACCGCGTCAAGTTCCGCGATTCGAGCGACGTCGAGCTCCTCAAGGTGAAGCGCAAGGCCGACGGTGCCGAGGTCGAAGACGGAGCGGGCAATCGGCTCTACCGTGTGAAGATCAAGGCCGAGGGCAAGCTCGAGCTCGAGGATGCCAAGGGGCGTACCGTCGCCAAGGCCAAGTCCAAGGACTCGGGATTCGAGGTGCGGCGCGAGTCCGGTGACACGCTGGCGAAGGTGAAGATCCGTCCCGGCAAGATCGTGTTCGAGACGGAGGGCGGCGAGCGCATCGGCGACCTGGAAGGTGCGAGCGACGCTCGCGCCGCGCTGTGGCTGGCCGTGGATCGGCTCTCGGTTACCGAGCGCGCGGCGCTGTGGGCGTTCTTCGCGAAGGTGAGCCCGTGAGCTGCGGCGAGCGCAGCGGGTTCCTGTTCGCCCACGCATGCGATCGCCCGGCCACGGGTGCCTGCTTCTCGTGCGGGACACCGATCTGCCTGCTGCACACGCGCTTGGCCGCGGACGATGGCGCCGCGCTCTGCGTCACGTGCGCAGCAGCGCGCGCTCCCCTCGCCGACGACGACCCCTACCGCAATCGAAGCTCGAACTACGACTCCGACGACTACCGCGCATTCGACGACACCTCCGAAACGGGTGCGGCCGACGATTACGAATCCGATCCCGGCGCGAGCTAGGAGCCTGTCGGGAAATGTGCTTCGCACCCCGACAGGCTCCTAGCCTGATGTTTCCTCGGGGGTCTGTTCCAGACCCCCGCCCCGAAAAAGGCGTGACTTTTTCGGG
>CAYVDO010000696.1:0-2118 GCA_964450125.1 uncultured bacterium
ATACTGGAATTGCGTTCTTCGATCACATGCTCAGCCACATCGCCAAGCAGGGGCTACTCGACCTCGAAGTGAAAGCGCGAGGCGACCTGGAGGTCGACTTCCATCACACCGTCGAGGACGTGGGTCTCGCCCTCGGCGAGGCGTTCGCGAAAGCGCTCGGCGACAAGGTAGGCATCCGTCGCTACGGCTCCGCTTCGCTTCCCATGGAAGAAACGCTGGCCGACGTCGCCGTCGATCTGAGCGGGCGCGCGTACTTCGTTTATCGGGTGGAGCTCGACTGCGAGAAGGTCGGGACCTTCGACGTCTCGCTGGCCAAGGAGTTTCTGCGCTCGTTCGCGAATCGCTGCGGCATGAATCTGCATGTGACGGTTCGCTACGGCCAAGACGCGCACCACGTGCTCGAAGCGATCTTCAAGGGCTTCGGCCTGGCGCTTCGCGATGCCGTCACCGTGGATCCACGCCGACGCGACGTGCCGAGCACGAAGGGCGTCCTGTGACGAGCGACGAGGTCGGCCCACGCCGCTGAGCGCGTCCGTAAGAGCTCCACGACGAACCATTTGCAGCCCGTCGCGCGTCCACCGCGCGCAACCCCGCATCGCATTCGGAACCCATGGCGAGCCCCACGCACCCGATCCTCGTCGTCGACTACGGCAGCGGCAACTTGCGCAGCGTCGCGAAGGCCGTGGAGCGCGCCGGCGGTCACGTCGAGGTGAGCACCGACCCGGCGGCGCTGGCGCACGCGAGTGGCGTGGTGCTCCCCGGCGTCGGAGCCTTCCGCGCCGCGATGGAAAACCTGTCTCGAGGCGGCTGGATCGAGCCCTTGGTCCACCATCTGAACGCGGATCGTCCCTTCCTGGGCATATGCCTCGGCCTGCAGTTGCTCTTCGAGTCGAGCGAGGAATTCGGCACGACGCGCGGTCTCGGCATCTGTCGTGGTCGCGTGCGCGCCTTTCCCCTTCCCGAGCCGGGCGCATACGAGGTGGAACGCGCGAAGGTACCGCACATGGGTTGGAATCAGCTTCGCTGCGAGCGGTCGAGCCTCGTGAGCGAGGCCCTCGGCAACGACGCGTGGGCCTACTTCGTCCACTCGTACTACGTCGCGTGCGACGAGCCGGCGCTGGTCGCCACCACGACGCGTCACGGCGAGGTCACCTTCACGTCCTCCATCGCACGCGGCAATCTGCTGGCGTGCCAGTTTCATCCCGAGAAGAGCCAGGCGGTGGGGCTCGCGCTGCTGACACGCTTCGTGGGGATCTGCCGATGAGCCTCACGCTCCTTCCCGCGATCGACCTGAGGGCCGGGAGATGCGTCCGACTGCTTCGAGGCGATCCCACGGCGGAGACGGTCTATTTCCAGGACCCGGTGGAACCGGCGCGGCGTTTCGAGGCGGCCGGTGCAACCTGGCTGCACGTCGTCGACCTCGACGGCGCGTTCGAAGGCGGTGAGCGCAACGGCGCCGCGATCCGCGCAATTCGCGCCGCCACGGCGATGCGCATCGAGATCGGCGGCGGGCTGCGCTCCCGGGACGCCGTCGCGCGGATCCTGGACCTCGGCGCGGAGCGCGCGATCATCGGGACTGCAGCCATCGAAGCTCCCGCGTTCCTGGATGCGGCGTGCCGCGAGTGGCCAGGCAGAATCTGGGTGGGCATCGACGCGCGCCAGGGCAAGGTCGCCGTACGCGGCTGGGTCACGCAGACCGACGTGGAAGCACGCACGCTCGCCGAACGGGCGGCGCGCGCCGGGGCGGCGGGCATCGTGTACACGGACATCGCTCGCGACGGCGCGCTGGTCGGTCCGAATGCCGAGGAGACCGCGCGGGTCGCGCGCGGGTTGGGTATCCCGGTGATCGCGTCCGGCGGCGTGCATCGCCTGGAGGATCTCGCGGCGTTGCGGCCGCTCGAGGCCGACGGCGTCATCGGCGTGATCAGTGGCCGCGCGCTTTACGAAGGCACGCTCGACCTCGACGCGGCGCTCCAGTACCTCGCCGGGGGCGGGCCGTGTGGAGTCGAGCGATGAGCGTAGCCAAGCGCATCATCCCATGCCTCGACGTCCGCGACGGTCGCGTCGTGAAGGGTGTCAACTTCGTGGGCCTCAAGGATGCCGGCGATCCCGTCGAAG
>CAYVDO010000697.1:0-1591 GCA_964450125.1 uncultured bacterium
CTTCGCCGAGCACCTCGCGAATCGTGCGACCGATCAGCTGCTCGCGCGGAGCCGCGAGTAGCTGATCGTCATGGGTCCACGCGTTGATGTAGCGCCCTTCACGATCGAGCTCGAAGACGATGCCCTTCGTACAGGCGAGCAACATCTGCAAGCGGTGCTCGCTGGCGAGCAGCTCGTCGTCCCCCATCGAGCTGCATCGTACTCCTAGAGAGCTGATCCACTAAAGCTGAAGGTGGGATCGACGTCGATTCGCGTTGGTGATCCACTCGTCGGATGAAGTGGGTCCGCAATGTCACCGCCGCCGCTGAGAAGGTCGCCGCTGGGCTTCGTCCGGCCAGCAAGTTCTACGGATTTCTTTGGGAGATCCGCGACGAGCTCTTCGCCGATGGTTTCGAAGAGGAGTTGATGGCGACGTACGAGCCGCGCGGTCAAGAGCCGTGTCCGCCGGCGCTGCTGGCGATGGTCCTCCTTCTTCAGCGATACGACGGCTTGAGCGACGCGGACGCAGTTGACGCCGCGGAGAACGACCGCCGGTGGCAGCTTGTTCTCAGCACGCTGGGCGACGACAAGGCCCCGTTTGGGCAGGGGACGCTGGTGCGGTTCCGTCTTCGCATGATCGCCAACGATCTCGACAAAAAGCTCGTCGAGCGAACGATCGAAATCGCGAAACGGAGCAAGAAGTTTGGGTGGAAGAAGCTGCGCGTTGCTCTCGACTCGTCGCCGTTTCACGGACAAGGCCGGGTCGAGGACACGTGGAATCTGATCGGTCGCGCGATGTCAAAGGTTGTTCACGCCATCAGCGTTGCGGTGGGCATCGACGAGGAAGACGTGATCAAGCAGGCCCGACTGACGGCGCTGTCAGGCGATAGCGTGAAGGCTTCGATCGATATCGACTGGGACGACGAAGGTGCGCAGGTAGCAGCATTGCAACGTCTACTCGAAGAGGTCTCGATGCTGGAGTGGATCGAGAAGCGCGCAAAGCAGTCGGCCTCGGAGCCCCCTCTCAAAGACGCGCTTAGTCTTCTTCACCGGGTGATCGACCAAGACATCGAACCAGACCCATCGGGCGGTGGGAAGCAGCGTCTCCGCGAGGGTGTGGCTGAAGATCGAGTCGTTTCTATCAACGACCCCGAGATCCGACATGGTCGAAAGAGCCGGTCGCAGCTCTTCGATGGTTACAAACGACACGTCGCGATCTCTCACGAATTTATCCTCGCTACGGCTCTTCGTCCGGCGAATGACGCCGAGCATGTCGTCACCGAACAACTGTTCGATGCCGCCGCTCAGCACGGCAAGGTCACGACCATTGACATCGACCGCGGCTACCTCGCGAGTCCCTTCCTCGTGGAGCTTCATCAGGACGGAGTCGTCATCAACTCGAGGCCGTGGGTTCGTCCAAACCAAGGCAAGTTTACAAAGTACGACTTCAAGATCGACCTTCGTCGTCGGCTGATCACCTGTCCAGCTGGCAATACGTCGCCGATTCTCGAGAGCTTCCAAGTCCGCTTCGCGAAGAGCGACTGCTCCGTGTGCGAACTGAAGTCGCAGTGTACCGAGTCGGTCGCCCGGAACGTCGTCCTGCATCCACTCG
>CAYVDO010000697.1:1601-2116 GCA_964450125.1 uncultured bacterium
GAGGAACGTCTGATCCAACTACGAATCAGCGCCAAGACCTCGACCGGTCGCGAGGTCCTCCGTCAACGCGTTGCCGTCGAGCACATGCTTGCCCGCGTTGCTGCGCTCCAGGGCAACACAGCTCGTTACCGTGGCGTCCGAAAGAACGAGCTCGACCTGAATCGTACCGCTGCCATCATCAACCTGATGGGCATCGCCAGGCATCGGGCAGCTTAGCGGTTCAGCTCTCTAGCGCGAGCTTGCGAGCGCGTCCTATCCGTACAGGCGAGCGCTTCGCGAGCCGATGATGCGACGGAGGCCTACGGGCTCCTAGGACCACGTCGCGATCGCGGTGAACGCGTCGTCGCCCGCGTGATCGCCGACGACGGTGCCGCGCGCACCGACGAGCTCGAACAGCACGCGGGTCGCGAAGATCTGGAGGACGCGCCACGTCGGGTGACCGAACAGTGGATTGCCCGCGAATCGCATCTCCGCCCGCCCGCTCGCCACGGTGACGTCGTGTTCGCCCCGCTCGT
>CAYVDO010000698.1:0-2115 GCA_964450125.1 uncultured bacterium
TGCAGGCGGCTCGGCCGCCCGCCGAACGCGAGCGCGTCCAGGATCTCGACGAAGTCCTGCGACAGTACTGCGAGCGCGATTCCGTCGAGGCCGGCGTGGTGGATCCGGATCACCAGCGCGGTCTCGCCGGTGGCCGCTTCCACGACCACGAGCTGGGCGGGCGGCTGGTGATCGATGTCGACGTTCAGGTTGCCGTAGGTCTCGAGGGCGCGGTCGAAACGGCTCGCGAGCGGCTCGCCGGCGCGCGCCGCCTCCTCGCTCTCGGTCACGAAGAGAGGACCGAAATCTGCGTCGAACACTTCTTTCCAAGCGAACCCCGACCAACCGTGCTCGCGCCAGCGCCGCCGTACCAGCACCGAGCGCACGATCGGGTAGCGGTCGCCGAGAATCGCCCACGCCTCGCGGACGACCTCACGCGGGATGCGTCCCCCCACCCCGACCACGAATCCCGCGCCGAGTCCCAGGCCTGCGTCGTGGGCCGCGACGAAGAAACGCTCGATCCAGCTCAGGACTTGCATGCGGCGAGGATCCGTTCCTGCGTGAGGCTCGCGAAGGCCGCGAGCGAAGCCGCGGAGAAATGGCTCTTTCGGACGCAAAAGGAAAGCACCAGCGTCTCGTGGGCCGGGCTCACCGCGTTCACCGTCCAGATCGGGTAAGCACTGCCCTCCACGCGCAAGTGCGCAAGCTCGAGCTCGCCGAATCTGCCGGTGAGCCCGTCGAGCGCGCCGAAGTTCGAGAGCAGGAGCGTGGGGCCGAGGGCAACCAGCGGACGCGCCACCAGCGCCGTGAGCGCGCGCGCCAGCCACACCGCGAGCCACGTCGGGTGATGGCGTATCGGCCAGCGCGGTGCCATCGACCACGCTCGATGTCGAGCCTTGGCACGCTGCATCTCGTCGTGAAAGGTCGCGAGCACGCCCTCGAACGTAGGCGGTGCGCCGCCTCGTTCGAGATCGACGTTCACCGTGACTGTGCCCGTGACGTTGGCGGCGATCCACGAGGCACGGTCCGCGGGCCGAAGATTGACCGGCAGGTCCACCGAGGCGAATCGGGTGCGCGCGCCGTGACGCCGGTTCCAGTCCGCGAATGCCGTCAAGCAGCCGGCGGCGATCCAATCGTTGAGCGTCACGCCACGGGCGTGGGCGGCCTCGCGCAATGCTGCGAGAGGCAGCGTCAGGTGGTGATGGAGGGTTCCTGATCCGCCAGCGTCGTCGGCGCGAGCCAGCGCGTCGTTGCGACGCGCCACCACCGCGCGGGTCGTAGGATCGACGAAGCGCCGCCCGGGGTTCCGCTCGACACCGCGGGGGCGCTTCGCGAAGAGCTCACGCGCGCGGCGCACCGCGATCTCGTCGAAACGCGGCTCGAGGCGTTCGGGAAACGCGGCATACTGGGCCAGCACGGTGCGCACCACCCGCGCGAAGCCGATGGCGTCGAAGGCCACGTGGCTCATCTCGAAAGCGAGCGTGCGGTCGCCGACGTGGACGCGCAACGGTGGCTCGTGAGCGAGGTCGAAGCGGCGCGGTGCGCGATAGGGGCCGCGCAGGAAATGCTCGGCGCGGAAGGGCTGACAGCGCCAGTGGTAGAAGATTCCGCCGAAACGCTCGAGCCGGGCGCTCGCCACGGGATGGTGCACGGCCACGGCGATGCGCAACGCCTCGGCGAGGCGCACGAGATCGAGCTGCCCCTCGAGCTCGAACGCGAACACCAATGCGTCGCTCAGGCCCGGCAGCGCGAACATGCGTGCCCAGCAGCCGAACGCGTCGACCGGCAGCGTGAGGCCGGCGTGAGGATCGTCGCGCGAAACGTCGCTCATCGCGCCCAAAGCTACTCGACGCGGCAATACGCTGCGCGCGCTGCGCGTTGCTGGAGCGCGGATCGATGAGCGCCGTCGAGCTGGATCTGGTGCGCTGCCCGAGCTGCAAGGGGCCGCTCACGCTCGCGACGCGGGCCTTGGGCTGCGCGCCGTGCCGTGCGAGCCATCCGTGGCGCGAGGATCTCGGGGCCTGGGATCTTCGCGTCGGCACGTGCGTCACGCGCGCGTCACGCTCGTCCGCGGGCGATGGCGCGGCAGGTGCCGCCGAGGCGGCGCAACTCTGGCAGGCGTTGCGTGCCGTTCAC
>CAYVDO010000699.1:0-2109 GCA_964450125.1 uncultured bacterium
CGAAGTCGACGTCGAGGCTCTGCTCCAGGACCTGCGTCGAGACGACAAGAGCGCTGTCCGGGCGTTCGCCACCGAGCTGCGCCGACTTGCCGAAGCATCGACGCACCTCGCGCTCGATCTCCAGACGTCGCCACGCCGGAAAGCGTGAATGGAATAGCACGGCCGGGCGATCATCGACGAGATGCGCACGCAACTGGCGGAACGCCTCCTGCGCCCCTTGGACCGTGTTGAGGATCAACGCTACGCACCCCGTCAGAGCTGCTCCACCCGTGAGCTGTTGGACAACCGGCTGGGGAAGCGCGTTCGTGCCGCTGTCGATGCCAAAGCGCTCGATCCCGAGCTGCCGGGTCGCGGGCGTCGGGGCGCTCGACGACAGGGAACGCGCCTCGACCGATGACGTGTCTGGGACCGAGGCCTCGAACGGCGCGATCGTGACGAGCGGATAGGCGTCGTTTGCGGGAACGCTCACCTGGGACCCGTCTCCGTACCATGCTCGCACCAGGAACTCGCGCTGACTGCGTGCGAGTGTTGCTGACAGCAGTACGACTGGCGTTCGGAGTTCCCGGCACCACCGCAGGACCCGTCCAAGTCGCTCCTGCATGTACGTGTCACACGCGTGGACCTCGTCGACGACGAGCACCTTCGTGCCAAGTCCCAGCAACCGAAGGAAGCCGAAGCGAACCGCGAGGGCCGCAAGGAGGACCTGGTCGACCGTGCCCACGGCGTGCGGAGCGAGCAGGGCGCGCCTCGCGTTCCGAATCCAGGCGTTCGCCTCGCGCTGCTGTTCGCTTGAGGCACCGGCGGACGCGGGATCGAGTTGTCCCGCAGGTGCTGCGGCATCGACCAGCCAAGCCATCCCGTGAACAAGGAGGGGCACGGCACCGGGCGAGTTGCGCTCGAGGAACGCGGCGTATCGTCGATGGAGGTCGTTGCTGGTCGCCTGCGTTGGGAGCGCGAAGTAGATGCCGGACCTTGCCATCGACGCCTGCCACTGCTGAGCGAGGTAGAGCGCTGATTCAGTCTTCCCCTCGCCGGTGCTCGCTTCGATGATCACCAATCCGGGTGCGATCGGGGCGTCTGCGTCACTGACCACCTTCTGCACACCGCGCGGGACGAGCTCGGCCCCGAACAGCTGTGCCCAAGACGCGGGCGACGGCAGACCTGCGGAACCGGCTGGGGCGAGTTGGAGCGCCGAAAGCGAACGAGTGGCTGCATCGAGTGCGAGCGCGAAGTGCTCGCTCGGGTCGTCGGCAAGGCTCTCGATCTGGAAGAGTGTGGCGTTCGAGGCGATCCAGTCGGCGGCCACGAGGACGGACGACAGCTTCACACCGAAAACGTCCCAATGCTCGCAGCGTGGAGGTGCCATGTCCGGCACTCCAAGTACATCGAACACCAGCGTGCAGAGTTCGCGACGTACCCCGCGCCAGTGCTCCGCGACATTCTCCGGATACTCGTCCTCGCTCGTGGTCTGGGCGTTGAAGTTCCCGTGGTGACCGCGAATCGCGCGGCGGAAGGCGTCGACGGCGAGCGTTGGCCACGCGAACGGCTCACACTTCAGCAGTGCTCGAAGGGTCTGTTCGGAGCGCACCTCATGGCGAAAGGCCACGACCTCGCGCTGCCATCCTGAGGCGAGCGGTCCGAAGCACTCCGGCTCCATCGTCGCCGCCAACGCCGGCGCCTTGAGCTGAAAAAGCGGGTCGGCCTTGCCGACGTCGTGCAGTCCCACGAGCGCAGCGGCGAGCGCGTTGGGGATGGAGTCGCCGATCGGGAATACGGCGAGCAGCGCACGCGCCACTGCAGCCACGTCGAGCAGGTGGCGCCAGAGCGGGTATGGCGGGTCAGACTTGGCCCATGGACGTGCGCTGGCGTCGGACAAGTGCCACGGAGCAGCCATTCGCGAACCGGCGACTGATGGTCGAGGGGGGAGATCGACTCAGCCGTAATGTTGCAGCGTGCTCGACAGTTGACGACTGGGGGTAACCCTAGTCGAGGGGCTGTCCACTTGAGTACCGGAGGCATGCCGCCGCGCTCGGGGCGAGTAGCCGCCGCGCCTCCCACTACCCCACCCTACCCCCCACTCATCGCCGCACTCGCCGCCTTGTACGCCTC
>CAYVDO010000700.1:0-2103 GCA_964450125.1 uncultured bacterium
CGGCGCACGGAGATGAAGGAGAGGCTACGATGTTCCGATGGATGCACCCTGTTACTGTCCTCGACGCCGCGGAGATCCTCATCAGGACGACCCACCGCTTGAAGGCGGCCTACCCGGGCCTGATCGAGCAGGCGAACCATGTCGAGGACATGCTGGCACGCGGCCGTGATCCCGAGTTCGAGACGCCGGAAGATGAAGCCCAGGTCTCGGGGTTGCGGCGCCGTTGGCTGATCATGCGCGACGCTCTCTGCATGGGTGCGTGTGACACGCTCTCTGCCTGCGCAAGCGCGTGCAGATTCGTGCCCGCTATCCACGCGCATCTCTCGAAGCTGGCGCTCAGCGTCGAGAATCTCTGCCCGATGGATCTGGTGGGGTTTTGCGCCGTGTGCGACAGACGAGAACTCCTGGCGCGCATGACCTTCGCGGGCGAGCGCTCGGTCTGCGACGGCTGCGTGTGTGGCGCCCTCCGGCGCGCCAACGCTCGCCAACTCCCCGATGAGCCGACCATGACGCTGGCGTTCCTACGCGAACTCCTCGGCCTGCACCGTGTCCCGCACTGGCTCATCGACGACCCTGGGGCGCGGGAGATCACAGACGCGGAGATTCGCCACGAACACCTCATGGGCCTTGGCAAGATCGAGCACGCCGTCCAAAAGCGGTGGCTCGTGGCGATCGCCCTATCGCGGTTCGCCTCGAGACGTTCGTGGACTTGGTACCAACACCGCCGGAGGCGAGGAAGGAGAAGAAGTCGTGAACAAGACGGTTCGCTACATCGTGGGAACCGTCGCCGCTACCGCGGCGACGGTGGGCGCCTTGGTCCTGTACAAACGGTTCGGGGACAACTCGTGTTGTGGCCCCACCTGCGCGTGCGACCCCTGCAAAGGGGCGCACGCGAAGGGGCAGGAGGGCAAGACTGATACGATTCGGGGCGGTCCGAAGGACATTAAGGAGGGTAAATCCAATGCGTAATATTCTGACTCTCATCGCAGTGGGCACGCTCGGGGTGGCGGTCGGATACGTCGCCGGCGTACTGCGCGTGGGCCGGGGCTGACTCGCGTCGCCGATTCGCGCAGAGCGAAGTCCCACAGCGCGATCGCATGCCTTGAGTCGTCCTACGTGATCGTGGATAATGCCAAGCTCGTTCGTGGAGGGTTGTGCGGAGGGAGGGGCTGTGGGCGATGGGAACACATGGGGGCGATCTCGCGATGCGAGCGACTTTGACACAGTTCTGACGGCCACGGACGCCGCGGGTTTCCTGAAGCTGAGCCCGCGGACGCTGGAGAAATGGCGTTCCGAGGGCGTGGGGCCGCCGGTCCTCCGCATGGGCCGCAGGGTTGCTTACGCGCAGCGCGATCTTGTACGTTGGCTGGCGGAACAGGAAGCGAGGGGGCGGAAAGAGTCCAGTGTGAAGAATCTGGAAGTCACCAGCCGCCCGTACTTCAAGGATCGAACCCGCCAGCATGTCGACATCAACCTCACCCACCCGCTCGACCCCGCCCGGGCCATCCGACGCCGCATTGTGGCGCCGGTCGGCATGGACGCGGTCGCCGCGACCGAGTGGGGGCGCGCGGAAGCGCTCAAGCTCTACCGGGAGCTGTGCCAGAGGCCCGTCGATCATGACGAGCAAAAGGAAGGAGACCACGCCAAGGAATCAAACAACAAGAGCGTCAAGACGCTCGCCGACTTCTGGCCTGAATTCGAAGCTGGCTATGTCGCCGAACTCAAGCGCAGCTCGAAGCTCAACTACGGGACCGCGTGGATCCACATCCGCGATGTTCTGGCGTCGCATCGACTCGACACAATCGACGAGCGGGCGCTGTCGGCACTGCGTACGCGCGTGAGGCAGGAGCGCGGTTTGTCGTACAACTACACGCGCCAGATCTGCGATGCGGTGTGCGTCGCGTTGAAATACGCGCGGAGCATCGGAGAACTGCCCAAGCGGTTTGATCTGCCGCGACTGACCTGGGCGAAACAGAGAAAGCCCAAGGTCGAGGTGTACTCCCGTGATGAGCTCGAACGCTTCATCGCGGCCGCGAAGAGCGATGAAGAGCGCGTGCTGCACCTGCTGCTCACGGATGGAGCGCTCCGGATCGGCGAATGCGC
>CAYVDO010000701.1:0-2082 GCA_964450125.1 uncultured bacterium
CGTAGTCGAATCACTGGTACCAGTTCCCGGCCCCCACCCTCACCTGGCGCAGCGTCTGCGCGTCGCGCAGGTCGCGCGCGTGCGTGACCGTGGTGTTGAGAGTGGTAAGCACCGAGGACCCGCCGTTCGCCTCGGTGAACAGCCAGCGCGTGGCGACGCAGCTCAATCGCCCCGGCTTTTCCGGAGACTGGGTTACTTGAGTGCCAGCTCGGCGAGGTCCGAAGTGGCGGTGTGATACTGGGCTTCGTACTCCGCCGGCGGCAAGTAGCCCGGCGGTTCGAGCAGACGGTGCGTGTTGTACCAGCTGACCCATTCGAGGGTCGCGTACTCGACGTCCTCCACACCCCGCCAGGGTCCGGCGTGGTGAATCACCTCGGTCTTGAACAAGCCGATGATCGTTTCGGCCAGTGCGTTGTCATACGAATCGCCGCGACTCCCGACCGAAGGCTCGAGGCCGGCCGCCGCTAACCGTTCTGTGTAGCGAATCGAGAGATATTGCACGCCCCTGTCGCTATGATGGACCAGCGGTCCGTCGAGGTCGCGATCATAGAGCGCCTGCTCCAGGGCATCGAGCGCGAGATCGCTGCGCAGCGACGTCGACGCGCGCCAGCCCACGATGCGCCGGGCAAACACGTCGATCACGAACGCCACGTGCACGAAGCCCCGCCACGTCGCCACAAACGTCAGGTCGGAGACCCAGAGCTGATTGGGCCGGGTCGCCGTGAAGTCGCGCTGCACCAGGTCCTGCGGGCGATCTGCCACCGCGTCCGGAATCGTCGTCCGCACCCGACGGCCGCGCACCACGCCCCGCAGCCCGAGCGCGCCCATCAGCCGGGCGACCGTGCACCGCGCCACCGGGATCGCTTCGCGCGTCAGCTGCTTCCACACGTTCTTCGCCCCATAGACCCGCCGATTGGCCCGCCACACCCGGTCGATCTCGACGCGCAGCGCGGCATCCCGGTGCGTGCGCGCCGGCTCCCGGGTTGGATCTTGCTGTCGGGCGTTGGCCTCGTAGTAGGTGGACGGAGCAATCGGCAGCACCGCGCAGATCAGCTCGACTCCGTACGCCCCACGGTGCGCGTCAATAAACGCCACCATCACGTCCCGCGGCGGTCGAGCTCCGCCTGGGCGAAATACGCCGATGCCTTGCGCAGAATCTCGTTCGCGCGGCGCAGTTCCTTCACCTCACGCTCGAGCGCTTTCACCCGCGCCTGTTCCTCCGTCGTCAGGCCGGGGCGTCGGCCCGTATCACGCTCGTGGCGCTTGACCCACGTGCTGAGCGTCTGGGCCGAACACCCGATCTTGGACGCGATCGACGTAATCGCCGCCCACTGCGACGCATGCTCCCGTTCGTGCTCGACGACCACCCGCACGGCTCGTTCACGGACCTCTGGGGAATACCGGGATCGCTTTGGCATGACTCCAACCTCTCACACGGTGGAGCCTCCGGGAATCCCGGGTCGCTTCACCTTCCAGAGCAAGCCCCGCGTATCGTAGTCGTACCATCGGCCCTGCACGTCGAGCCGCCGTTGCGCGCCTGCCACGCAAGACTGGAGGCGATACGCGATACTCCACGCCACTCAGTCTCGTGGTGGCGCGCGATTAGACCTTTTCGCCGCATCTCGCGCTAACCGACGCCTTTGGTGCCCTGATGCTCGATGGCAACACGAACCGCCTCCCGGACCGCGCGGCGCCCTAACGACATCGCGAGCGGGTCGACAAGCATCTCAGAGCACCGGCTTGCGGCTCAAGCCGCGGGCTCGCGCGTGGCGGCGCGTGGGCTGAATGTTCGCCTTCTCGCGGGCGGCGTGCCGTCTCGTCCGGCAGCGCCGGCAGCGCCCGCTCCTCCATGCGGGCGCATGCCCTGCCAAACGCCCTCGCGTCTACCGAGCGGCGAGAATAGGCTCCCAACTCCATACGTTGGCAATCGACGATGAGGCGATCAGTCTCGGGACCTGGACATCCACTCGGCATCGAGTGGTGCGGGGATGATGACAGGACCACGATGCAGTCGGAGCGTCCAAGGCTCCATGCGACTAGCAACGAAGATCTCCAGACAGAGCGATCCCTCGAATTCTAGGC
>CAYVDO010000702.1:0-2075 GCA_964450125.1 uncultured bacterium
CCGAAAAAGCCCTGAGGATTGCCTCGCGGCCTCGCCGGCTCGCTCCTCGCCACTACGCCTTGCCCTCACGGATGAACGGCGAGGAGTCAGCGCCGGAAGTGCTGCGCGAAGCGCTAAGGCCTATGCCGTTCGGCTAGCGACCCGGTCCTTCCAGCGCTGCTCACGCCGGCTTCGTCCTCGCCGTTCTCGGGTTTGAACAGGGAGCGCGAAGAGGGCGAGGTATTTAGGGTCTGTCGCTGTTTCTGCGAATCGGCGCTCTACGTCAAACGAGACTGCATGAGCGAAGCGGCTGAGAGGGTTGGGCACCCTATCCCTTCCTTGCTCTCGTCGCTCTCCCTGTTCAATTCCGTGACGAGAGAGAGCTCGTGCGCGGGCGGCTCTGCACGAGTCGGAGGGGACTAACCGAACGAGTATGAAGTGGCCCCCTGGTCAAGACAGATCTCGGCCTAGCGAGTCGCGTCGAGCCTGGCGCGGCGCTCGCCTCGAGACGCTCACGCCCGATCTCGAGCTCGCGAGCGACGTGACAGGCGTGGTGGTTGTTCTGTGGAGTCGGCGCAAGCGAGCTGCGAACTGTCTCACTCGAGTATTCGCGTTCGTGGACGCATAGGTTGGAGTCCGTCGAGGGGTCGCCATCGGCATTCCGAGGTCGTACCGACCTCACGTTCACTTTCGCGATCACCCTCTCTGGACAGTCGAAGCTCGACGACCCGACTCGGTCGTTTGAATCGTTGGCCGCTATGCCACCGCCGACGAGATCGGCGGTGCGGGCGTTTGAGGCGGCGCCTTGTGCGATCGATCGTAGAAGGACCCATCCCGCCAGATCGCGTAGAGGATGCCGGCGATCTTTCGTGCGAGCGCCAACACCGCTACGCGTTTTCCACGGCGCTTCTCCACCTCGCGCGACCATTCGACCATCGGGTGGAGGCCTTTCGCCCGACGAGCCGCCCACGCTGCCTGCACGAGCGCCCATCTCGTCGCCGTTGAGCCTGCCTTGGTTATCGACGTCCGTCGCTGACGGTTCGAGCTCGAGTCCTCGCCCGGGGTCAGCCCCAAGTACGCCTGTACCTTGTGGGCGCTCTCGAAGCGGCTCACGTTGTCCAGCGCCGCCACGAATCGCACCGCCGTCACCGGCCCGACGCCCGGCACGCTCATCATCCGCGCGCACGTCGAGTCTCTCTTCGCGACCTTCTTCAGCTCCTTGTCGGCCGCGTCGATCTGTTCCGTGAGCATGTCGATCATCTTCAGCTGACGTTCGACGTACGACGGTACCTGCTCGATGACCTCCTTGAGGCGCTTGGGAAGGCTCTCTGGCGAGCCACTCCGAAGCCGGATCGCTTGACCGCGCATCCAGCCCCGAACGGTGTTGATGATTTTCGTGCGCGCACGCACCAACGACTCCCGCATCCCGCACATCGACTTTCGCTCGCGAGAGTCCGTCGACGGAATGTGCACCGAGGGCAGGTCGATCCGTGTGGAGACCTCGCTCAGAATCTGCGCGTCGCGCCGGTCCGTCTTCGTCCTCCTCGCGCCTACGCCCAGCGTTCGAACGAGCGTCGCCGCAACCACTCTGGCCTCGTGCCCAGCCTTGAGCGCCGCATCCGCGACGGAGAACGCCTCCGAGCACGTCTCCACTACGACGCGACTCGGCGGACGCGTCTCCAAATACAGACGCAGCTCCCTCGTCGGCCATCGTTTCTCCTCGAGGATCTTCCCCGTCGCATCCCGCACGCATACCTGGGATTCCCTTCCGCCCAGATCGATCGCAACATGTTCCATGGCTGGCCTCTTCGCTTGCGCCTTCGAGCGCGTTTACCGTTGAGGCACGGTTTACCGTGACCTCGTTGCGACCGAGGCCAGCCACTTCATCGAATCTGCATTGGCGCTAGAGCGCCACTACCTGGTGCTAAGCGCGCGCGCAGACAGCACGGCACCACGCGCGGGGAAGGGCGAGGCACGCCTCTTTGAGCTCGCGTCCGGCGTTCGTGGTGTGGAGGTGATCGAGGCCCCAGAGGCCCCCCCGGGTCGCGCCCGGCTCCGTCGAGCCCTTCTTCGGCTTGGGATAGGAAGTGCTGTCG
>CAYVDO010000703.1:0-2061 GCA_964450125.1 uncultured bacterium
CCGGGAACACGAACACCACGCCGCCTTGCGCGCGCGCGATACCGAGCGTCACCGCGGCGTGCGGAAGCCCCTCACCGAGCGCTTCCAGTGCCTCGCATGCCTGGGCGAGGCTCTCGAATTGAATGGCCGCGCGGGCGTCGAAGTGCGTTCGATGCAGCGCCGCCGTGCGCACCAGCGCAGCCGGGTCGGTCTCCGGGTGGGCCCCTAACCACTCCGCCCAACGCCCCGCTTGCGCTTGCAGCGCCCGGACATCTCGGCCGGAAACGAGCAGCGGCGCCGTCAGCGGCACGCCTGCCACGGCAGCGACTCGTGTGGCCTCCACCGGCGACTCTTCGATCACCACGTGCGCGTTGGTGCCCGAGACACCAAAACTGCTCACGCCCGCTCGCCGCGGACGCCCGGCTTGGCGAGGCCACGCGGTCGCCTCTTGAAGCAGCTTGAGCCCGCTGCCCTCCCACGCGATGTGTGGGCTCGGCCGCTCCGCGTGCAACGTCTTCGGGAGCCGCTCGTGCATGAGCGCCAGCACCATCTTCATGACGCCCAGCACACCCGCCGCGGCCTGCGTGTGACCCAGGTTCGACTTCGAGGATCCCAGCCACAGCGGCCGCTCTTCGCTCCGCGTCGGACCGAACACCGCCGCCAGAGCGCCCGCTTCGATCGGATCGCCCAGCGCCGTCCCCGTGCCGTGCGCTTCCACCGCATCGATGTCGTCGGGCGAGAGGCCGCCCGTCGCCAGTGCGCGCTGAACGACGCGCTGCTGGCTCGGGCCGTTCGGCGCCGTCAATCCCTGACTGCGACCGTCTTGATTGACCGCGCTGCCACGCACCACGGCGAGCACGCGATCCCCGGCGCGACGTGCGTCCGAGAGGCGCTTGAGCACCAAGATCCCGCAGCCCTCGGACCAGCCCACGCCGTCGGCAACCGCAGAGAAACTCTTGCAGCGACCGTCCGGTGCCATGCCGCGCAAGCGACTGAACTCGACGAAGACGCCGGGCGTGCTCATCACCTCCACGCCGCCAGCCAGCGCCAAGTCGCACTCCCCATGACGAAGCGCCGCGCACGCCAGGTGCAACGCCACGAGCGATGACGAGCAAGCCGTGTCCACGGTCATGCTCGGGCCTTGAAGACCCAGCACATACGACAGGCGACCGGACAGCACGCTGCTCGCCTGACCCGTTTCGCGGTAGCCATCCAGGTCTTCGAGCAACGCTTGGTCCCGACCGTAGTCAGAACCCATCGATCCCAGGTACACACCCGTCGCGCTGTTCGTCAGCCCTGCGGGAACGATGCCCGCCGACTCCAAGGCCTCCCAAGCCACTTCGAGCACCAGACGTTGCTGGGGGTCCATCGCCGTCGCCTCGCGTGGAGCGATGCCGAAGAACCCAGCGTCGAACTGCTCGACATCCGGTAGGAAACCCCCTTCCTGGGTGTACGTCTTGCCGGCTACTTGCGGGTCCGGATCGTAGAGGGAATGCGAGCGCCAGCGCTCCGGAAACGGACCCACCGCGTCGCGACCCGCTTCCAACAACTTCCAGTAGCTCTCAGGGTCCACGACGGCACCGGGAGCACGACAGGCCATCGCCACGATTGCGATCGCCTCGCCAGTCGGGACGTGTCTCGCGACGACGGCCGCGTGATGTGCGTCCAGCTCTCCGAACGCGTGGCGCAAGAGCAGCTCCGCGATTGCGAGCGGCGTCGGGTAGTCGAAGGCCAACGTTGCCGGCAGTGAAGCCTGTGCGCGAGCCGAAAGTCGGTTGCGAAGCTCCACCGCCATCAACGAGTCGAGACCCAGCTCCTTCAACGGACGATCGCCCGGCACTGTCGCGGGAGCGGTGCCGAGCACCGCGGCGACCTCCTCTCGGACCCAACGCACGAGCGCGCTCAGTCGTTCGTTCTCCGGCAACGCGCTGAGACGCTCGCGGAATGCCGAGGCGCCTACGACACCTCGCGCGCGCCGCAGACCAGGTCGGACGAGCGCGCGAAGCAACGCCGGAACGCGCTGACCATCTCGAGCCTGACGTTGCAGACGAGGCAGATCCAGCCGGATCGGTACCAGCAATG
>CAYVDO010000704.1:0-2050 GCA_964450125.1 uncultured bacterium
TCGAGCCGGATGGTTTCGAACGCCGTCATGGCCAGCGCCGATCCCTCAGGGACGCATCGTCTGGCCGCCATCGACGCACAGGATCTGTCCGGTGATCCACTTCGCTTCGTCGGAGAGCAAGAAGAGGCACGCGCCCACGATGTCCTCGGGTGTGCCCAGGCGCTGGATGGGCATGGTCATGAGCATGAATTGAACGTATTCCTCGGGTACCTGTTTTTTGGTGGCGTCGGTGTCCACGGGCCCCGGTGCGATCACGTTCACGCGGATGTTCTTCCGTGCCAGCTCGCGGGCCAGGCTGTGCGTCATCGCGTGGAGCCCCAGCTTGGCGATGCCGTAGTAGCCGCCGCCCATGTACGCAGCACCGGAGGATTGGTTGACGATGGCGCCGCCGCCGCGCTCGGCCATGAGCTTGTAGACCGCGCGCGTCGCGAGCAGCGCTCCTTCCAGATTCACGCTCATGAACTTGTGCCAGTAGTCCATCGACACCTTCATGAGCGGTTTCACTTCCATGTCGCCGTAGATCGCGGCGTTGTTCACCAGGTAATCGACGCCGCCGAACTCGGCCTTGGCCGTGGCCGCCATGGCCAGCGTGGACTCCTCGGAGGAGACGTCGGTGGAGACGTACAGCGCCTTGCCGCCGTCGGCGACGATCTCGCGCGCCACGCGCTCGCCGTTCTCGCGACCCAGCTCCGCCACCACCACTGCCGCACCCTCGCGGGCGAGCGCCTTCGCGTACGCCTCGCCGATCCCGCGCCCCGAGCCCGTCACCACCGCCACCTTGTTCGCGAATCGCATCCGAGTCTCCATGAGGTTCTCTGGCCGGCCGCGCTATCACTCAGCGTCGCGAGTGGCGCGAGCCAGCGGCGAGCCGCGAGCGCAGCGAGTGCCTTGGGGGCGCGGGTCTGGAACAGACTCCCGAAACAACATCGACCGGGTGATGAGAGCCACCTCTCATCACCCGCCTATCACGTTCCAGGCGATGGTTTGCAGCTCGGTGAACTCGTGCACGCCGAAAACGCCGCCTTCGCGGCCGATGCCCGACTCCTTGAAGCCGCCGAACGGCGCATGGAGCAGATTGGTGGCGTTGTTGATGCCCACGCCGCCCGTGCGGATGCGCCGCGCCAGCCCTTTCCCGCGCTCGACGTCCTTGGTGACGATGCCGCCGTAAAGTCCCATGGATGAGGCGTTGGCGATGCGCACGGCATCGTCCTCATCGTCGTAGGGCAGGATCGACGCCACCGGCCCGAAGATCTCCTCGCGGGCGATGGTCATGTGATTCCGCACGTTGGCGAAGACCGTGGGCTCCACGAAATACCCGCGCTCCATGCTCGCTGGTCGGCCGCCGCCCATCGCCAAGGTGGCGCCCTGTTTGCGCCCGCTGGCGATCAGCTCCTCGATCGCCTGGCGGCGCTCGTTGCGGATCACCGGGCCGAGATTCACGGCGGAATCGGCAGGATCGCCGAGCTTCACCTTCTTCTCGACGAAGGCCACCGTGGCCGCCACCAGCGCGTCGTGCATCTTTTTGGGCACGAGCACCCGCGTCATGAGCGCGCAGCCCTGCCCGGCGTGGAAGAACGCAGGCGAAGCCGCACTCGGCGCCGCGGTCTCCACGTCCGCATCGTCGAGGACGATGAGCGCCGACTTCCCGCCCAGCTCGAGGTGCACGCGCTTCAGCGTGTCCGCGGCGGCGCGCATGATCTTCTTCCCCGTGGCCACCGAGCCCGTGAAGCTCACCTTGTCGATGGCTGGGCTTGCAACCAGATCCGCGCCCAGCTCGGGCGATTGGCCGGTCACGAGATTGAATACACCCGGCGGCAGATCACACTCGGCGATCACCTCCGCGAGCAGCAGATCGACCAGCGGCCCCCACGGTGACGGCTTCACCACCATCGTGCACCCGGCGGCGAGCGCGGGCGCGATCTTGTTGATGGTGGTGAAGAGCGGGAAGTTCCAGGTGGGAATGAGCGCGCACACGCCAGCCGGCTGGCGGACCACCGCCGCGTGCGTCTCCATCATCCCGCGCCGCGTCGGCACCACCAGATGCGGGACC
>CAYVDO010000705.1:0-2032 GCA_964450125.1 uncultured bacterium
CGCACCGAGGAACGGAACCCAGGTTTCGGAGCGGAACGGATGGCGGCGGTCTGCATCGGACGACAGGCCAACTGCTTGCTCTCGCTAGGCCGTTTCGGCGAAGCAGCAGCGGCCTACGAAGAGCGCGTCCGTTACGCCGAGCAACTCGGTGACGACCGCGGTGTCGCCGTGGCAAAAGGCCAGCTTGGGACTGTCCGCAAATATCAGCACCGCTATGACGAGGCGCTGGCGGCGTACGCCGAGGCGCGCCAACGATTCACGCGGTTGGACGAACCGGGTAGCGTTGCCGTGAGCTGGCACCAGATCGGCATGGTGTGTCAGGAGGCAGACAACCCGGAAGCAGCGGAGGATGCCTACCGCAAGGCGCTGGAAATCAAGGTGCGGATCGGCGATGTCGCCGGGCAGGCGAACACGCTCGCACAGTTGGGGATTCTGTATGACGACGCTTTCGGTAGAACGGAAGAGGGCGTCGTGCTCCTGCGGCAAGCGGTGGACAAGTATGTCGAGACCAGCAATGTGGCGAATGAAGGCAAGACTAGATACAACCTTGCCCTCCGCCTACGAAAAATCCGCCGCATCGAGGAAGCGGCAAGAGAGATCCGGCGAGCAATCGAATGCGACGCTCAGTTTGGCCATGCATCCGAGCCGTGGAAGACTTGGGACATCCTCGCCTCGATCGAGACCGATGCAGGCAACGGCGCAGCGGCTGCGGAGGCGCGGCGCAGGGCCATCGCCTGCTACCTCGCTTACCGCCGCGACGGCGGCGAGGACTACTCAGATCTGGGACGCCTATTCCACGCCGTGGGCAAGGCGCTCGAAGCCGGACAGACGGGCACGGCCGAGGAGCTCGTCGCTCAGTACCGCGAGAGGTGGAAGGACCACCAGAACCCGGAGGCCGACGCTCTCCAATTGATCGTTGCCGGCAGCCGTGACCGCTCGCTCGCCGCCAATGCGGAGTTGGACTACTCGATGGCCGCCGAAATCCTCTTGCTGATCGAGATCCTGGAAAAGCTTCGGTAGTGTCAGCGCTTTGACTCCGTCGCTAGGACGAGACGGAGGCGTGCGCGAGGTGGGGGGCGGGATTCGGGATTGCCGGCCCAATCACCGCGAGGCGAGCGCGAAGCGGAGCGCCGTCACGCTTGCGGCCGCGCGGCGTATTTGAGGACGCGGACTTTTTCGATGGTGACGAGGCCTTCGAGGATCATCTCGTCGAGGATGGCGGTGAGGGCGGGTAGACGATCGTCGGATTCGACGATCTCGATGAGGATGGGCAGGTCGGACGAGAGCTCGAGCAGCCGGGTGGTGTGAACCACGCTATGGGCGCCGAAGCCGGCGATACCGCGGGTGACGGTGGCGCCGGCGAAGCCTTCCTGGCGAAGCCGTTCGAGGAGCGCGGTGTGGAGCGCTTTGCCGTGCCAGTGGTCGCTCTCGCCGATGAAGACCCGAACCAGATGTTGCTCGCCGCTCAGGACTCGCATCGTCGACGACCTCCTCGTTCGGATCCCAACGCTCAGCTTCCGGCGAGCGCGCGCCCGGCGGCGAGCCCGGCGAATCCCGCGAGCAAGCACACCATCACGGTCGCGGTCAGATTGACCGCCGCAATCCGCCACTCGCCGTCCATCATCAGCCCGAGCGTTTCGTAGTTGAACGTCGAGTAGGTGGTGAGCCCGCCCATGATGCCGGTGGTGAGGAAGAGCCGCGTGTTGGGCGAGATGGCGGTGGTGGTGAGCCCCACCTGCATGATGAGGCCGATCAGAAACGAGCCCACCACGTTCACGGTCAGCGTGCCGAACGGGAAGCCGGTTCCCAGCAAGCGCGCCATCCCGAGCGACACCAGGTAGCGCGCGCCGCCGCCGAGAGCGCTGCCGAGGCAGACCAGCGCGAGTCGGAAGAGCACGGCCGCTTCCCGCTCAGTGGAGGTGGCCGCTCAGCGCAGCGGCGCAGATCGCGGCGCCGGCGATCACGCGGTAGATGACGAACCAGCGGAACGTGTGGGTCTTCACGTGGCGGAGGAACCACGCCACCACTAGCC
>CAYVDO010000706.1:0-2030 GCA_964450125.1 uncultured bacterium
TTCTTCGACCAGATCTCGGCGGCCATGGGGATCTTCGCCCAGCCCTTGGCGTAGGCGGCTTCGGCTGCGGCCCTGTGGGGCGCGGCCCACCTCTTCGCCATGCAGAATCCCGAGTCGCTGGGTCGCGCCGGATTCGCCGGCGAGGGTTTCGAGCCTGGCGAGAAGCTCTTCGACGCGATCCTCACGAGCCGATCGGGATTCGTGTTCTCGGTGGACGATCACGCAGATTCCTGGAAGCGCCTCGGCACTCCCGACGGCAAGATCCAGCTCGTGATTCCCGAGCTTCTCGCTGAGCTCGATCGACTTCGCGACACGCCGCCCACGCCGGACCCCGCGTACCCGTTCGTGCTCTCGGCGGGGGAGCGCCGCGCTTATACCGCCAACACGATCCTCCGCGATCCGACGTGGCGCAAAGAGGACGCGGCGGGGGCGTTGCGCGTGAGTCCCGCGGATGCGGCTCGCCTCGGGCTCGCCACGGGCTCGCGAGCCCGCCTCACCACCAAGCGCGCCAGTGTGGAGGTGGCGATCGAAGTCTCGGACACCATGCAAGCCGGGCACGTGTCTTTGCCGAACGGCCTCGGCGTGGATTTCCCACGAGGCGACGGCGGACGCGCGCTCGCGGGTGTGGCGCCGAACGAGCTCACCGCCAGCGAGGATCGCGATCCGTACGCAGGAACCCCGTGGCACACGAACGTGCCCGCGCGCCTCGAAGCGCTGGCCTGAGTGATCGTTCGCGTGCGAGCGGCCGCAGCCGGCTCTCGGGCTGGACTGCACGGAATCGGAATGCGTCGTTCCTGAGCCGGCTGGCGTGCGGCGGGGCGAATCCGCGCTGAATCGCCCCAGCTCGGGCCGCGCACACCACTCCGGCTGCTCGATCCGAGCCTTCGCGTCCCGATCGAGCACCCTTGCGGGCAGCCGGCGCCCTGATCAGTCGGGCCGGAGGCGAACCAACATCAGGTCGCGCTCGGACTCGTACGTCGGTGAGGCAGCGCCGACGAGCACGGTGCCCCTTTCCGTCAGGAGGTGAGACGCAACCGATGGCCCCTGGCCGATCGCCTGAAGCAAGCGACCCTGTTGTGCGAAGCCGGTGTCCAGCACTCCATCGGAGTCCCAGCGTGCCGCTCCGACGAACGAGTAGTAGCTCTCGCCCAGATGGCCTTGCCCGTCGCCGTAGAGAAGTACTTTGCCGTCTTCGGCCTGGACGGCGAGACCGTACGGGTAAAGCTCATCGGGGAAGTCGATCCGCACGCGGCCCGCTTCACCGAACGTAGCGTCGAGCTCACCCGACTCGGTGAGACGCACGCCCTGCGGATCGAAGCCTGTCTCTGCATCCTGTGCGGCAGCGAGGAGCTTGCGATCCGGCTGGCTACGGAGCGGCGAGACGAACCCGCCTGCATCCGAGATCGGGACCACGGTTATGCCCGCGCCGTTCCCGAACTCGGGGTCGGGCGAGCCATCGGGCCGCATGCGGCCGAAGAGGAACGCGCCGCCGGTACCCGAGAAGGGGTACACACTGCCCAGGATGACGATTCGACCGCGTGAGTCGATGAGCATGTCGGTCGGGTCGCCGAACCAGTCCGCGAACTCGAGGCGTGCGGCTCCCGCGTCGCCAAAGCTGCCGTCGATGACGCCGTCCGGCGTGAGCCGCGCCACGAGCCATGCGGCGCGATCGCCGGGTTCCTCGACCGCACGGGCGAGGTAGAGCCAGTCAGCGACAGGATCCGCCGTCATGGCCGCGAAGGTCGAGTCGAGAAGGAGGAAGCCGTCCCCTCCGCCGAAGGTGAGGTCCCGTGAGCCGTAGGGGAGAATGCGAGCAACGCTGGCGTACTGGAATCGATAGTCGAGGCTCTCGGCACTGCCGAACACGACGATCCAGCCCGCGGCGTCGAGGGTTGCCCCGTAGGTGCCGCTGGTCGCCAACCGATCGTTCGTCCTCACGAGCGAGGGGGGCTGCGCGCGTCGGTGGGCTGCGGCGCGATCGCTGCGAGCCGGGTTTCGGGAATCGCAGCACACAGCTCGCCCATGCTGCC
>CAYVDO010000707.1:0-1984 GCA_964450125.1 uncultured bacterium
AGCAACGTGATCTCAGAGCGCCGCATTGCGGTCCAGTAAGCGAGCGTGACGATGGGTCGCAGCCACGGCGGATCCTGCTCCAAGATCCGGCCGAGCTCGTCGGGTGAGATCACACGCTCGCGCTCGTTGTGCTCCTTGAGCATCGTTGCTCCCCGCGCCGGATGGAAGGCGAGCACGCGATCGCGCACGGCCAGTGAGAGCATCTTCTTGAGGCACGCGACCTCGCGGTTGATCGTGGCCGGCGTAGGTGGGCGATCGAATCGGGTTGTCTCAGTGCGTCGAACCGCCTGGTAGTCCTCCACCACGGCCGCGGTGATGTCATCGAGGTGCCGATCGCCCAGGTGCCGGAGAAGATGGACAAGCGACACCTCGTCGCGCTGCCAGGATCGCTTACGCTCCCGTGCCCATGCGCGGTACCGCTCGGCCCAACCACGCAGCGTCGTCCGCTTCCGACGGTGAAGCAGAACGCCCGACTCGACTTCCGCCCGGCGCTTCGTCAGCAGCCCGCGCGCGACCTCGTAGTTGTGGCCGGCCGGCTCGCGGTAGCGCTTCCCCTGGAAGCTGAACTCGACCCAGTACCGCTTCCCTCGTTTGTAGATTGCCATCGTCAACCTGCCCTTCGTTCGGCTTCGGCCTTGGAGACGCCCGGAAGCGACGCGAACCAGGCGTCGATCGTCATCTTGTCGAACAACAGGCGCCCGCGCAGCTTCCGGTACGGGATGGTGCCTTGCGCCACGCGGTGCCGTACGGCCTTCTCGGTAAGGCCAAGGTATGCGGCTACGTCGTCGACTGACATGTAGCGGCTGGCCTCCGAGCGAGCTTGCGCTTGTTTCGTCGGTCCGCACCGTATGGCCATTGATGTTGCCGGTGTTGGTGTTGGTGTCGTCTGGGTCTCACTTCGAGACATGGCCTACCTCCGCGATGCCCGCCACCACCACGTGCTCGGCGTGTACGAAATCAGCCCCACTGTCATGGCGGGTACCCGTGCCCGGTCCACGCCACGGCGTCGGCCAGGCGACGAGGCCGTACTTCTTCATGAAGAACTCCCGCCAGACTTCCCGGCCATCCAGGACCGGATCGGGCTCGGGTGACACGATCTCGACGACGTTCTTGTCGACGGGCTTCACGAGCCCGATCGCCTCGAGAGCCCGGAGCGCGCGGAGAGCGGCGTCGGGTTTCGTGTCGAACATCGTGATCGTCGTGATGCCGGCCGACACCACGTTCCCCATTGCGTTGCGCCGGTTGCGAGCCGCCCACAAGGCGAGCCCGACCGGAATCGTGGCGCCGGGCCGGGAATACGCACCATTCGATCGCGAGCGTGCACCCGTGGCGCGGGCGGCCATCGCCAACCACGGCCTCGAGATGGGACCGCGGATCGCACCCCACTCGTTCTTGGGCCAGCGCGTGCCGCCGAGAACCGGATCGGCGACCGGGCTCGTCAGCTCGACCTCGAATGCACGGCCCGGACCGATCTCCGTGACGCGCACCAACCCGGCCCGCTGCAGGTGCGTCAGGCCATCGTGCGCTGTCTGAATCGGTGTACCCAGGAGCTGCTGCCGATCGCGGGTCCACCGGATTGGTCCTGACCTGCGGTACAGGTTCCGAAACAACCACAGGCTGGCGCCGACCTGGTGGGCGGATGAAGGAAGCACCGCCGCCAGCCGCCACCAGGGGATCGAGATGGGGCCTTGAGCCCGGTCGAGCCATGCAAGCGGGGGTGATGGGTGCAGGCCGGTGGGCATGTCGGCACCACGGGGCAGTTTCTGCTCCGAAGAGAAACCACTACCAAGAGATAGGAGAGAAAGGCCAGGGCACGGTTCGATCGCAACCTCGTCCGATTCGTGCCGGGCCTGGCATCCGATTCGTTCAGGCATCGGCGACCTCCAATCCCGGTCTGGATGCGCTCTCCATCGTCGGTAGGATCGCCATTGAGCGTGATCTCGCTCGTTGATGGCGCGATGGTCACGGTAAACGAGGGACTGGG
>CAYVDO010000708.1:0-1970 GCA_964450125.1 uncultured bacterium
TCGCCGCGTCGGGGCGTGGCGGTGGGCGGGAACGCATGCGTTGCCCCTCGGGAGGGACGCGAGCACTGCAGGATCTCGATCGGGTGCGAGTACGAGCGCGGCCCGATGCTAGCCATGCGTCGCCGCGGCGCCTGCCGGCGAAACGGGCCGGGGTATCTCCCGCGGGAGACTCAATGAGAATCAGTTTCAGTCGGCGGCGGAGCGAGTGCAAGCCAACCCCCCGCCCACCGAGGGACCGGTGGGCCTCCAGGGCGGGATCGCAGGCTGGGTGGTCAGAACGTGAGCGGGCGGAGCGGGGTGGAGCGGGGTGGAGCTGTTGCGGGCGGTCGTGACGGCCGTTGCGATCCCGCGTCCACTGAGGGACGAGTGGGCCGCCAGGGGGAGATCGCGCGACCGCGCGGTCAGGGCATCATCGAGGGCGCGGCGCCGGGAGTGGGCGGGGCGACCTCGCGAATGCCTTCGGGGGTCGTGAACTGGAAGAACTCGGGCTCGCGGGCTTTGCCGGGCTGGATCTCGGTGAACGAGAGCCGGTTTACGTTGCCGAATGGATCGAAGATGGTGATCTCGGTGACCAGGCTCGTGGCCGGCTCGACCACCACGCGTAGCTTCGCGAACGGTGCCGTCTGTTCGGGGGTGAGGTCGATCGCGACGCCGTCGATGGGGGGCAGGTCGAGCTTGGGAAGCTCGGCACGATAGCCCTCGCTCAGGCTGCTGGTGCCGTTCAGGAAGCCGGTGGGCACCTGCTTGAGCATCGCGGGCTCGAGGGCGGCCTTGGTGACCTGGCCCTTGTCGGGCTCGTAGAACCAGAGCATCGCGCCGTCCGAGACCATGAGCTGGGTGACGGGGCTGGTGTACGACCACCGCATCTTGCCGGGCTTGGCGAACCAGCATTCACCGTCGGCGACATCAGTTTGGCCGAGGGTCGCGGAGGTCAGCTCCTGGTGGAAGCGCGCGTGCAGTCCGTCGATCTTCGCGTAGCGCGCCTGGACTTTGTCGAGGAGCTTCTTGGCGTCGGGGGCGGGGGCCTCCGCCGGCTTCGAGTCCGGTGCCGCCAGCGCGATTCGCGGCCCGAGGGCCAGACGGGAGAGGCACGCTGGCGTGGGAGCGGCGATCAGGCTGGATGCGACCACGGCAGCCGTCGCGGATTTCGAGACCCAACGGCCTACGGTCGGCATCCTGCGCAGCTCCTCGTCGCTTCGCCTCACGGCGATATGCGGTTGACCAGCACTTGGCGGGGCTTGGCACCGTCGGCGGGGCCGATGACGCCCTCGCGCTCCATCTTCTCGATGATGCGTGCGGCGCGATTGTAGCCAATGCGGAAGCGCCGCTGGACCAGCGAGATCGAGGCGTGACCGAGCTGTGACACGAAGGCGAGCGCCTCGTCGTACTTCTCGTCGTAGTCGTCGGGTCCGTCGATCCCGCCGTCGTCGTCCAGCGGCTGGTCGAGGATGCTCTTGTCGTAGACGGGACGGCCCTGCTTCTTCCAGTGCTGGATGATGCGCTGGATCTCGCCGTCGCTGAGATAGCAGCCGTGGATGCGCGTCACCTTGGAGGTGCCGGGTGCGAGCATCAGCATGTCGCCGTTGCCGAGCAGCCGCTCGGCGCCGATCGAATCGAGGATGGTGCGCGAGTCCGGCCGCGACGACACCTTGAAGCTGATGCGCGCAGGGAAGTTCGCCTTGATGACACCGGTGAGCACGTCCACCGACGGCCGTTGCGTGGCCACCAGCAGGTGGATGCCCGCGGCGCGCGCCATCTGCGCCAGCCGGCAGATCGAGTCTTCGACGTCCTTGGAGGCCACCATCATCAAATCCGCCAGCTCGTCGATGACGATCACGATGTAGTGGAGCTTGGTGGGCGGCTCCTCGCCTTCCTCCATGAGCTGCTCGCGGCGCCCGGGCTGGGCGTCGATGATCTTGAGCTCCTCGGCGATGGCCTGGTTGTAGCCGTCGATGTTCCGGACCTCGTAG
>CAYVDO010000709.1:0-1943 GCA_964450125.1 uncultured bacterium
GGTTCTGTGCGGGGGGCGCCCGGTGACGGGCGTCCCTACCGCGCCATCGCGGCTTAGCCGCGATGGGTGGGGGTCTGGAACAGACTCCCGAGGAAACATCGACGCGTCCTGAAGCAAGCGCAGAGCGCGTGCTTCAGGACGAGCCCGCGCACGCGAGCTCGAGCTTGCGATGGCCGACCGAGTCGGCGGCGACTCGCGCGAGCGCATTGCCGAACGTCTGCTCCAGCTCGCTCAGATGCTTGGTCTCGGTGAGCACGCACGCGCGCTTGGCGCTGCGCAGGAACGCGATTCCCTGTTCGGGTGAGTCGAGCGAGGGAATCACGTCGCGACGCAGGTAGAAATTGAAGTGCGCGCGATCGTATTGATAGAGCGCGAGCGGAACGTCGGGCGGCAGCACGCTCGCGATGTGGGCCGCGAGGGGCTTCGCCGATTTGTAGCCCTCGAGTCGCGGGAACGCGATGCCGCTAGTCACCAGGATCAGCGCTGCCGCGCTGGCGAAAGTGGCCAGCAGGCGCTCGCGCGCGCCGCGGGCTGCCCACGCGGCGAGCCCGGCGCCGAGCGGGGTGAGCAGCAGCATGGCTAGGAACGCCGCACCGACGTCGGCGCGCGATACGAAGAGGACGATCGCCGGTGCGATGAGAGCGCCCGCGCCGATCACCGCCGGGACCGCCCACATCGGCACGTCGAACCACAAATACGGGAAGCCCGCGAGACGCTTGTTCTCGAGCCAGCGCTCGAGCGCCGCACCCACCACGATTGCCGCCGCCGGATGAGCGGGCAGCAAGTAGAGCCCGCGCTTCGCGCCCGCCGCCGAGAAGAACACGAACGTGAGCGCGAACCAGCCGAGCGGGAACCAGAGCCGCCCCAGCAGCGCTCGATCGCGGTGAAGCAGCAACGCCACGCCCGGCAGCACCACCGTCCACGGCAAGAACTCGGCGGGGAAGGTATAGAGATAGTAGAAGGCGTTGTGCGCGTGGTCGAAGGGATCGATGAAGCGCTGCAAGTGCTGGCGCAAGAAGAACTGCGCAGGGAAATCGCTGCCGTGCACGACACCCATGGCGACGAACCAGGGCGCGGCGATGGCCAGGAAGACGACCGTCCCGGTCACCAAGCGGTAGTGGAGCAACTCGCGAAACGCGCGCCGACGGATCAGGTCGGCGAGGATCGCTAGACCCGTGACGACGGGGGCTGCAAGCCCTTTGGCGAGCACACCGACAGCGGTGCCACCGTAGAGTGCCACGAGGCCCAAGCTGCCGAGTCGTCCGCGACGCACGGCTTCCTGATACGCGGCCAGCGCCACCATCACCCACAGCGTGAGCACCATGTCGGTCTGGCACCAGCGTGCCTGCCACGCGTAGCGATGGCTCGTGGCGAGCACCGCCGCAGCAAGCCAGCCGGCGCGCCGTCCTCCGATGCGCGCCGCCATCACGCCCGTGAGCACGAGCACGCCGATCGCAGCCAATGCCGAGGGCAGGCGCGCGGCGAGCTCCGACACGCGCCCCGTGACCTTCGCGATGCTCGCGATCGACCAGAAGAGCAGCGGCGGCTTGTTCGAGTAGGGCTCGCCGTTGAGCGTCGGCGTGAGCCAATCGCCGTGCGCGACCATCACGCGAGAGATCTCGGCAAAGCGCGGCTCGTCTGGATTCCAGAGCGAACGGCTGGAGCCCAGCCCTGGCAGGTAGAGCGCTGCACCGAGCACGGCGATCAGCGCGCAATCGAGGGCTCGAAGTCGCATGAGCGAAGGCGGGGTTGCGAACCCGGGGGTTGGTCGCGATAGGCGCGCGAAGCTACCACACGTGCGCGTGCTCCTCGGTCACACGTTCGCTCGCACAGACGTCCCTCGGCAGTGCAAGCCGAGCCGCGAGCGTGAGCGAGTGACTTGGGGGTGGGGTCCCGTGCGCCGGGATAAACCGGCAGAGAGGAGCAGATGGAAGAGCTGCACG
>CAYVDO010000710.1:0-1943 GCA_964450125.1 uncultured bacterium
TCGACACCCGGACGGGTCTGCAGTGGGCGGCGCACGACAACGGATCGGACATCGATTGGCCGGGCGCGAAGCGCTACGCGGAGAACCTGACGCTGGGCGGGTACTCGGACTGGGGATTGCCGACGGAGGAAGATCTCTCGCTGCTGTTGCAGGCGGTGACGCCGTCGACTCATTCGTACCGCCCGGCGTGCTCGAAGGGCAGCTCGCTGGTCGACTCGCCGCCGGGCATCCGTCTATCGTGCCGTTTCTTGTGGGCCTCAGATACGCGTGGCTCGGAGGCGGCCAACGTCGATTTCAACTCTGGCCTTCTCCGCTTTGTCCGCCAGGCAGACGCCTACGACGCGCGGGTATTGCCAGTTCGTGTGCACGAATGAGAGCTTGCGCCTTCGATCCTTAGGATTTCTTTGATCCTTTTCCTTGGCGACCGGCCACCCCGCTCGCTTCAGCGATCGATTCACCTATCGCGACGCGTCGTTCGCGGCATCCATCGTCCGCGCGTGCGCACCGTGTGCCGGAGGCGCGCCGGTCCGTCGACGGGCCCTTACGCGCCCGTGTCCGGCGACGGATCGGCAATGCCAGCCTCGGCGAAGGCCCTGCGGAGGAGGTCGGCCACGTCCATCTCATTCGCTGCCCGCGTGAGGTAGGTCCGGTCCAGCTCGTCGCGGCTGGCCTTGAGCACGCCCACGAGGTCGCGCCACTGGCGGTCGGCGACCTCGCCGCCTTCGCGATACCAGGCGAGCTTGCGGAGCACGATGTCCTCCGCAGACGTGACGGCGACCGGCCGGACCGAAGCCGGGGCGAGCGTGACCGAGACGGCGTGCGCGAGCTGGTGCCGATCGAGCGGTCGCGTGCCCGCTACGAACAGGTCGATCTTCTGGAGGGTGTCGAGATGGATCACGTTGAACGAGCCGGCGCGCTGTACGGCCTCGGCTGCGGCGCGTGCGTCGACGTAGCAGGTCGGCTCGAGCGCACAGACCAGCGCCGTCGCGCGCTCGGAGTCGAGCTCGATCAGCAGATCGAAGTCCGCGGTCGAACGCGGCTCGCCGTGCAGCGAGCTGGCGAGCGATCCGCCGATCGCGTAGCGGATGCGCAAGCGTTCGAGGGTGCCGATGACCGCGAACAGGGCGCGGAGTGGGGCGGGTGCGGCAGTGGCTTCAGCCATCCGGCGTCCAGCCGAATGCGCGGTGCACGAGATCGGGGCCAAGGCGGCGCACCGCGAGCCTGAGCGCCAGCTCGCGCGGCGAGGCGTTCGGATGGCGCCGGCGGATCCCAGCGAGCGTGAAGCGCTCGGCGGTCTCGCCGAGCTCACAGACCAGCTCGGCCTTGCGCCAGGGCGGTAGGGCGCGCCACGCGACCATCAACCGGCGATCGACGTCGCTGGAGGTGTCGATCGACTGAGCGCGGTAGGTGTCTGCGCTTTGCCGCTCGTCCGGCTGGATCGGCCGAGGATCCGCGGAGCCGATCGGGGGAATTGCGCGCGACGCGGCGGATGCCGGGATGGCGGCTTCGAGGGAGTCGCGGGTTAGTGGCACGTTGTCACTGCTCTGGCGGCGGGCAAAGGATCTGGGCAGGCGCCGCCCGAGTCTACTGGGTGAGGAGCGCAAGCGCACGGCGATCCTCGGGGCGCGCAGCCGCGGCCTCGGGTGGAAGGCGCCTGTCACACGTATCGCCGCCTCGCCTGATCTGGACGACCGCGGAGTCGCGGTGACGTCTGGAGCTGGCTGGGCGATCAAGTAAGATCGTGACCCCTTTTCCCAGATTTCCCAAGAACGCCCTCCCAAGATGTTCTGCGCCTACTGCTGCGCCGAGAACCCCGACGACGCGGCGTACTGCATGGGCTGCGCGAAGCCCATGCGGCGCTCCGGGCGGCGCGCGCCCGGCTCAGGCCCTCCGGGAGTGCGCTCGCCGCCACCGAGCACGTCACCGGCGCCGTTCGATTCGCT
>CAYVDO010000711.1:0-1920 GCA_964450125.1 uncultured bacterium
ACGCCACCGAGCGGCCCTGCATCCACAAGAACATGAGCCCGACCGCCATCATCGGCACGCCCGCGGCCACCTGCCGGCTCGGGGTCACGATGCGGAAGACGTCGGCCGCGCCGGCCGCAGCGCCGAAGCGCTCTGCACGCTTCACCAGCACGTTGAGAAGCACGGTGAAGATCACCGGCAAGAGCAGCATCCACGCGAGCGCCCGAATCGCGCGGCGCTCGAACGCACCCACGTCGTCGACGTCGCCCCACTGCACCCTCAAGCTCTGGTAGTTGATACCCGTAGCCGGTAGCTCCGGGTTGAACCAGACCGCGACCCGCGAGTCCTGCGGGTGGTCGGGGATCGATTCCTTGTCGATCCAGAGCTCCTGCGGCGTTCCGTCGATGGTGCCCTGAAGTACGCAATGGACGGGCGTCGAGCCGGCGCTGCGCCCCCGGGAGTCGCGCTGAATCTCGCCACCGGTGCAGATCGAGCCCGTCACCACCAGCTCCGCGCAGCGGAAGCCGCTCGCGTGCCGGAGCACGATGGATCGATTCCAGATTTGCGGGCCGACGATGAAGCCCAGCACCACCAGCAGCACGAGCACCGCGCGGAGCAACGTTCGGCCGTTCACGCCACACCCGGCTCGGCGCCACTCAGATGCGCACGCACTTCACACCTTCCTTTTCCATCTCGACGACGCACAGATTGCACGGCACGCACCGGGACTCGGTGGCGAGCCCGGCTTGGAAGCGATTGGGCAGATCGGGCTCGGCGATCAGCGCGCGCCCCATCGACACCAGCTCGAAGCCGGCGCTCATCGCGCGACCGATGCCGGTGATGGTCTTGACCCCGCCCAGCAGTGCCACCGGAATGCGCACCGCATCGACGACGCGCTCGGCGCCCTCGAAGAAGAAGTTCTCGTGGAACGGATATTCCTTCACGACGATCCGCCCGAAGAGCTTGAGCCCGACGCGCCTCAGCACGCCGGGCTGGATGGCGACCATCTCCTTCACCGGCACGGTGCCGCGCAGCATGTAGAAGGGAGTGCGGCTCACGAAGCCGCCGCTCGGCACCAGCGCGTGGGCGCCGGCGGCTTCGAGCGCGCGCGCCACCACCACCGCGTCGTCGTGGGTCACGCCGCCGCGGAACCCGTCGTCGAGGTTCATCTTGACGAGCACCGCGGCGCGGCCGTCGACGGCGGCGCGCACGCGCTTCACGACCTCGGCCGGCAGGCGCACGCGCTTCTCGAGCGTCCCGCCCCAGGCGTCGCCGCGCCGGTTGGTGAAGGCGCTGACGAACTGGCTCAGGAGATAGCCGTGCCCGACGTGCACCTCGACGGCGTCGAAGCCGGCTTCGACGGCGCGGCACGCAGCAACCGCGAAGTCCTCGATGATGCGCGCGATGTCGGCCTCGGTCATGGCGCGGCACAGGCTCATGCCGTAGAGGTTGAACGCCCGCGAGGCGCCCATCGGCGCGCCACCGACGACGTGCTTGTCGGCGAAATAGCCGGCGTGGCCGAGCTGGATCGCCGCCAGCCCACCCTCGCCGTGGACCGCGTCGGTGAGCCGCCGAAGCGGCGCCACGATCTCGGGCCGCATCCAGAGCTGATGCTCGAAGGTGAGACCGTCGTGCGCCACGGCACAGTACGCCACCGTCGTCATCGCCGCACCGCCTGCCGCGATAATGCGGTGGTGATCGACGAGCTTCTGACACGGCACGCCCTTCGGCGACATGCCCTCGAAGGTCGCCGTCTTGATGATCCGATTGCGAAGCGTGAGTGGCCCCAACGTGATCGGGGTGAAGGCCTTGTCCGCAGTACCGAGCGTCATGGGAGCGGAGCGTGCCACGGCCCTCGAACGTCCGGCGAGCCGCGACCCAGACCACCAGCCTGTCCGCCGAAGGCGAGCCACCGGCACGGCATGGCCGCGCCTGGCGGAC
>CAYVDO010000712.1:0-1916 GCA_964450125.1 uncultured bacterium
AGTGGAGCGGTGGGGACGGGCGCCGCGGACCGTGTGCGGGATCTGGTTCAGGCACCGCTGTGGGGTCTGTTGCGAAGCGCTCGGAGCGAGCATCCGGACCGGATCTTGCGCGTGGTCGACGTGGATGAGGGCGACGCCGTCTCGCCCGAGCTCTGGAGTGTGCTGTGCGCGGATGGGGAAGCGGAAATCGCTTGCCGCGGCGGGCACGCGTGGGTGCCACGGCTGGTGGTCGCGGACGAGGCCGCGACGCCAGTCGAAGAGTTGGAGCTGGGCGGCGAAGGCACGGTGCTGATCACGGGCGGCCACGGGGAGCTCGGGGAAACGTTGGCGCGGCACTTGGTGACGCGACACGGCGTGCGGCATTTGCTGCTGACGTCGCGCCGCGCGCTCGATGGCGAGGCTTCGGACCGCATCGCGGCCTTGCAGCAATTGGGAGCCGAGACGGTCGGCGTGGCGAGCTGCGATGTGGCCGATCGTCCATCGGTCGAGCGGCTGCTGCAAAGCCTGCCGGAGAGTCGGCCGCTGTCTGCGGTGTTCCATCTGGCGGGTGTTTTGGACGATGGAGTCGTGAGTGGCTTGAGCGCGGAGCGACTGTCCAACGTGCTGCGCCCGAAGGTGGACGGTGCGTGGAATCTGCACCTGCTCACTCGACATCAACCGCTGAAAGCGTTCGTGATGTTCTCGTCCGCAGCCGGCGTGCTGGGCAGCGCGGGTCAAGGCAATTACGCGGCGGCGAATGCGTTCCTGGACGCGCTCGCGGATCAGCGCCGTGCCTCGAATCTGCCGAGCCACAGCTTGGCGTGGGGTCTGTGGGAGCAGCAGGGCGTGGGCATGACGGCGCACCTGGGCAAGACGGAGCTCGAGCGGATGCGCCGTCAGGGCGTGGCGGCGCTGCCGGTGGAGCGAGGGCTCGAGCTCTTGGACGCGGCTCTCTCGCAGAGCGAGCCATTGCTGGTGCCGATCCGGCTGGATCTGCCTCGTCTCCAACGTCAGGTTTCCGAGGCATCGGAGGTGCCGTCGCTTTACCGGTCGCTGCTTCGTCCGGGTCTGCGGCGAGTGGGGGCCGCGTCGGCGCAGGCGTCGGCGTTGCGGCAACGGTTGCAGCGTTTGACCCTGGACGAGCGTCGCGAGGCCGTGCTGACGCTGGTGCGAGAGCAGGTGGCGACGGTGCTGGGGCTGGCGCGGCCGTCGATGGTGGCGTCCGATCGTCCGTTGCAAGAGCTGGGTTTGGACTCGGTGATGGCGGTGGAGCTGCGCAACCAGTTGTCGGCGCGCGCGCAGACGTCGCTGCCGGCGACCTTGGCTTTCGATTACCCGACCCCGCAGGCGATCGCCGAGCTGCTGTTGCGAAAGGCGTTCGGTGAGCTCGATTCCCGGCCAGTCCTTTCCACGTCGAGCGTCGTTGCGAGTGACGAGCCGATCGCGATCGTGTCGATGGCTTGCCGGACTCCAGGCGGTGTGGCGGATCCGGAGAGCTACTGGGCGTTGCTGGAAGCGGGTCGGGACGCGGTGGGTCCATTTCCGGAGCGCTGGAGCGCGGCATCGCTCTACGACCCGGACCCGGAGGCGGTGGGCAAGTCGTACACGCGAGAGGGCGGCTTCCTGCGCGACGTGGAGCAATTCGACGCAGGCTTCTTCGGCATCGCGCCGCGCGAAGCAACGGGGATGGATCCGCAGCAGCGGCTGGTGCTGGAGGTGGCGTGGGAAGCGCTGGAGCGAGCGGGGGTGCGCCCCACGACGCTGAACGAGTCGACGACGGGTGTGTACCTGGGCTCGATGGGCTCGGACTACGGTCACGGCGTCACGACGCTGGAAGACATGGACGGGTATCGCGGCACGGGTCAGGCGAGCAGCGTGCTGTCGGGCCGGTTGTCGTACGTGCTGGGTCTTCAAGGTCCGAGCATGACGATCGACAC
>CAYVDO010000713.1:0-1901 GCA_964450125.1 uncultured bacterium
GGTGGGTCCCATCGCGGCTTTGCCGCGATGGGCGGGGGGCTTGAAAAGCCCCCCGAATCACCTCGTGTAATGCAGCGGCCAACCCACCGGGGCCGGTGGCTTGGCGCGCGGTTGAGCGCGTTGGGTCGCGGCGTCCTTCGGATCCTCGACCGAAACCCACGGACCGAACCCGTCGTTGCCCTCGGGGGGCTCCGCCGTCTGGCGGCAGCGCGTCACACGCGTCCACCACGAATCGCCCACTCCGTACGGCCATTCGACGCGGAAGTGCGTCATCCGCTGTGGCGTCACCTTGAGGCCGAGGCCCGCGAAAAAGAGGTCGATGGTCGCCTCGTCGCCGGAGTCGATGGTGGTCTCGCCGACGGCGGTGTCGCCGCGCTTCACCTCGACCAATCGGAGATCGACTCCCAGCGCGTCCTTGAGGCGCACCGACGCGGGGTTGAAGTGGACGGGAGCGCCGCTCGAGTTGTGGAAAGTGAACGCGAGGTGAAATCGGGGCCCGGCGCCCCACGGATTGGTCGATTGGGTCACGCCTTCGGATCCGAACGAGATCGAGCCGCCGCCGCTGGCCGCGTCGTCCTGGAGCGGATAGCGCGCGGAACAGCTCAGCTCGCCCGCTTCCGCGCCGAGAACGGGTGTGGGGATCTGGGAGTCGGCCAAGCAACCGGCATTGGCAGCGAACAGCGAGGCGAGCGCCAGTACGATGTGCGCACGGCGTCCGCGCGCTGCGGGGACGAAGATGTCTCGGTGGAGCCGACGGCGCATGGGAGAGCCTCCTGGTGCCGGTTGCAGCCGGTGCGCCGGGGATCTCCGCGGCGCGCTCAATGCGTATCCCACCATTCCTGCCAGGCTGTCGAGGTCGCTCCCGCATCTTCCTTGGCGATCGCCACCAAGGCCGCGTGCGATTGCTTCCGCACCTCGGCGCTTGGATCGTCGAGGGCTCGGATCAGGTGTGGCATGGCGGCACGCTGACCGAGCTTGCCGAGCGCTCGCGCCAGGTCCGCTCGTGCCGCGGAGTCGGTCTCGCGGAAGAACGTGGCGAGCAGCTCGTCGACCGCGTCGGGATGGCCGAGCTCGCCGAGCGCGAACGCGGTGTTGGCGCGCACCCGCGAGCTCTCCGAGGAGAGTGCCGATTCGAGCTTTCGCTCCACCACCGGACCGCCGAATTCCACCAACATCGCTGCCGCGGCGCGCGCCACCACGGCGTCGTCGTCGGCGAAGAGCTCGGTGAGCAACGTCGGTGCGCGCGGATCGCGAGTACGCGAAAGCACCCACATCACCCGCAGCTTGGCGTCGGTGTCTCCCGAGCGCAGCGCGAACAAGACGGGGTCGTCGCCGGGCGGCGCCTGGACCGCGTTCAGTACTGCCGCCACCAGCCGGTCCGGCCCACGCTCACGCGATCCTCGGCCCCGCTCGATGCCACCGCCGGTGGGAGACGCCGCTGGCTCGGTGGGTGTCGAGCGCTCCACGATTCGTGAGATGGCACGCATCGCATCGACGCGGAATCCGCCCCCTCGGCCGACGAGGTGCATCAGGCCGACGATCGCATCCTGGCCGGCGATCTGGCCGAGCACCCGCACCGCGTGCTCTGCGACCGCCGTCTCGGTCTCGGGATCGTTCGCCAGCGTCAACAGGGTGGGGGCCGTGCCGTGGGCCTGGAAGACCTCGATGGCGCGGAGCGCGAGGTCGCGTACCTCGGGAGCGCGGTGCGTGCTCAGGCACGCGGCGAGCGCCCGCTCGAGGGTGCGGCGCCGATCGCCACCGTCGTCGGGTATCGCTGCCGGCTGACGCACGAGCTGATCCAAGGCGACGCGCCGTACTGCATCCGATGGATCGGACAAGGCGGCCACGGCCAGATCGATCATCGTCACTCGACCGGTCGGATCGAGCGTCCCGCGCTCGAG
>CAYVDO010000714.1:0-1891 GCA_964450125.1 uncultured bacterium
TGCGCGACGTTGTGCGCGTCGTCGTGGAGCTCGATCTCGATGCGGTCCGGGAAGTGCTTGCTCGCCTCGTCGTGCAGCACGTGGCGACTGGTCACCAAGTACAGACGGCCATCGCGCTCGAAGAAGAAACCGCTCGCGTTGGTCAGTCCGCGCTGGCCCTCGAAGGTGCATACGCGGGCGGCGGTCAGCAGGATGGATTCGATCGGCGTCGCTTCGTGCTGTGCGACGGGGGCTGCGGTGGCGCGCGCGGCGACGTCTTCCGCGAGGGCTTCGGACCGGAGGGACGGCACTCACCCGCCCCGCATCTTGCGCCGCGCCTCGTGGATCTCCTGCGCCTCCACGCTGAGCGTGGCGGTCGGTCGTGCCAGCAGGCGGGCGATGCCGATGGGCTCGCCGCTCGATTCGCACCAGCCGAAGGTGCCGTTGTCGATGCGCGCCAGGGCCTCGTCGATCTTGTGCAGCATCTTGCGTTCGCGGTCGCGCACGCGCAGCTCGAGCGTGTGATCCTCTTCGAGCGAGGCGCGGTCGGCCGGGTCGGCCGGGCTCTCGTACTCCTGTAGATGGAGCGTGGTCCGGTGGGCGGAGTCGAGCAAGACGTCGCGCTCGGCCTCCAGCCGTGCACGGAAGAAGGCCAACTGCCGCGCGGACATGTAGTCGTCGGACGGTGCGGACAGTAATTCGGCCTCGGTCGGAAGCGGTCCCGGGGCGGTGAGCGTCTCATTCATGCTGCTCTCCTGTGTTCGATGCTGCGCGCCCCGGTCAAAGGCCCGGGCACAGCCGGATTGGCAGTCTTTGACACGATACACGCCAACGCGGGGCTTGGGTGAGGGAAGCGCCTCGTCGTGTTTGGTAAGGCGCTGATCGAGTGCGGTCGACAAACCGCGTAACGGCATCAGCATGCCAAGGATTCCAGATGGGATGGCAGTGCTGCGCACGAATCCCGGTTGCGCTTGAAGCGCAGTGGGCGGATGCGTTGAATGCGCATCCGCCCACTGCGTCGTCAGGGCAAGGGCGTTGTCACACGTTCATCACGGTCACCGCGCGGGTATTGAGGTACGCGTCGAGCGCTTCCGGCCCGCCTTCGGTGCCGTAGCCCGAATCCTTGACGCCGCCGAACGGCATCTCGGCGCTCGGTGTGGCCGGCTGGTTGATGTACAGCATGCCGACCTGCAGCTCATGGGCGAGCAGGTGGGCGTGCTTGAGCGAGCGCGTGAACGCGTAGCCCGCCAGGCCGAAGGACAGGCGGTTGGCCTCGGCGATCGCCTCGTCCATGGTGTTGAAGCCGCGGATGGCGGCGACCGGGCCGAAGGGCTCGTCGTTGAACACACGGGCGTCGAGCGGCACGTCGGTGAGCACGGTGGGGGCGAAGAAGTTGCCCGCGCTGCCGATGCGCTCGCCGCCGGCGGCGACGGTGGCGCCGCGCGCCACGGCGTCCTGCATGAGCTCGGTCATGGCCGCGATCCGGCGCGGGTTGGCGAGCGGACCGATCTGTGTGCCCTCGGCGAGGCCGTTGCCGACCTTGAGCCCGGCGGCGTAGCGCGCCAGCGCGGCGGCGAAGTCGGTGCGCACGCTCTCATGCACCAGGAAGCGCGTCGGTGAGATGCAGACCTGGCCGGCGTTGCGGAACTTGGCGGCGGCCGAGGCCTTGACCGCGAGCTCGACGTCGGCGTCCTCGCACACCACAACCGGGGCGTGGCCGCCGAGTTCCATCGTAACCCGCTTCATGTGCTGGCCGGCGAGCGCGGCGAGCTGCTTGCCCACCGGAGTCGAGCCGGTGAAGGTGATCTTGCGGATCACCGGGTGCGCGATCAGGTAGCTCGAGATCTCTGCCGGCGTGCCATACACCAGGCCGATCACGCCCGCCGGCACGCCGGCGTCGACGAAGGCGCGC
>CAYVDO010000715.1:0-1870 GCA_964450125.1 uncultured bacterium
GAGGCCTTCTGCCACCTGCTCGCCTCGGTGTACACCGCCGACGGCGTGCTCACCGACAGTGAGAAGCATGCCCTCGAAGAGGCGATGATGGAGCACGGCCTCGACGACGACGAGCGACGGCGCGTGCTGTTGCTGTCGGGGCACGAGCAGGCGCTCAAGGTGATGCGCGACCGGCCGGCCGGCGACCGGCAGCTCCTGCTCGACGAGCTGGTCGCCGCGGCGCTCGCCGACGGGCGGCTGACGCCGACGGAGACCGAGATGGTCAAGCAGATCGGCGCGGCGCTCGACGGCAAGTAACACTCGGCGAGCGGCGAGCGGCGAACGGCGAGCGGCGAACGGCGAACGGCGAGCGGCGAGCGGCGAACGGCGAACGGCGAACCGGGTGGTAGTCAAGACATCCCTGACACTTTTCAGCTCGCCACCGCTGACAGGTTGTGGGTTTCGGTGGCTGCTGTTGGCGTAGGCGATCGACGTGGCTTGTTGTCCTCCCGGTTAGCGGATTTTGGTCGTGGGCGAAGCGTCAGCGTACGGCGCCGCGCAAGTTCGACGAGCCAACGTTTCGGCGGCACGACGTTGACGAGGCCGAGGTCGAGCTCGCGAAACCAGAGCCGGCAGTGCAGCGCGTCGATGGGCTCGAGGCCGATGGGCTGGCGCGAGAGCGAGGCGCTGGCGCGATAGACTTGGCCTTCGAGCTTGAACAATCCCTCGGTCGTCGTGTTGCGGAGGAGGAAGTGGGCTGGGTACGAGAACGGCCGCGGCTCAAGCTGCGCTGCCTTGCCAGGCCGATACAGCGCGCTCGGAACCTTTCCGCCCAGGGCTTCGTGCGGCCGCACCTCGTTGAACTCGCGCCGCCATCGATCGCAGGCGCGCTGTTGCCGACGACGATTGGCCTCCGGCATCAGCTCGACGTCGGCACGGAGGTCGACGTGCATGCGCTCGTGCGCGCCGTTGTCTTGCGGGCTGGCGATGCGCGATCGCGTCACACGAATCCCGAGCGACACCCACCAGGCGGAGAGCCTCGTGAGCCCGCCGCGCGCTTGCACGCAGATGAACGGCGACCCGTTGTCGCAATGAATTTCCGACGGCAACCCGTACTTCCGAAAGAGCCTGGAGAACTCGGCCTTGACCGTGTCTGCCTTCGTGTCCGCGACGATTCGCGTCGCCAACACGTAGCGGCTGAAGACGTCGCGCACCGTCAACGGCTCACAGCGTGCACCGTCGAGCGTTCGCCACCAGCCCTTGAAATCCACTGTCCACACTTCGTTCGGTTTCGTCGCCCGCACAGGCGTCGCGGTGTCCACCAGGGACAGCGCCGGCCGCCTTCTCCGACGCCGAATCTTGCCGAAGTGCCGCAGCAAGCGCGCCACGGTGCTGACACTCGGCGTCGCTTGCTTGAACTTCCGCTGCAGCACCGCCACCAACTTCTTCGCACCCCACCGAGGGTGCACATCTCGAAGACGAAGCACTTCGAGCACGGTCTCTTCGGCGGTCGACAGCGGCGCGCTGCGCGGTCGGCGGCTTCGCTCCTCGAGCCCATCGACTCCTTCGCTCTCGTAGCGACGCTTCCACTTGTGCCCCGTCTCTCTCGAGATGCCGTACTCGGCGCACAGCGCGCTCATGTTGGCGCCGGGCTCGACGGCTCTCTTCACGAACTCTTGTTTCAAGCTCATCCGCGACTGGTCCTTCCAGGGCATGCCCTGGCGTCTACCTGTCAACGATGTCCTGACACCTGCTAACCCCAAGGTCCGCGGCGTCCGGCCATCCGAACTGTCAGGGATGTCTTGATACCGGACCCCGTGGGTTTGCTCGTTTGGCGGGCGCGGGGACGGCGGAGGGCCAACGTGCCGGGGACGCAGGGTGTCCGTCCGTC
>CAYVDO010000716.1:0-984 GCA_964450125.1 uncultured bacterium
GTGAAGCTGGCCGTCGTCCAGCGGTGTTGCCACGGCCGCCTCGAACTGTTCGAAGGGTGCAGCGCGCCCCATGACACGGCGCAGCTCGTAGTGGTGCATGCCGCCCTTGTACCGGTTCACGACCGGCAGAACGAGCGGGTATCGGGTCCACGCATCCCCGACGATCGTCCGAACGGCGCCCAGCTCCGTCAGCAAGAGTTGGTGACGGCGGTGGGCTTCGTCCGGGCCGACCACGCCACCGTGGCCCTTCCACTCGTTCCGATAGGTATTCACCTTCTCGAGCACGCTCGCCATTCCCTTGGCGAGCAGCATCTCGAGCACGTCGCGATCGCTGGTCTTGAGCAGCGTCGCCAACCGGTCCTCCCCGCCCTCGCCGCCTCGAATCTTGCGCAATCCCTTCGTGAGGACACTCGCGGTGGTGCGCCACGTGGCGAACGTGGTCCGATCGAAAGAGATGCCCCCCTGCTCGAACGCCTTTCGAAGATCGGCCAGCAGGTCACGTTGCGTGTCCTCCTGGCGCACGACCGCGCTCAAGAGTACGAGCGAAAGGAATTCGGACTGGGCCTCGAAGAAGAACAGCAAGTGCTCGTACCGCGCCTTCGCGTCGCTCCCGGCTGCCTGGTAAGCCCAGAGGATCGAAGCGAGGGGAAACGGGAGCTGATCGATCCAGCCCACGAAGGAAGCCTCTGAATCCAGCTTCTTCGTCAGGGCCAGAAGCTGCTTCGAAGCGCGTGCGTCGGTCCATACCGAGCGCCCGAGTTCGTGAACCTCGTCCCGAATTGGACTAGCAGACCGGTAAGCGGCGGCGGCTTCGGCTTGTTGAACGAGCGGCGGAAGGAACACGGGTATCTCGCCTAGGCTGTCGCGGTTGAGCCTCGAAATCGCTGCTCCGCTGGCGTACCTTTCGCGGGCCTCGAGACCTTCCGGTGACGACAGGTACCCCGCAAGCCACTCGGGATCAACTCGGTCGAGCTGCACTCGAAG
>CAYVDO010000716.1:994-1864 GCA_964450125.1 uncultured bacterium
GCTGCGCATAGTTCTGTGGCTTGAGCTCGAGATCCGGCACGCGCGTCACCGCCTCGCGGCGGCCCGTCAGGGGCAGGTAGACCGCGTCGGCCTCCTCCTGGAACGGCACATTCGCTCGTCCCATCTGCACTGCTGTCAGCAACTCGCGGAGAGGGACCGCTCGAAGGCCGGTTCGGCGCTCCTCTCGCCGGCGCTTCGCTTGCGCGAGCGCCGGTCCAACGCCACGAAACTCCGTGGGACTGATCAGAAGGCCGAGCGAGGGATCCTCGGAGACCATCCGGCGCTTGTGGAAGTTCGCTAGTGCCGTCGAATCGTGAGCAGCGTCACCGCTGAGCCGTGCCGCAAAGACCTCCCGAGGCGGTCCGGGTCGGACCACTACGATCACCCCGCCAATCTGGGTGCTGGGTGCGAACGAACCTGGCGGCAGTTCGATGACAGCATCCAGGTGAAGTCCGAACTCGCCGAGCCTCTGCCCGACCCCCCCGGGGCGAAACACAAACGACGGTGGCACAATCGCGACACCGACGCCCTCCGGGTTCAACCGCTGCCACGCTCGCAGAAGCACGAGGTGGGGAACAAAGTCGTCCACGCCAAACGGGTCACGCTCCCCTCCGGGCGCGCAAAGATTCCACGGTGGCATGGAGACCACGAGGTCAAAGGACGCCGCAGCACGGTCGCCATCCAGCCCGACTGCCCAATTGCCGTCACGCTCTCGCTCGAACATCCCGACCTGAGGCAGCCACTCGATCGGAAGCGCACCGACCAAATGCCTAGCTAGGTCGTGGTCCACCGAACAGCGGCAGACGCCAATAGCACGCTTAGCAGTTTGTTGATTTTCCCCGGTTCCAGGGGAGACATCGCACGTGGTTC
>CAYVDO010000717.1:0-1852 GCA_964450125.1 uncultured bacterium
GGCGGGGGCCCCGCCCCCCGGGGCGGGGGGCAGGAACGGCCCCCCGAGCAACATCACGAAGACGATGTCGCCCCCGGCGACATCGTCTTCCCGCCGTCGCGCTGCCAGTGGCCGAAGCCGCCCACCAGGCTCCACACCTTGTCGTAGCCCTTGCCGCGCATGAAGAGCGCCGCGTTGGTGGAGCGCATCCCCGACGCGCAATAGAGAACGATCTCGTCGCCGGGCTGGAACTCGGTGAAACGCGTATCGATCTGACCCGACGGCACGTGCACGGCGCCGTCGATCATGCCGCCACCGAGCTCCGCGACCTCACGAACGTCCACGAACACCAGCGATTTCCCTTCTTTCTGGCGTTCGAAGATCGTCTCGGGATCGATCTGCACGTCCATCGGCCCGATGCGCGGCCCTGCGGGCTCGGCGGGTCGCGGCGGCACGCTCGCGACGGCGGACGCCTTGGGCGCCGCGACGAAGTTCTTGTAGACCCACCACGCAATTCCCAGCGCCAGCAACAGCAACACGATCTTCATCGTCGATTCTCCGAGAACGAGGCGGTCCCAAGCTAACGCCAAATTGGCCACGCAGTTGTGTTAGGCCATCGGCATCGTCGAATCAGCGGGAGGACCCATCCATGACCGAAGCCGAACTGGCTCAGATCGATGCGTACTGGCGTGCCGCCAACTACCTCTCGGTAGGCCAGATCTACTTGCTCGACAACCCGCTGCTTCGCGAGCCGCTCACGCTCGAGCACGTGAAGCCGCGGCTCCTCGGTCATTGGGGCACCACACCCGGCCTCAACTTCCTCTACGCCCACCTCAACCGCGTCATCCGCGCCCGCGACCTCGACGTGGTGTTCATCGCTGGGCCCGGTCACGGCGGACCGGCGGCGGTCGCCAACACCTACCTCGAAGGCACCTACAGCGAGGTGTACCCGAACGTCGCCCAGGACGTGGAAGGGATGAAGCTGCTCTTCAAGCAGTTCTCGTTCCCGGGTGGAATCCCCAGCCACGTGGCGCCGGAAACTCCAGGCTCGATCCACGAGGGCGGCGAGCTCGGCTACTCGCTCTCGCATGCTTTCGGTGCTGCGTTCGACAACCCGAGTCTCGTGGTGGCGTGCGTGATCGGCGACGGTGAGGCCGAGACCGGCCCGCTCGCCACCGCCTGGCATTCGAACAAATTCCTGAACCCGATCCACGACGGCGCCGTGCTACCGATCTTGCACTTGAACGGCTACAAGATCGCGAATCCCACGGTGCTGGCGCGCATCCCCCGCGACGAGCTCGCGAGCTTGCTCACCGGCTACGGCTGGAAGCCCTACTTCGTCGAGGGCTCGGACCCGATGACGATGCACCGCGCGATGGCGGTGACCTTCGACGCGATGCTCGACGAGATCGCCTCGATCCAGCGCACGGCACGCGCCACCGGCGTCGCCACTCGCCCACGCTGGCCGGCGCTGGTCCTCGTGACGCCCAAGGGTTGGACCGGCCCCGCAGAGGTGGACGGCAAGAAGGCCGAAGGATCGTGGCGCTCGCACCAGGTGCCGTTCTCGGAAATCGCCAGCAAGCCCGAGCACCTCACGCTGCTCGAGCGCTGGATGAGGAGCTATCGGCCCGAGGAGCTCTTCGACCCCAGCGGACGGCTGCGCGCCGACCTCGCCGCGCTCGCCCCGCTCGGGGCCAAGCGCATGGGCGCAGTGCCGCATGCCAACGGCGGGCTCTTGCGCAAGGACCTGCGCATGCCCGATTTCCGCGACTACGCCATCGCCGTGCCGCGACCGGGCGCCGTGGACGCCGAAGCGACGCGCAGCCTGGGCGCGCTGCTTCGCGACGTGATTCGCCTCAATCCCACGAACTTC
>CAYVDO010000718.1:0-1849 GCA_964450125.1 uncultured bacterium
AAGCTGTCGGTGACGTTGACCGTGCCGGCCGGCGCGGGCTCGTACCAGTTCTGCACCGCGGGAGCGTGTGGCAGCGTCGGCGACTACTGCGCGACCGTCTACGCCGGCAACAGCTACACGTGGACGTACTCCCTCGACGGCGGCTGCCCGGGCAACGACGACTACTCGATCTACGTGAGGATCTCTGCGGGCGGCGCGCCGGGCTACGAGTGCCGACCGTACAAGCTCAGCTACTACTTCCAGTCGGGGCTCTGCCTCTAGTACGACCTGGTCACTTTGTTGACGGCGATCTCGGATCGTGATCAAAGCGTTGCATGGATCGACGGACGCTTGAGAAGCTGGACAGCGAACTGACCGAGTTCGTGGACGAGGTGTTCGATGGTTTCGGGCGCCGGGAGCGACGTGAGAATCTCGCTCACTACGTGACGGGCCTTCTGCTCGACGGCGAGCGAAAGAGCATCGAGCCCCTCGCTGCGCGGCTCGTTGATCGGGACGACGAAGTCGAGGGCATGCGTCAGCGATTGCAGCAGGCGGTGTCCGTGGCGACGTGGTCCGAGACCGAGCTGTTCGAGCGCTTGGCGCGGAAGATCGACGGAGAGATGCCGGGCATCGAAGCGTTCGTTATCGACGACACGGGGTTTCCGAAGAGAGGGGCGCACTCCGTCGGAGTGCAGCGTCAGTACTCAGGCACACTCGGGCGGATCGATAATTGTCAGGTCGCGACGAGCCTGCATCTGGCGGGCGAAGCGGGAAGCGCGTGCATCGCGATGCGGCTGTTCTTGCCCGAGCCATGGGCCGACGATCTGGATCGGCGCCGGAAGGCCGGCGTCCCCAGCGAGGTCGAGTTCAAGACGAAGCTGCAAATTGCTCTCGAGCAGCTCGATGCAGCGCGCGCCAGCGGCGTGCGCCGGCATGTGGTCCTCGCGGACGCCGCGTACGGTGACTCGATTGAGTTTCGCAGGGGACTTCGCGAGCGCGGTCTTCACTACGTGCTCGCCTTGAAAAGCGAGTCGGTCGTATGGCCGCCGGGCAGCGATCCGAGAGTTCCGCGGCGGCGAAGTCGGATCGGGCGCCCTCGATCGCGGCACCGCGATCCGCACAATCCACCAATCGCGATCGCGGCGCTTGCGCCGACGCTGGCCTATCGAGCGGTGGTGTGGCGGGAAGGATCTCGTGGGGTGCAGTCGTCACGTTTTGCAGCGGTGCGTATTCGGACCGCACACCGCCACGCCGAGGGGACGCCCCCAAGCGAGGAGCAATGGCTGCTGTGTCAATGGTTCAAGGATCAGCCCCGTCCGTCGAAGTTCTGGATCTCGAATTTACCTGCGTCCACCTCGCTACGAGGCTTGGTTCGGTTTGCGAAGCTGCGATGGCGCGTCGAGCGGGACTACCAGGAGATGAAGCAGGAGATCGGACTCGACCACTTCGAAGGGCGAACTTGGCGCGGCTTCCACCACCACGCCGCGCTCTGCGCCACCGCCCACGCCTTCCTCGCTCTACGTAGGGCGCTTTTCCCCCCGGAAGAGGAACCGCTGGACGCTCCCGATGGTGCGACGGTGCTTGCAAGCGGTGCTGCTGCGGCGCATCGGCATCTGTCCTCTGTGCCGTCGACCGACCACGCCTCGCGCCCCGCCGACCGAACCATCGCGAATGTGATCGAGTCGTACTAGTCCCCTGTGCCAGGAGTTCGTTGATGAAGTGGCGGTCCGATCGGCTGGATCGCAAGGAGCGACGACCGTGGAATACTTGATGTATTCGAGGGAGGAGCGACGCCGCGAGGCAGTCGATGGGGCCGGCAATTCGCAGCGAACTCCTGGCACAGGGGACTAGGGTTCCTGCGGCCCCTTGC
>CAYVDO010000719.1:0-1849 GCA_964450125.1 uncultured bacterium
GACGTGATCGAGGTCAACGAGGCGTTCGCATGCGCGCCGATCCTGGTCATGAAGGAGCTCGGGATCACCGACGCAGAGCGCGTCAACCCGAACGGCGGCGGCTGCGCCCTCGGCCACCCCGTCGGCGCGACGGGCGCGCGACTCGTCGGCCACTTGGCTCACGAGGTGAAGCGTCGCGGCGGGCGCTACGGACTGGCGGCGATCTGCGGAGGCTTCGGCCAGGGTGGCGCGACGCTGATCGAGGTGGAGAGCTGAAACCCCAACGGCCGGCGTACGGCGCCGGCGACGAGGCCGAATGAAGACGATCGTCTGTCTGGTGCTCCTCGCGTGCTCCGGCACCCTCGCCTTCGCCCAGTCCGATCCTGCCACCCCGCCGCCCGCCGAGACCGCTGCGACCTCCGAAGCAGCCAGCACGCCCCCTGACCTCGGCGATCCCAACCCCACCCTCGAGATCACGCCGCAGGTGACCTTCTACACCGGCGACGCGCTGCGCTCGTTCGTCGCCGGCGGCGCCAGCGTCACATACCGCTTCACCCGCGCGTGGTGGGCCTCCGCGGAGGTCCTCTACGGCAGCGCGCTGATCGATCCGGTGAGCAGTCTCGAGGCCGAGGACGGTGACTCGTTCTTGGTGGTGAATGTGGCGGCGGTGTGGAACGTGCCGCTGCGCATGGGCCTCGACTCCGACTCCTGGTACGCGGACATGTACACGTCCGTCGGGCCCGCGTGGTTCGACGTCGGCCCCAACGACGCCATCGGCGGCTTCATCGGCGGAGGGATGACGATCCACACGCCCCTCTCGTGGCTCGGCTTCCGTGCCGACGTGAAGAACTTCTTCTACTCCCTGCCCAACCACGGCGGGCAGGATTTCAACTCGGACCTCGAGATCTCGCTGGGAGCCAACCTGCAGCTCTGAGCGACTCGTTCGCGATCGATCCGGGGCGCACCGAGCCCCGTGGAGGAGCCGCCATGTATCAGGGCATCCCGGCCGTCGATGCCGACGGCCACGTGATCGAGCCGATCGATCTCTGGGAGCGCTACATCGAGCCTGAGTTCCGCGACCAAGCGCCGCGCTGCCGCGGCGCCATCACCGTGGAGGTCTGCGGCCACCGCATGCCCGACGTGGTCGGCTGGCAAGAAAGCTACGACGATCCCGGCCAGCACACCCAGGAACGCTTCCGCTTCGCCGCCGAGCGAGGTTACGACCCATCGAGCCAGCTCGACGCGATGGACATCGAAGGTTTCGACATGGCGGTGCTCTACCCCTCGCGGGGCCTCTTCGCCGCCTCCGCGGACGGCATCCCCGGCCCGCTCTCCGGTGCGATCTGCCGCGCTTACAACCGCTGGCTCGCCGAGTTCGTGAGCCACGAACCCAAGCGTCTCATGGGTGCCGCGATGGTCGCGCTTCACGATCCCGCGGTGGCCGTGCGCGAGGCCGTCTACGCCATCGAGGAGCTGGGGCTCCGCGCGGTCTTCCTGCGCCCCAACCCGGTGAACGGCAAGACCATCGATCATAGAGACTTCGACGACCTCTACGCCGAGTGCGCGCGGATGGGTGTGCCGATCGCCACCCACGAGGGCGCCGGCGTGCACCTCGACGAGTACGGGCGCACCCGCTACGACAAGCTCTTCAAGATCCACATGGTCAGCCACGCCGTGGAGGCCATGGGCGCCTGCATGGACCTGATCGTGGGCGGGGTGCTGGCGCGTCACCCGGCGCTCAATTGTGTGTTTCTGGAAGCCTCCTCCGGCTGGGCGCCGTGGTGGCTCGAGCGCATGGACGAGCATTTCGAGGGCTATCACGGCAAGCGCGAATGCCCCGACCTCACGATGCTGCCGAGCGAGTACTTCC
>CAYVDO010000720.1:0-1835 GCA_964450125.1 uncultured bacterium
ATGGAACGCGCCGGAAATTGCCATGCTCCGATTGAAGTAGCCGCGACTCAACGGATCGTAGGCGACGATTTCCGACGACGCATCGAGCGAACGGAGCGCGAGCGCGGCGACGAGCGCGCAGATACCAAACAGCGACATGCGCCACCGCCAGGTGGTCATCGGCATCGACGCACCCTCCGCATCGAGAGGATGCCGAGCAACGTGATCCATCCAAGCGAGGCCAGCGCCACGCTGGCGGCGGGGCGGACGTTCGCCCCGCGAGGTGCGATCATCCGACGCCGCCAACCGTCAAGGAGTGCCTCTTCCGTCACGCCGGCGGCGCGGGCCAGGCGTGCGCCCACATCGCCGCGCCGATCGCGAAGTCGCGCCAGCGCCTCCGCGCCCCCTCCGCGCAGCGCTTCGTGCAGGAGCACGCGTCGCGGCCCGTCCAGGGTGGGAGAGGGGATGCGATCGGTGGGGAGCCGGCCAAGGAGCTGCGTGCAGGCAACCGCCTTCCGGGCTAGGCAGGCGCGCTGCAGCCCCGGGGCGTCGGGGCCATCCGAGGGCCCGAGGCGCACCTTGGCCACGATGGCCCGGTAGTCTTCGGGGGCGTACCAACTACGGAGTGGATCCGTCGGACGCCCGCGCAACGCGAGGAGCGTCGCGCAGGCGGAGAGCTCCCCCGCGACGCATTGCCGTGCCGTTCGCGACTCGGCGGTAGCCAGCTCGAGTCGCGCCGCGCCCTCGACATCGTCGCCGGGTGCAAATGGGGTGACCGGGCCGTTGAAGAGCCACGTGCGCAACGGCCCGTCGAAGGTCGCCGTTGTCGAGATGCTCACGAGGAGCGAGAGCTGCTGGCGCAGGGAGCGCTCCAGGAGGAACGGCTGCTCCCCACCGGGCAGCGGCGCCGGGCGCCCCTCGCGGCCGACCGTGAGGAAGATCGACGCGAAGGGAAAGGTGCGTCGTTCCTGTGTGCTCGGGCGCCACGCATGCACCGTCCAATGGGACACGGCGTCTTGCGCGGTGCTGTCCAGCAGCGGTTGCACCTCGCGAGAGTACCGATCGACGAGCGGCATCACCTCGGCGAACAGCCTGCGGTCGGTGGCGATGCGAAAGAAGCCCACGAACACCGTGTCGGGAAAGCGGCGCCGTGCCTCGTCCATCCAGTGTGCCTCGCGCGCTGAATCGACAGCGAGACGCTGGCGCTCGAGTCGCTCGAGCCGCCGCAGGTGGATGTTGCCTGACGAGTCCTCGAGCGGCCGGCTCGATGCCACGCCGCTTCGCGCTTCGGTGGGTTGCGCGACGGGGCGCGTCGGGAGGGCGCACATCACCACGGCGCACCCGCCCATCGCCCGTCTCGTCCACAGGCGACGCCAGCGGCGCCGGACACGGCAGCTAGACATCGATGAAGCTCCAGCGACTGACCAGGATGCCCAGCGGGCCGTGCGGCTGGACGAGCGCCCTGGCCCCGACTTCCATGACCTGCAGGCGACCCGGGAGCGAGCCCACGGGGAGAAGGAGGAGGACGGCGAGCGTGACGACGCACCAGAAGGTTGCGGCGCGCGCCCGTGGTCCGGCCCCGAAGCGAAAGAGGAAGCTGGCCGTGTGCACCAGCCAAGCGGCCAGCAGTGCGCGAATGGCCAGCGCGGTGGGATAGGCGCGCAGCGATTCCGGGAGGTCGAGGAGGGCGGCGGCCAGCAGCGCGCCGATCCATACCGCGCCGGCAATCGCCCCTAACATGAGAAAGCCGCCGCCGAGCCGGTACGCGAGGTAGTGATGCCGCTCCAGGGGGAGCGAGAGTGCGTAGCTGTGCCGTCCGCGGTCGTCGGCCGACCAGCCCTGCAGCGTGAGCGCGA
>CAYVDO010000721.1:0-1830 GCA_964450125.1 uncultured bacterium
ACCCACAGGCCGAGCTCGAGGTGGTTGGTGCGCAGCATCAGGATCGCGTCGTCCAGTTCGCGCGCCATCCTCAAGGGCCACCAGTTCGCCCCCTCGGCGGCGATCTCGGCAGCACTTCGCGCGGAGACCGCGGCCGGTGCGCGCACGGCGATCCTGGCGGTGCGCGCGGCTTCGTCGAGCGCGACATCGACGAACTGGTAGTGATAGCCGGCCGCGTCATCGGTGCGCTCGAGGTGCGCCAGCGCGATGCCCCTGGCACCGGCCGGCCGATCCGAGCCCTTGGCGAGTGCGGCTGCGCGCTCGCCGATGTGGGCGTCGAACTCCTGCGCGCGCACCACCTCGTCGACCAGGCGCCACTGCTTCGCGCGCTCGCCGCGCACCCCCTCGGAGATGGTGCAGAAGATGTCGGCGTGATCGCGGCGTACGCGGCGCTTGTCGGTCAAGCGCGTCAGGCCCCCGGTGCCCGGCAGCACGCCCAGTAGCGCCACCTCGGGCAGCGAGACGGCCGAGTTGCGGTCATCGACGAGCACGATCTCGTCGCACGCGAGCGCGAGCTCGTAGCCGCCGCCGGCGGCCGTGCCCTCGCACGCGGCGATGAACTTCAGGCCCGAGTGCGCGCTCGCGTCCTCGATGGCATTGCGCGTCTCGTTGGAGAACTTGCACAGGTTCACCAGCCACGCGTGCGTCGACAGGCCGAGCATGGGGATGTTCGCGCCCGAGCAGAAGATCTTCGGCTTGCCCGAACGCAACACCACGACGCGCACCTCCGGGTGCTCGAAGCGGATCCTCTGCAGCGCGTCGTGCAGCTCGATGTCGACGCCCAGATCGTAGGAGTTCAGCTTCAGCGTGTAGCCCGGGCGGATGCCGCCGTCCTCGTCGATGTCGAGCGTGAGCGTGGCCACCTCGCCCGCGCAGGCGAGTTGCCAGTGGCGGTAACGCGACGGCTCGGTCCGGTAGTCGACGAGCGAGTCGTGCGACTTGGGAGCCTTCGTGTCGATCGTGTTCACGGCGGGTCTCCTCCTTGTTGCTGCGGATCAGCGCGCGGCCAGCCGCTGCAGTCGGCTGAAACGCTGCTCGATCATCTGGTCCGCGGTGTCGGGCGCGGTGTCGGGCGCGGTATCGACCTTCGCTTGCAAGGGCGCGTCGGCCTCTAGTGTACTGCTGCATAGCTTAAGCATGGATGAGCGCGCGGAGGATGTCGCCGGCGCTCTTGGCCCAGATGAAGGGCTTGGGGTCGATGTCGTGGTGAGCGATGTATCGATCGATGGCGACGACGAGTCCAGGGGCGCTGGCCAAGACGCCAAGGCGCGATCGTGGTGGTCAAGGTGCTGCATTACTCGCCCTGGGCCAGCACGCCCGCGCTCTTTACCGCTGCGGCCGGGGTGTTGCCCGCGGGCGGCGCCGTGTATTGCCATGGTCCTTATCGCCGCGGCGGGGCCCATACCGCGCCGAGCAATGCCGCTTTCGACGACTGGCTGCGCAACATCGATTCGCGCTTCGCCGTGCGTGACCCGGAGGCGGTGGAGGCCGAGGTGCGGCGCCGTGATTCTCGGCTGGATGAGGTGGTCGACATGCCGGCCAATAACCTCAGCCTGGTTTTTCGTCGCCTCTGACCGTGCCGGGCCGGCGCAACCCGCCCGGCCTGCAGCGTCCCGGTCATGGTGGCGCGGCGGCGGCGGGCGTCACGTTGCCGTCGGCGGTGGCGCTGACCCTGGTCGCGCTCGGTCTTGCCCGCTTCGGGGATGTGTGGCCGCCGGGTTGGGTGGTGGCTGCCCGGGCAGTCGCTGGCGGGATGTTCGACGGATTTTCCCTCGCCGCCGTCAGAGCAGG
>CAYVDO010000722.1:0-1821 GCA_964450125.1 uncultured bacterium
GTCCGGAACGCGCATGAAGCTGCGCGGCAAAGGACTCCCGGGCCAGGGTGGCCAGCGCGGTGATCAGTACGTGGTGCTGAAGGTGGTGGTGCCGAAGGACGTCACACCCGAAGAGCACGAGCTCTACACGCGCTTGGCGGCATTGCGCCCGAACGATCCGCGTGGTGGCGCGTGAGCGCCGAGGAGGGCGGCGAGATCGCCGCGATCCTCGATCGTGCCCACGCGTTGCTCGAGACGGGCCGCGACGACGCGGCGTTCGCCATCCTCGACGCGGCACGCCGTTCGCTCGCCAATCCCAGCGAGCGCGCCTTGGTGCTGGGGCAGATGGCGGCGATTCGTGCCGCGCGCGGCGACGTGGAAGGAGCGCTCGCCGACCACGAGGCCGAAATTCAGCTCTACGACGAGCTCGGCGACCGACACGCACGGGCGATCACGCTGCTGACCGTGGCGCGGCTGGGTGCCTCCGCCGGGGAACTGGACGGTGCCTGGGTGCTGCTTTCCGAGACGCTGCCGACCTTCCGCGAGCTCGGCGATGCCGATGGTGTGGCGAACACGCTCTGGGCGCTCGCCAAGGTGGAGATCGCCCTCGAACGCTACCAGGATGCGTTCGACCACCTGAGCGACTCCTATCGCATCAACCAGAAGCTCGACCGCCTCGACGGCCTCACGTTCGTGGGGGTGGACCTCGGTCAGCTTCTCCACGCCGCGGGCGAGACCGAGGAAGCTCTCGCGGTGCTCACCCGCTCGCGAGACGGCTTCGTGCGCCTGGGTCATCCCGATCTCGCCCAGAAGACCCAAGACGTCATCGACGAGCTCTTCGGCGCGTCCGGCTCCTGACGAACGCGGCAAAGCCGCGCTCGTTCCCACCCCAGTCGCTTTACTGCGCTCGGGGCTGCCTTCTGCCTGAGGTAGGGCGGCAGCTCGTCCCCCGCCGGATTTCGATGCGATGCCCGGCCGGGGACAAGCCCCGGGTCTACGAACCGCCGATCCAGTCGAACCATCTCCGCATGGCGTGCGCCGCGTGATCCTTGTCACACCTCGCGGGCCGCGCGCTAGGTGAATCGGGAGGCACCCGCCGGTGCGGCGGCTCAGCCAGCCCGAAGAACCTTGCTTGCGCGGCACGCTGCTGGTCTCGCTCCCAACCTGCGATCGGCTCGCTCGCCGCACGGGTCCCGAGGTACCGAAGGAAAACGTTCGATGCGCCTGCGGCGTGATCGTCCGAAAGATCGGGGTTCCGGGGAATCCGGATACCCGAAGCGAGTGGTGGAGCGTTGGGCGGATGGGAGTTCCGTTCTGATTTCCCGCTCGCGGCTCTCGCGCGATGGTTCTGCCCGAGCGTGCTCGGGTAAGATCGCGCACCCATCCGTGTTTTTGCTCTCCTCATCGAACCGGGCGATCGCATGTTTTGCGGACACTGCCGCGCACCGAATCCGGACGATCTTCGCTTCTGCGTGAGCTGTGGCGCGGATCTGACGGCGCAACGCACGCCGCGGGCTCGTACCCCTGCGGCTCACCGCACGCCCGGGGCGCCGCGGGATTCGCTCGATCTGCGCGTGACCCAGGATCCACCGGCGCTGCCTGCGGGCGAGGGAATCCCCGACGGCCAGACCATCGCCAATCGCTGGCGTGTGGAGAGCCTCCTCGGCCGCGGCGGCATGGGCGAGGTGTACCGGGTGCACGACACGCTCACCCGCCGCACCCGGGCGCTCAAGCTCATCCATCCAGCGCTCTTGCGCTCCACCGCCGCCCGCGAGCGCTTCCGCGAGGAAGCGGCGCTCACCCAGGACCTTCGCCACGAGCGGATCGTGCAGACGCTCGAGG
>CAYVDO010000723.1:0-1794 GCA_964450125.1 uncultured bacterium
CGGTGGCCGTCGCCGCATGCGACGCTGCGGATCGCCCCGCGCTCCGCGCGGTTCTCGAGGCCATTCCTCGGACGCAACCGCTCACGGGGATCTTCCATCTTGCCGGCGTCCTCGACGATCACGTCGTCGCCGAGCTCACGTCCGAGCAGTTGTCGCGCGTGCTGCAACCGAAGGTGGACGGAGCCTGGAATCTGCACGTCCTGACCGAGCGCCTCGACTTGTCGGCGTTCGTGCTCTTTTCATCCGCAGCAGGCGTGCTCGCCAGTCCTGGCCAAGCGAATTACGCAGCCGCCAATACCTTCCTGGATGCGCTCGCTGCGTATCGTCGTAAACGCGGGCTACCCGGCGCCAGCCTGGCCTGGGGACTCTGGGAGCAGCAGGGCGTCGGCATGACGGCGCACCTCGGCGCCGCCGAGATCGAGCGGATGCGGCGTCAGGGACTCACCGCGATGTCGGCGGACGAAGGTCTGCGGCTCATGGACGAGGCGCTGGCTCGGCCCGATGCGGCGCTCGTTCCGATCCGGCTGGATCTGCCGGGCTTGCAGCGTCAGCTACGCAACGCACCACGAGTCCCGGCGTTGCTCCGTGGCCTCGTCCGACCGGCTCTGCAGCGCGCGCGAGGTTCTGCGGCCGCTTCGGCGTTGCGGGAGCGCCTCGGCGCGCTGTCACCCAACGAGAGGCTCAATGCGCTGACGAGCTGGGTACGAGAGGAGGTCTCGGCGGTGCTCGGATTGGCTGGCCCTGGCGCAATCCGGTCGGATCGCCCGCTGAAGGAGCTCGGTCTGGATTCGCTGACCGCGGTCGAGCTTCGCAATCGACTGTCGGCGCGCGCCCAGACGTCACTGCCGGCCACCTTGGCCTTCGATTATCCGACGCCGCAAGCCATCGCAGACCTGCTGCTTCGCCAAGCGTTCGGTGAGCTCGATTCACGGCCAGTGCCTTCCACGTCGAGCGTCGTCGCGAGTGACGAGCCGATCGCGATCGTGGGGATGGCTTGTCGTACGCCTGGCGGGGCGGTGAATCCGCAGGGCTATTGGGAGCTACTGGAAGCCGGTCGCGACGCCGTGGGCCCGTTTCCAGAACGCTGGAGCTCTCATGCTTTGTACGACCCGGATCCGGAAGCGGTCGGCAAGAGCTACACCCGTCAGGGCGGCTTTCTATCCGACGTCGATCGGTTCGATGCCGACTTCTTCGGAATCTCGCCCCGCGAAGCTGCCGAGATGGATCCCCAACAACGCCTCGTCCTCGAGGCCGCATGGGAAGCCTTGGAAGCAGCCGGCATCGTGCCCGCAGCCTTGGTGAACAGCTCCACCGGTGTGTACCTGGGCTCGATTGGCTCCGACTACGGCGCCGATCTCCACTCGCTCGAGAACGTGACGACCTACACCGGGACCGGCACGCTCGCCAGCGTCATCTCGGGTCGCCTTTCGTATGTGCTCGGACTGCAGGGCCCGTGCATGACGATCGATACGGCGTGCTCGTCGTCGCTGGTCGCGCTGCATCTGGCCTGCGTAGCGCTGCGGCAAGGGGAGTGTGATCTGGCGCTGGCGGGTGGCGTGCAAGTGATGAGCACGCCCACCGAGTTCGTCGCGAGCAGTCGGCAGCGTGTGGTGGCCCCCGACGGCCGCTGCAAGGCGTTCTCTGCGGAGGCGGACGGTGCGGGTTGGTCCGAGGGCTGCGGGATTCTGGTGCTCAAGCGCTTATCGGACGCGCGTCGCGCCGGGGATCGCGTGCTCGCGGTGGTGCGTGGCAGCGCGGTCAATCAAGACGGTCGCAGTCAGGGATTGACGGCGC
>CAYVDO010000724.1:0-1783 GCA_964450125.1 uncultured bacterium
CCGAGCTCCACGGTCTTCAGGTACTCGGGATCCCAGAAGGTGCGTTCGAGAAGCGTGCCGGCGGTCCCTGTCCACAGGTGCCAACGGGCTGGACGAGCTGCCTGGGCCTTCTCCGCCTCGCTCATCCAGCCGTCGACCAGGAAGCCGCTCGAATTCTCGGAGTCGTAGTAGACCAGTCCGTTGGCGGCCGGCGACAGGTCCACGCCGAGAATGAGGTCGCTGTGCGTGCCGACGAAGCCCGGCGAGTGCGGCACCCGCAGCACCAGCGGGATCTGCGCCATGTTCGGGTAGAACGCGGCGTCGATGGTGAGCGACGGTCCTTCGATGTCGAACGGCAGGATCACACGGCACGACACGTAGCGCAGCACCCGCACGGGCCCGTTCTTGTGAGCGAGCACCTGCACGCGCACGTTCTCTTCGTCGAAGCGCACGGTGTAAAGGCCCCACAAGATGCCGATCTCGACCCGCCACTTGAAGCGGTCGAGCAGATCGCCGCTCACCTCCGCGCCCTCGTGGATGCGGATCTCTTGGGGAACCGCCGAGTGGGCGGGCGGCGCGAAGTCGTAGAAGCCGATCGAGTACTTGGCGCTGTACACGTAGTTGCTCGTCCACTCGTGAACGATGCGTGGCTCCGTGGCGAGCGTGTCGGCCGGCGGCGCGTCGTCGTAGCGCGCCAGCACGAACCAGCCGCGGGTCGGCGAAGCGTTGGAATCCTCGGCGGGATCCTCGACGGTGACGACCTGGATCGCGTCCGCGTCGGGGATCTCGAGTTCGGCCGGCGGCCGATCCCCGGCATCGCTGGCGAGCAACACGATCTCGTCCTCGCTGCTCAGGATACCGTCGATCTCCACCGCGTCGTTGCGGATCCCGTCCGGGTAGAGGAAACGACCATCGGCGGCGCGCTCGTCGATCTGGAACGGCACCGGGCGCAGCGTGCCGTCGTTCACGGCGAACGCGCGCACCGACGCGATGGGGGAGCCGAGCCAGCTGGGCAAGGCACCGGCGCGGAAGACGATGGGCTCGAGGGGACGTGTCAGGGTTGCGAGCTCGTCGGCCGTGACGTCGAAGAGCCCGGGGGCGGGCGTGCCCGCGGTCAGCTCCGCGCGCAGCTTGCGCCTGCGCTTACGCTTTCCCGCCGGCGCGGCTTCCGTGGTGTCGGACGAGGTGCTGCCGCCCGTCACGGCCGCATCGGCGGGCTTGGCCGTGGCCGGTGGCGCGACGTTGCCGGTGTTCGCGGGCGTCGTCGAGCTCGCCGGCTGGCTCGACTGCGCGTACGCGAGCCCCGTGGTCACGAGGGCCACGGCGAGCAAGAGAAGGGCGGGAAAGAGACGCAGCGACCGCATGCGAATCCCGAGGGAGCGTGCGTTCTACCAGAGCGCTCTCGGGCCGGGAAGCAACCCTGGGTTTCGGTGGTGGTTCACTTTGCCCGGAATCCTCTCGGCCGAGTCGCGCGGGTCTGGGGACCCGGCGGCGGGCACGGCTCGCCGCAACTCGATCGCATGAAAGCGGAGGCTCGCCTCGAGCCGCGGCCGCGCGAATGGGGCTCACTCCCCACGAGCTTGACCGGGGTGCGCGATCGCGGAGCGCCCTTCGACGTGCCCCCACCCCGCACGCCTCGCACGGGTTCAACGTGAAAGTGAACCACTAGCTGGGTTTCCGAGTGCGCGAACCTGCTCGGCTAACCTGCATCCTTCACGAACGTCGCGCTGCGGCCGCGACGACGCGCGGCCCTATCACGCGTCTCGTACGAGCGAACCGATGGAGGGCACGGGGCCTGCGGCCC
>CAYVDO010000725.1:0-1777 GCA_964450125.1 uncultured bacterium
GCAGCGCGGCGCACGAGCCACGAGAACTCCCACATGGTGATCGCGAGCCGCCGGGTCGTCGCCGACTCGGCTGCGTCACCTCCGCATCCCCCGAGGCCGGTGAGCGCCAGCGCGCCGAGTGTGGCGCCACCGCTGCAGAGGAGCCGCCGGCGGCTCACCAGCGATCGACTGGCTCGCGCCAGCGTTTCCGGCCGCAGGCTCGCAGACGGGCCGGTGCGTTCATCGGCGTCGCGCGCTCCGCAGCTCTCGTTCGGCGTCATCCGGTTCCTCCGCGTCCAGCGGCGCAAGCGGCTCGTTCGTGAAGCGGCCCGCGTCCGCGATGACACGCCTGGGTGATCCTACTCGACCGCCGCTTCCCGAGCTCCTGCCGATTCGGCGCATGACCCGCGGCACGGACGACCTTCGGGATCGAATCGGACACACGCAGGCATGCCGAAGCCTGCCATCGCCATGCAGGCCGTCGGCGCGCGCACGCCGGTGCTTCACCGCCTCGCCGCCGCGCTCGCGGAGCTCGACGAGCGGCACGTCGAGGGTATGCGTTTGCAGCATGGACGGCAGACGGAGTGGTCGTTGCCCGATCGGCTTGGGCGAGCTACAGAAAGGTCGATGGAACGCATGCACCTGCTGGACGCCGAGTTCCTCCATCTCGAGGGACCGGCTTCGCCGATGCACATCGCGTGCATCTCGGTGTTCGAGGGAAAGGCACCCTCGACGGCCGAGATGACGCGGCTCTTCGATTCCAAGCTCCACCTCGTGCCCCGCTATCGCCAGCGGATCCGCGCCGTACCGTTCGAGCTGGGTCGCCCGGTGTGGGTGGACGATCCTCACTTCGATCTCGCGTACCACTTGCGACGCACGGCGCTTCCCTCGCCACACGACGACCGGGCGCTCTGCGACCTGATGGGGCGGCTCATGTCCACGCCCCTCGATCGCGAACGACCGCTGTGGGAGGCCTGGGTGGTGGAAGGACTGCCGCGCCACCGCTGGGCGTTGATCTCCAAGATCCATCATTGCCTGGTGGACGGGATCTCGGGGATCGAGCTTCTCGCCGTGATCCTCGACCTGGAACCCGCGGTATCGCTGCCTGAGCCCGTTCCGTTTCGACCTGCGCCGGAACCGTCGGGAGTGGCGATGGTGCTCGACGCATGGCAGGGGGCGGCGAGCGACACGCTGGCGTGGGCGCGGAAGATACTCGACGGAGTGCGTCATCCTGGCGATGCCGTGCGCGCCGTGATCGAGACCGGCGAAGGCGTTCTCGGCTTCGCACGCCGACTGATGGTGAAGCCGCCGTCGTCGATCGCCGGGGTAGTCGGTACCCATCGCGTATACGCCCACACGTCGGTCAGCCTCGACGACGTCAAGCAGGTCCGAACGGCCCTCGGTGGCACGGTGAACGACGTGGTTCTCGCGCTGGTTACGGCCGGGCTGCGCGCACTGCTGCTTCAGCGTCGCGAGCCCATCGATGCCTCCGGCATGCGATCCCTCGTGCCCGTGTCCGTGCGAGCCCCCGACGCACGTGGCGTACCCGACAACCGGGTTTCGGCGTTGCTCTGCGATCTGCCGGTGCACCGCGAAGATCCGCGCGAGCGGCTGCGCCGCGTGACGGAGCAGATGGCCGAGCTCAAGCGGTCCCACATGGCCGAGGCGGGCGAGTCGATGACGGCGCTCGGCGATCTGGCGCCGCCCATGGTCGTCGGCACCATCACACGGTTCGTGATGAAGGTGATGCACGAGCTTCCACAGCGATCGGTGAACACCGTCACCACCAACGTTCCGG
>CAYVDO010000726.1:0-1768 GCA_964450125.1 uncultured bacterium
CCGCTGGGTTCTGTGCGGGGGGCGCCCGGTGACGGGCGTCCCTACCGCGCCATCGTGGCTTTGCCACGCTGGGCGGGGGGCTGGAACAGCCCCGACCGCGCATCCCGCCGACCGATCCGCGTACCGGTATCCCCGCTCGCCGTCGCTCTCTCCGCGAGCCAGCGGCGAGCCACGAGCGCGAGCGAGTGCCTTGGGGGTGGGCCCCATCGTGGCTTTGCCACGCTGGGCGGGGGGCTGGAACAGCCCCCCGAAAACCCGTCACGCCACGGCTGCCATGGGCGCGGGCATCGGCGCGGGAACGAGGCCAACGCCTGCCAGGCGCTGATGAAGCTCGAGCGCGGAGAGCCGAGTCAGGTCTGCCGCGTGTTCCGTGCAGCGGATGTGCGCTTTCTGGAACGCATCCTCGTGCTGACGGATCAAGCCGAGCATGCGCGGCTCGGCGACGAGCAGGATCTCGTACGCCCGCGAGTCGGCGGCCATGCGAACGGCGGCGTTGACGACTTCGCGCGCGAAGGTTCCTTTGAGCCGGATCGACTCGCGGTCCCAGCGATCCTCGTAGCCGTGGGTTGGGCCAGCCCGGAACATCTGCCGCCGACCCGTGCCGTGATCGTCACTTCGCTCACGGGCGTCCACCTCGAGCTCCGAGTTCACCAACGCACCCCGCTCGACGAGCCGGGGACGCTCGCGCAGGTCCGCCCCTTCCTCGCCTGCCATCACGAACAGCCGAGCACGTCCACCATCTGCCACCACGACACAGGTTGGGCGAATCATCGTGACCTCCTCGATCGCACGTGCCGGGGATCAGACCGCCGGTCGTGTCGCTACTCGACCTTCACCTTCACCGTGCGCCGCTTCGCCTCTTCGCTCTTCGGCATCCGGACCTCGAGGACGCCGTCCTTGAACGTGGCCTTCACCATCTCCGCCTTCACCTCGCAGGGCAGCTCGATGGTGCGCGCGAAGGCGCCGTAGTGACGCTCCATGTGGGTGTAGTTCTTGTCCCTGGTCTGCTCCTCCCGCTTCTTCTCGCCCTTCACCATGAGCGTGTGGCCGGTGAGGGTGATCTCGACGTCCTCCTTCGCCATGCCGGGCACTTCGGCTTTCACCACCACCGCCTCGGGCTCCTCGAACATGTCGACGGCTGGCATGCGCATGCCCATCGGATGTCGTGTCATGTGGCGCTCCAGGTCCCACAGACTGGGCAGCGGCTTCTTCCAGAAGTCTTCGAAGAACCGCCCCATCTCCTCTTCCCAGCGAGCCATCAACTCGTGCGGACGTCGCATCGGAATGACTTCCGCTTTCTCGGGCTTCACCACCGCTTCCTTCTCTTTCGGTTTCAACATGGCGGAACCTCCCCGGGGTCCATCCACGGACACCCGTTTACGAAGAAATCCGCGCAAGGGTCGTGCCCGCGGCATCGGCGCGAGGCGCGCAGCGACTCCCACCGAGGGCGCGAAAGCGAGCGGCTTCGTTGAGGAATGGCGGCGTGCGTCGGGCCGACTGCGATGCCGCGAAGACCCCGTTACACCCGCGAAACGGGGATGCCGTCCGAGCCGCAAACACCGTTTCGGCTTTGGCCCGAGCCGTGCGAAACGGCGCGGGGCTGGATCGGCCGACGCTCTCGCAGCGTGGCGCCCGCCCGATCTGCGCCTCGGTCTCCACGCTCGCATTTCACCGCACCGCGAGCCGGAGGCGAGCCACGAGCGAAGCGACTCAGGGGTGGGTCCCGTGCGCCGGGATAAACCGGCAGAGAGGAGCAGATGGAAGAGCT
>CAYVDO010000727.1:0-1767 GCA_964450125.1 uncultured bacterium
GACCCGCGCCGTTCTCGATGCTGATCTTCCGCCCGGGAAAGTCGCGAAAGAACGGTTTGTCCCGGTGATGCTCCCACCAGCGCACGTCGGCGAAGTACAGCGCATCGGCCCATGGAGCGAGCAAGTAGTTGTCGTTGATCACGATCACGCGGCAACCATCGCGTTCGCGCCATGCTTTCACCGCGTTGACTTGCTCGAGCGTGAGACTTGGACCAGATGCGATGCAGACCGCGGTATAACCGACCCATTCCGGGTCGATGCGGTGCACAGCTACTCTTCCGAGGCTTCCCTGGAACTCCTGCTGCGTGTCGGCCTCGGCGGCGCGATCGGCTCCGGACACCGGTGGGCCTTGAAAGTCACTGTTCCGCCGTTGTTGCCTATCTCCGCTACGGCGCCAGCGTTCATTGCCAATTCGACCAACGTCGTCAGCGCAAGCTTCGCGCCGTTGACCTCGATCACCGAGTTATCCGACGCGCCGACATCCATCGTCCCGCCGTCGCTCGTGTGGTGGATGCGTACCGATTTGATCATGGGTTCCTCTACAGTTTGACCGGGCCCTGGGGCGGTCTTGGTGTCGGGGCGTCCTTGCCTTTGTCGCCCTTGCGGACGATCAACTGCCAGTCCTTCGACGGCGGCGACGTTTCGGTGGACTCAGCGATGCAATGCCAAGTCGAGCTATCCCTGGTGACGCAGTCGCCGCGCTCGTATGCCTTGGGCTGCCATGTACCTCGATGCATCATCACGGCGAACTTGTGCCGGCGAACGAAGGTCGTCCCGTCGGTGTAGGTTGTCGTGCGCTCGATCGTGCGGCCGTCATCGAGCGTGACCTCGAACTCGCTGTCGACGCCGTTGATGATTACGTCGTAGCCGTCCGTGGTCGTCTTGACGAGACCGCCCTTGTGCCGAATGTAGACGCCGCTCGGATAGGACTTGCCTTCCTCGAACATCGGATGGATGTTGATCTGCACGGCATCCAGGCCGTCCCGCGGCATCGGAATGGCGGAGATTGCTTTCTGCGCCGCCTCGAATGCAATGCGCGCGATCGTGTCCTCGTGGATAGGCTCGACCGGCGAAGGCTCCGGCAGTGCCGCGATGGCCTTGTCGATGAGTTCCTGCACGATGCCGCGCACGACTTCGGGATCGGCGTCCTTTCCGTCCTCGCCCTTTTCCGGCTTCGGCAGCGCAGCGACGATATCGGCAACGGACTTCGCGACAAGATCCGCTATCACAGCTGGATCCGCATCCTTGCCGTCTTCGCCATTCTTTGCCGGCTGGATTGCCGCAACGGCATCGGCCACGATGGCGCGGATAACCGCTGGGTCTGCGTCCTTGCCAGGCGCCGCGGGAGGAATGGCGGCCACCGCTTCGGCGACCATGGCGCGTATCACATCTGGATCAGCGTCCTTGCCGTTCTCCGGTTTCGGAATCTCCGCAACCGCCCTGACGACAGCGTCGTTGACTGCGCGCAGCATGAAGTCGGGATCGGCGTCTTTGCCGGCGTCGCCTTGCGGACCTTGGGGGCCAACGTCGCCAGGCATACCGCGCTCGCCGATCGGGCCAGGCTCTCCACGCTCGCCCGGGTCGCCCTTCGGACCTGCTGGAATGGCCTTCACCATCGCCTCGATCGCATCGTTACGCGCGTTGACCGCGTCGATCTGCTTCGTCACGAACGCCCGCACGAAAGAGACGATCTGCTCCCCGAGCGCCTTGCCGTCAAACGGTCGGCTCAAGATGCAGTCCTTTCTGAATGGTCTCGATGAGTGCCCG
>CAYVDO010000728.1:0-1747 GCA_964450125.1 uncultured bacterium
GACACAGGGCTCAGATCGCTCACCGGCGTGCCCGAGCAATCCAACGACGTCAGCTCGCGCAACCCCGACACAGGGCTCAGATCGCTCACCGACGTGCCCGCGCAATCCAACGACGTCAGCGAACGCAGGCTGGCGAGGAGCGTCAGATCCTCGAGGTGTGGCGCTCCCAGCGCGAGCGTCGTGAGGTCGACCAGGCCCCGGATCGCGTCGAGATCGCGCAGGCGACCTCCTCCGACACGGAGCGATCGGAGTGCTTCCATTCCTTCCAAGAAATCCACGGACTCGAGCTCTGTGGCATCGAGATCGAGGTACTCGAGGTTCGGGAGCGTGCGAATCGCGGCGCAATCCCGCAGCGGAAGCCCTTGCAGTGTGAGCCTTCGCAGCGCCCCCAGGCGAGAAACATCCTTGGGGACGGATACCACTCGATTGCGAAAGCGCCGCGCCGTGAGCCACGCAACGTGATCGAAGGCATCAGGTTGCCTGATTCCGAGATCCAGGCTCTCGAGGTGATCGAGCTCGAAGAGCTCGGACGGGAGTGATTCCAGCGCGAGCTGTGTCAGGTCGAGTGAGCCCGTCTTTTCCTCGCGCTCGCGCGCGATCCGCTCCAGCGCGATCTTTCGTCCCCACTCCGCATCCCCGGACATTCCACGTCCCCCGCGCGGCGCTGCTCGCGTCTGCCGCGCGGGCAACCCTACCCCGGTCGATTGGCGCGCTCCAATTGAGCGCTCGGGCGCTCGTTTCCACCAGCACGCGATCCAGCGGGGACGACGGTGGTCCGGCGAGGCGGGCGAAACCGGCTACCGCGCGTCAGAGCGCGCCAACGGCGGAGGACCAGCGGGAGAGATCGCCGAGGTCGAAGCCATCGGCGAAGATCAGGTTGGATGTGACGTCGAAGGTCGCTGACACCGACTGGCTCGACGACATCGAGACTTCGCAGTTGCCGAGGCCGGCGCATCCGGCGCCACTCCAGCCGGCGAAATCCGAATCGAGCGCGGGTGTGGCCGTGAGGGCTACCGTGATACCCAGCGCAAACGACGCCACACACGTGCCGCCGCAGTCGATGCCTGCGGGATCGCTGGTGACGGTGCCGCCCCCTGTGCCGAGGGTGGCCACGGAAAGCTCGCGGCTCGAGTCGTAGACGTAGGCCTCGCCCGAGTCGGTGGCGAGCACGTCGGCGAGATAGGCGCCAATCGCCAGCCGACCCGCGTCGACGGAGACCTGGACACCGAAGGCATCACCGCCTGCGCCGTCGCTCGCCACCAGCGAATCGAGCAAGGTCCAGGACGCGCCACTGCCTTGAAAGAGAAACGCTGCGCCCGAAGCGGTACCTACTGCATCCGCGAGTGCGGCGCCGACGGCGAGCATCCCGCCTCTGAGCGACACCGCCGTGGAGAAGTCGTCGTTTGCCGCGGCGCTGGCGGACACGAGCTTGGCGTGCTGTGACCACGTGCTGCCGGAGCGCGTGTACACGCGCGCCGAGCCGGCGTTGCTGACGGTGGTGTCGTCGCCGTAGGCCCCTACCACGGCGGTATCGCCGTCGAGGCTGACCGCGTTGCCGAAGTTGTCGCTGGCGGCGCCGTCGCTAGCGCTCAGCTCGAATGGTGGCGCCGCGACGGCCTGCGCAACGCCTGCCGCCCCCAGAACGGCCAGCAGCGCGGCGAGCGCCGACACACCTCGCGGCGTGCGCGGCCTGAGCCCGGAAACCTCAGACGGGTTCGTCGCGAGACCGACAAGTCGCCGTCAGATC
>CAYVDO010000729.1:0-1738 GCA_964450125.1 uncultured bacterium
GCGGACCTTCCACGAGCCCTCGCCGCTCGGGGGGCGATCGTCGCCCGCGTCTGCGGCGTCGAAGCCCATGGCATCCGCTTGGCTCATGGCTCGACGGGCAACCCGGCCGCGCTGCGCACGTCGTGTAGCGTGCGTGCGGCGATCTCGCGCGCGCGGCGCGTCCCGTGCTCGAGAATGTCGTCGATGAAGCCTGGCCTCGCGAGCGCCGCCGCGCGACGCTCGCGAACGGGCTCGGTGGCGGTGACCAGGTGCTCGACCATCTCCTTCTTGCAGTCCACGCACCCGATCTTGGCCGTGCGGCATTCGCCCGCGATCTCACCGATGCGCTCCGCGCTGGGGTGATAGAGGCGGTGCAGATGGTAGACGGGGCAGACGTCCGGATCGCCGGGATCGTTGCGCCGCTTGCGCTGGGGATCGGTGAACATCGTCTTCACCTTGGCGCGCAAGGTATCGGGCGAGTCGCCCAAGTCGAGGGTGTTGCCGTAGCTCTTGCTCATCTTGCGGCCGTCGGTGCCCAGCAGCTTCGAGGCCTGCGTCAGAAGCGCCTGCGGCTCGGGAAACGTGCTTCGAAAGAGGAAGTTGAACCGCCGCGCGATCTCTCGGGTGATCTCGAGATGCGGTAGCTGATCGACGCCCACGGGCACGTGGTGTGCTCGATAGGCGAGGATGTCGCTCGCCTGCAGCACTGGATAACCGAGGAAGCCGAAGGTGCCGAGATCCTTGGCCGCGAGGTTCTCCTGCATCTCCTTGTACGTGGGGTTGCGTTCCAGCCACCCGAGCGGCGTGATCATGCCGAGAAGGAGGTAGAGCTCGGCGTGTTCCTTGACGCGCGACTGGACGAAGAGCGTCGCGCGTTCCGGGTCGAGCCCCGCGCCGAGCCAATCCGCCACCAGCTCACGAACGTTGGCAGCAATGACCCCCGAAGTCTCGTATTCGCTGGTGAGCGCATGCCAGTCCGCGACGAAGAAATAGCACTCGTACTGCTCCGTGAGCCGCACCCAGTTGAGCAGCGCCCCATGCAGATGGCCGAGGTGCAATCGCCCCGTCGGGCGAGTGCCACTCAACACGCGTTCGCGCGGCGTATCCGTCATCGCCGATCTCGATCCCGAGTGAAGGCTTGAAGTGGCGTGGAGAAGTGAGCCGCGTCGGCTCGTATCGCGCGCACGCTGTCGGACTTCTGCGTGGCGGGCGCGGAGAATAGCGATCCCACCCGGACCAAGCAAGGAACCGGCGGGGCGGCGCACGCGCACGCCGCGGAGGGGGCCGAGCGCGCCTCAGCTGCCGTCGCGCACCAAGAACTCGCGCCTCACCAACGCGAGCTCCGACTCGGCGTCGTGGACCTCGCCGTCGAGCCTCGCGACCCGAAGGCGCGCCTGGATCCGGCCCAGGATTGGACCGCGCTCGAAGCCGAGCGCCATCAGATCGGCGCCGGTGGCGCTGATCACCACGTGGCGCGAGGTTTCCACGAATCGTCGCACGGCGCCAGCCGCCCTCGGGCCACCAAAGGCGGCGATCGGCACCAACAGCGCCGCGGGAACACGGTCGAGCAGACGGTAGACCTCGCTGGGACGCAGCATGTGCGGATTGCCGAGGCGAGCGGCGATCGCGTGCGCACGAGGGATCTCGTCCTCGAGACGCCCGCCGGCGCGCCCCGGCGGCTGAAGCCGCCGTCGCACGGGTTCGACCCGCGCGGCATCCCAATCCCACATCAGCGCTGCGAGCGACGGGATTGCCACGT
>CAYVDO010000730.1:0-1736 GCA_964450125.1 uncultured bacterium
CCCGCCTGGCTGGCCCATCTCCGTGCGCTGGGGTGGGCTCGGCGCACACGAGGAGACGATCGCGGCGGTGTATGCCAGTGACGACCGGACGGTGTCCTTCGAGGGTGTCCACTTGCTTCTCGACGCCCGTGCCGCACGAGCATCCGTTGCTGACCTCGTAGTCGACTTCCGCGAACTGGGTCGACGCTTGCTCCCTCTCGACGGCCGCGCATCACTGGAAGAAGTTCGCACGCAGTTCATCTCGCTCTGGCAACAGCGCGCCGATCTCGTGCAGAGCCGCAAGGGCATGTGGTTGCAGCTCATGCCCACATGGTTCGAGCCAATGACGACGCGCCTCGGCTATGGCGTCGAATCGCTCGCCTTACCCGACGGCGCAGACGCGCCGTACGACCTCGCCGCGTGGCTGCTCACCATCGACGAGCGGACGACTGGAAGCATCACACGGTCACCGTCGCGTGTCCTCGTTCTCACGACCGACGTCGGCAGCGTGCTGCGCGACCTGCGTGCGTGGATCGACAACGCCTGCACGGCAGCTAGGGTGCGCGATGCGATCGTCACCGACGGCACCCGCTGGGCGGTGCACCGCAAGGGCGACCGCCAACTCAGGCGGCGCGAGTGGTCCCTCGAGCACGCAATCAATCTCGCCAGCGTGGACGACATGCTGAACGACCTCACGGAGGGTTTGTGATGACGCTTTCGCATGTCACCCGCGAAGACGCAGTGAAGCGGCTCGCCCAGAGACAAGCCGGCGCCCCGGACTCCATCGAAGCGCTCTGCGATCTCGTGCGCGCCGAGGTTCATGCCCGGAAGCACGCGCCGCGAGGGGCCACACTCTCGCGCGTGGCGCGACTGCTCGCGCCTGCCATCACCCTCAATGAGCAGCGCCTCGACGAGGCGTGCGACGTACTCGAGCGGGAGGGCGACGTGATTCTCAACCCGGGCGGCATGCTCTACGCAACGCCCACCCGCGTGGTTGCCATCGAGAAAAGTGCGCGCGTCTTCAGCAGCCTGCCAACGCGCGCGCTTGTGAAGGTGCTCGGACGCGAGATCTCCGCGAAGGGTGCCTCGCGCACGATCACCCCGGTCGATGGGCTCACCGAAGCCGTCTCGAAGGTGAGTGGCGTGATGGTCCCGCCCGAAGCGTGGGCCGGGCTCGACCGCTCGCCGAACGCCGACGCGACCTTCCTGGAGAAGCTTGATCAGAGGCTCGAATGGCAGGCGCTTGGCGCGGGCTCGCTTGAGAAGGACGGGGCGCTTGAATGGCGTGCCTGGCAGGTCACGTCGGAAGGGGCGCGCTGGCGGCGCAGCAGCGAAGGCCAACTCTGGTGGGCACGCACGCGCTTCGGTGGCCACTATCGCGCATGGACGGCGAGCGCATCTCCAGCGACCAGCCCGTTCGTCATGCTGAGCCTCGACGATTCCGACCGTGCGCGCTTCGCGCTCTCACGTAAGGTCGAGGCGGCTTCGGTCTTGCGCGTCGGGCGCACCGGCAATCGCGTGACGATCGAAATTCCCGGTTGGCTGCCGCGCCCCGAGTACCGTTGGCTTTCGCTGCACGCGGTGCCTGTTGCGGAGAGCAAGGGCATGTGCTGGGAGATCTCGACAGACAGCGTAGACCAGCTTACGAAGCTCCTGGCAGAGCGCCTCGGTCTCACCGTGGAGAACTTATGACGCGCCGACAACTCACCATCAAACCGAGCTGCATGCGGGAGATCGCGACGTTCCCGTCGGACCGC
>CAYVDO010000731.1:0-1725 GCA_964450125.1 uncultured bacterium
CATCGGCATCGAAGTCCCCGGGCTCGAGGATGCGATCGACTACTACACGAAGATGCTCGGCAAGGGCCCGGATCACCTCGAGGAAGTCGCCGATCAGAAGGTTCGCACCGCGTTCTTCGCCGTCGGCGAAACGAATCTCGAGCTGCTCTTCCCCACGTCTGCGGAGAGTCCGGTCGCCAAGCACCTCGAGAAGCGTGGCGCCGGCATCCACCACATCTGCCTGGAAGTGCACGACATCGACGCCCGCCTCGCCGAGCTCAAGGCGCAAGGCGTCAAGCTCGTGGACGAAGTGCCGCGAATGGGCGCGCATGGCAAGCGAATTGCGTTCGTGCATCCCAAGTCGACCGGAGGCGTGCTCGTCGAGCTATCCGAGCCGATCGGCGACGCGCACCATTCCTGAAGCAAGCGTGACCGCGCTCTCCCGCGAGCTGGGGGAGCGCGCTCGGGCACGAGGTCGGGACGCCGGGGCCGAGAGCGGCGGCCGCACCATTCGGGCCCGATGAAACGAACGAATCCGTCGATCGAACCTCGCACGCAGAACCGGGAGGACCCGTGACTCAGCCCAGCGCCCTACTCGAACATGCCGACCGGGCCATCGCCGCGGCACGTGACCTCGCCCAAGGCGCGGCGCGCCACCTCGCTCGGGTTTCGAGCCCGGGCGGCAAGCTCTCGAACGACGCCCTCGACGTTCACCAAGTGGCCGCGTACGACCTCGCCTACATCTTCGCCGAGCTCGGCGCCGCCGAAGAGACCGTGCGCGACGCCCGCGAGCGTGGGACCGAGCTCGAGCTCAGGCTCGCGGCACTCTTCCTGGCCGAGGCGCTGCACTCCATTCGTTCGCGGGTGCAGGCACGCCCCGCCGAATTCGGCGTCACGACCGATCCCTTCGCGGCCAGCGAAGTGCAGGCCTACCTGAGCACGAACCTGGCGCCGGAGCGCTACGCGGAGATCGGCAAGCTCTTGCGCGACCTGCCCGGCGGGGCCGATCCCGGGCACGACAGCGACCATCAGGCCATCGCCGACACGTTCCGCAAATTCGCCCGCGAGCAAGTCGCGCCGATGGCGGAAAAGATCCATCGCCAGGACCTGCTGGTCCCGCAGAGCATCATCGACGGGCTCGCCGAGCTGGGTTGCTTCGGCCTCTCGATCCCCGAGACCTACGGCGGCTTCCAGAGTGATACGCATCCCGACAACATGGGCATGGTGATCGTGACGGAGGAGCTCTCCCGCGGCAGCCTCGCCGCCGCCGGAAGCCTCATCACCCGTCCCGAGATCCTCGCCAAGGCATTGCTCAAGGGTGGCACGGAGGAACAGAAGCAGACCTGGCTGCCCAAGCTCGCCACCGCCGAGGCCATGGCCGCCGTAGCCGTGACCGAGCCCGACTTCGGCTCGGACGTGGCTGGCATCGTGGTGACGGCCACCCAGACCGAGGGCGGCTGGCTCCTCAACGGGGTCAAGACCTGGTGCACGTTCGCCGGTTACGCCGACACGCTGATGGTGCTGGCGCGCACCGACCCCGATCCCAAGCAGAAGCACCGCGGGCTTTCGCTCTTCATCGCCGAGAAGCCGCGCTTCGAAGGTCATTCCTTCGCCCACACCCAGGAAGGCGGCGGCAAGATCGAAGGCCGCGCCATCCCCACCGTCGGCGACCGTGGCATGCACTCCTACGAGGTGGTGTTCGAGAGCTATTTCGTTCCCGACGCCAACCTCGTGGGCGGGCCAGGC
>CAYVDO010000732.1:0-1713 GCA_964450125.1 uncultured bacterium
GTATCCGCTGCTTGAGCCCCGTCTTTGACGATGGGTCGGCCGGCATCATGCTGTCGCGCGATGGCGATGCATCGGGCCGATTGGGTGAAGCTGGTTGGAGAGTGGCGAGGGAGCCGGCAGTCGGCGCGGCAGTTCGCTGCGTCGCACGGCGTGACGGACACGGCGCTCCGGTACTGGGCCGGTCGGCTCGCCGAGGAGGACGACGACGAGCAGGATGAGACGCCCAACGAGCGACCGGCTCGCCGCAGGCGGCGGCGGACGAAGGCCTCGCCGCCGATCGCACGCGTCGTCCGCCCTGGCGACGTGCCCCCGGCGGAAGGTCGTGGCCGGGTCATGGTCGTCGCTGGAAGGACCTCGATCGTCGTCGAGCCGGGCTTCGATGACGCCCATCTCCGCGACGTCGTCCGCGCGCTGAGCGAGGCTGTATGATTCCCGCCGGCGTCGAGGTCTATCTCGCGCTCGAGCCAATCGACATGAGGCTGTCATTCGATCGCCTGTCCGGACTCGCTCAGGAGCGCATCGGATACGATGTTCGTAGCGGCGCGCTCTTCGTCTTCTTCGGCCGTCGGAAGGATGCGCTGAAGGTCCTCTTCTTCGACGGCTCGGGCCTCGCGATCTTTTACAAGCGGCTCGACAGAGGCACGTTCAAGATCCCGGACGCCCCGCGCGCCGACGCGCGCTACGTCGAGGTCGACGACGCGAGTCTCGAGGCTCTCCTTGACGGCATCGACATCGAGCAGGCGTCGGAGACGCGCTCTCGAGCGAAGGCGCACTGACGAGCGACGCACAAGGTGCGATCGAAATCGATCGCAAGGGTGCATCGTCCTCGACCGTCACGATCGCGTGAGGTAAGGACAAGACGTGCCCGTCGAGAGCGCGCCGCAGACCGAGCTGGAGGCGGCGCTCCGGGCAAGGGTCGCCGAGCTCGAGGCCGCGCTCTCGTCGATGAAGACGGAGCTGAAGACGGTCCGCGCAGAGCGCGACAAGCTTCGGCGCGCGTACGACCAGCTGAAGGCGCATCTCGAGCTTCTTCGCCGGCGCATCTTCGTCGCCAAAGCGGAGCGGATCGACACCTCGCAGCTGGAGATCGAGTTCGCAGAGACGAGCGCCAAGCTGAAGAAGCTCGCCAAGGAGCTTGGCGAGGACGAAAGCGGTGAGCCGGCGGCCGACGGCAACGCCGGGCGGCCCTCGGGCAAAGCGAAGACATCGAAGGGGAGCGGTCGTCCGAATCTGCGCGCGCTCGGTCTGCCGGAGGAGCGCGTCGAGATCTTGGACGACGAGCTCGAGGGCAAGGCCGAGCGCATCGGCTTCGAGGAGACCTGCTTCCTCGGTCGTCGCCGCGTGGGCACGTTCGTCATCGTCCTCGCCCGCGCGACCTACAAGGTGAAGACGGATGACGAGCGCACCGAGTTCGTCACGGCCGACAAGCCGAAGGAGATCTACGAGCGCGGGATGCTCGCGCCCTCGTTCATCGCCTACCTGCTGACGAAGAAGTTTCGGTGGGGGATGCCCTTCCACCGGCTCGCGCTCGAGCTCGCGTCGGAGGGCATCTCGCTCGACGACAGCACGATGTGCCGCTACGCCGAGCACGTCGGCGCCACGTTCGGCTGCGTCGTCGACGCGATGGCGAACGAGGCCAAGCAGACGGCGTTCTGCCTCTCGACCGACGCGACGGGCGCCGCAATCCAGCCCGAGCGAATCCCCGGCGGCCCG
>CAYVDO010000733.1:0-1702 GCA_964450125.1 uncultured bacterium
CTCGTGCTGGTCGAGGCGGGCTACGCCATCGCCCGATTCGCGATCTTCGGCCGCGCCGCCGTCTCCTACTACGACATGGGCGGCAGTCTCGCCGGCTTCTTTCCCTACGATCGCTGGTCGGCGCTTCCGCTGGGCTTGCGGCTGCTCGTCCCCGTGGACAACACGCTCAAGAGCCTCGTCTCGTTCGCGCTACCGGTCTTCGGCGAGTCCGGATCGCTCGAATGGACGGTCGTGCTTCAGAGCCTGCCGATCGCGCTCGCGACGCTTGCACTCGTGATCGCAGCGGGCCTTCACGGCGATCGTCGCTCGCAAGTCACGGCGCTCGTGATCGTGGTCGGCAACGCGCTGGTGCACGCCTATCTCTTCCACTACCGCTGCCAATACCTCACACAGATGGGGTGGGCGGTCTTCGTCGGCTCGTTCGACTGGAAAGCGGCGGGACGCGGCTGGCGTGCGGTGGTGCTCGGAGCCGCGCCGCTGCTGCTGGTGGCGTCGGCGATCGAAGTCGGCGTGCTGCTCGACCTCGAGCTCGCGAATCGAGAGCAGCGAGCCTCCGTGGAGGAGCTGGCGAGCGTGATCGAGGACTACCGCGAATACGTCGATCCCCGAGTGGTGGCTCGGATCGTGGCGCGATACGGGCGCCCGTGACGGGGAAGCGCGCCACACGCGGTGATCGTCACGGTTGATTGCCGCGATCGATGGCCGCCGCTGCGGCGCGGCGCAGGCGTTCGTCCGGATCGTGCAACGCTCCGAGGACCAGCGGATGCCACGGAAAATCTGCGGACGTGAGCCGGGCGATCGACCACAGCGAGGCGATCCGGAGCCGCGGGTCGGAATCCGCGAACGCGCGTTCCAGGGGGACGAGGAGGCGTTCGCGATCCTCGGATCGCGTGCCCATGCTCCAGGCGGCCTCGATGCGGGCGCGCAGCGTGCCGGCTTCGAGCTGCGTGAGAAGCGTGTCGGTGGTGAGCGCATCGGCGCGCGGCTCGTCGCTCTGGCCCACGCCGCCCCGCCACTCGATCCACTCGCGCCACCGCGAGTCGTCGCAGATCTCCGCCGGCGGCCGCCCGGGACTCCCGAAGACGTTGGCCCGCAGCCGAAGGCCTCGGATTGCCGCGGATTCGTCCGCGCGATCGATCTCCCCGACCAGCGCGGAGCAGTCTCCCGTCGCATCCCACACCGTGACACCGAGGCGGGGTTCGTTTGCGCGCGCGGCCGCATCGGAGACCGTCGCTGCCGGATCTCCGGGCTCCAGCAACACGAGCCGCGAGGCTCGGTCCGACGACGATCGTGGCGGCTCGGCGACACCGCTCGCGCGCAGCAACGGCGCAACGCGCTCCAGATTTTCCGGATCGTTCTCGGCGCTGCCGTCGATCGACCCGAGCCAGACGACGGCGCCGATCTCGCGCGGATCGGCGAGCTCCGCGATCCGATCGTGAATCCGCTCGCACCACCGATAGCTGGTGAACGGATTGCCGCCGGCCCCACGGACACCATGGGTCGGTGAGACGTCCCAATACGGCTGGGCCCCCTCCCCGACCACGCCCGTCGCCGCGAGGAGCCCGATGGCGGCAGAGCCCGCACCCACCACCCCTCGGACCCACGCCGACGCGAGCCAGGCGCTCGGCTTTAGCAGGCTGCTGAAAGAGGCACGCGCCAGCGGCGCGGCGACGAGCGCAGCGAGTCGACTTGGGGGTGGGGC
>CAYVDO010000734.1:0-1697 GCA_964450125.1 uncultured bacterium
GACGACGCGGTGCGCGAGCGCCAGATCCTCATGCTCGAAGAGGCGAAGGGTGCGAACTGCGGCGGCCGCGATCCGGCCCCGCCGGTACTCGACTTCCGCGTGGCGCTCGAAGGGGGCATCCCGTCGCGGGACGGGGCAGCGCTCCCCGGAGAGGTCAGCGACGGCGCGACGGCGACAGCGTGGCGGTCGTCGAGCTGGCCATCGGGCTCCCTGTGTGGCCCGCGCAACATCCGCGTGGTCGTCCGCATGGCGCGGCCGGGCGGACGATGTCTCAGCTTGCTCGGGCCCCGTGGCCCGCCTCCTGTGCCGGCGCCACGGGGTGCGCCCTGGTGCGGCTGCGAGGTGGATGTCGAGATCGGAAGGCCGAAACCGATCGAGGCTGAGCCTGTGCCGCACCGGGGCGAACGGAACTCACCTCCCGACCGCGCCGAGCGCCTTCTTCCGGTCCAGCAGACCTGGATCCTCGCGCTCGAGGCCATGGCCTCGCGCTCGATCTACGGTGTGCTCGTCCTTGCGAAGCCAGCCGAGGGCTCGCGCGCCGACGCCGGCCTCGCCGCCCGCGACGTCGTCGGGGCGGCCGCACCTCGTTCGCGTCGACCTGTTGTCGATCGCCTTCCTCGAGCTGTCGCACGTCGCGCCGCTCGAAGGTCGCGCCGCCGTTCGCCGCGGCGGGCCTTCACCGAGCACGCCAGCGAAATTGCGCAGGCCGGGAACAGGACCGGGAACGGGTTGCAGGGAGATCTCTTCGGCGTTTTGGCGATGAGCGGATTCAATGCGAGCGGCGACGCACCGAGAGCGGTCGCGCATCATCGACCATGGGTCGAGAGCGAGCTTGCTTGACCTCATAGCTGCCCTGCTTCGCGCGGGCCGCAATCGCTCCAAGGGTCAGGCTGGGCGCGGTATCGAACGAGCTCGCGGCACGATCAGAATGGGTGCAAATCGTCCAAATACGCGACGAGCTTCCCCTCGCGCTCGTGGATCTCGATGAACGCTCCAAGGTCACTGCGTCCATCTACGGTCCACAGCGGAGTTTCCACGTACCACTGTGCCGGTCCCCAGTCATAGATCCGCACGTCGTCGAACGCCTCGTCCGGCAGTTCGACGAGGGGAAGCGCATAGCTCCGCAAGGCATCCGCGAGTCCCTCGCGGGTCGTGCGACCAGGGAGGTAGTTCAGCGAATCGAGACGATTCGCCACGATTGCGCTCACCACGGAGCCGACGATCGGCTTGAAGGCGCTTGCGCGGGGATGGGGTTGTTCGGTCATTTGCGGGTTCCCGGGATCCGGGTGGGTGTCGTCGGCGTCACGCCGATGGACTGGAAGTAACGATCGGCCCCTTCGATGAGCTGTCGAGCCGTGGCCTCGGAGACCCCAGCCCGCCGGAGCGCTTTGTAGCCGATCCTGCGCTCGGCGGCATAGGTCCCACCTCCGCCCTCTCGCTGGGTCTGCGTAGCCCTGTAGTGGGGGGATCCGCGCTCCGTCGAAGGCCCTCGGAGCTGGACTGCGGGGGCCGCGTCGCGGTTGTACCCGGGAAGATCTCGCGCCGCGGCATTCTGAATGATGTGGTGGCTGTCCTTCGCCCCTGCGTCGTGTAGTTCTCGATAGGTGCCAGCACGGACGGCTTTCGCCGACCCGGCGGCGTCCATGACGCGCTCGCCGCCGCGGAACCAGCGGTAGGTGTCCTTGATGTCGCCCGCG
>CAYVDO010000735.1:0-1682 GCA_964450125.1 uncultured bacterium
AGCGGCGCGTGCTCCCCTCGGGCAAGGTCAGCTTCGACGCCGAGCGCAACGCGCGGGGCCACGCTGACAAGTTCTGGGCGGTGGCGCTCGCGTGCCAGCGGGAACGCCAGGCCGACAAGCCGAGGGTCGGAGAGATCGGCGTGCGGGTACTTGGATAGATCAGCGTCGTCGTCTTACCCTGCGACCCGCTCCGCTCGTGGCGGTGGTGTCAGGGAAGGCAACGGGCATGACGAACCGCAAGACGGCACTGGCGAAGAGACCCGAATCCGTAGCTGCCGAGCTGGTCGTGCTGCCGGCGTCCGCGGACAAGGTGGACAAGGCGCTCGTCGATCGCGCCGTCTCGCACATCCGCGACGTGGTCTCGAAGACCGTGGCGCGCGGCCTCGATGACGTTGGCACGTACTTGCTGCGTGAGTTCTACGACGACGATCCGGCGCTCTACCTCTCGGCGAGTCCCAGCAAGCATGCCTCGCTCAGCATGCTGAGCGAGCGCTGCGAGTCCCTGGATCTGCCTGTCAGTCGCACCTTCCTTGCCAACGCGCTCCGCATGGCCGCCGTCACCAAGCAGCTGCCCCGCGCGGCCACCTTCCACAAGCTCCCGCCGAGCCATCGCGTCGAGTTGCTCCGTGTGCGTGCGCCCGAGAAGCTCGAGCGGCTCGCGTCGAAGGTCGTCGAGGGCAAGCTCAGCGTGCAGAAGCTGCGGACGCTCGTGCAGAAGGAGCAGGAGAAGGGCAAGGACGCCTCCGGACGCGGGCGAAAGCGGTCACCCGAGGTGCTGAAGGCCATCGAGGCATGCCTCCGAGTGCTGCGGGACGAGGAGACCGGCAAGCTCCTCTTCCACCGGAGCGACGTGACCGAGATGACCGACGAGCAGCAGGCCAAGGCCGACGCCGCGCTGAGGTCGCTCGAGAAGCGTGTTGCCGAGCTGCGTCGCATTCTAAGCTGACAGTTCCGACGTCGGAACTGTTGGCGCGGGCGCCGAGTGTCCTCGCTCGTCGACTATCTCGCTTCCGACGACTCGCCCTTCGCGGCCACCGCCCACACGCACTCGAGGAGCGCCAGCAGCGCGTCGCGCGTCGGCACCTGCGACTGGACGATCCGCTCTCGAAACTCGGTCGCGAGCTGCCCCGCCTTGGCGGACAGCCGCGCGCGGCCACGGCGCTCGGTCGCGAGCGCGTCCGCGAGCCCGTGCTGGTAGCCGACATCGAAGTACGCCTCCTCGCGCTCCGCGCTCACGTGCATGCGGAGCTCCTCGAGCGCGAAGAACGGCTTCTTGTTGTCGCCGAGGCGTTCCAGGATCTTGTTCTGTAGATCGATCAGGCGCTTTCGCGCGGCGCGGTGCTGGACCCGCTTCTCGACGACGAGGTCGATGGGATGGCCCTCCTCGGCGTCGTGTTCCATGCGCTGGAAGTGGTTGTCGGCTCCGGATGGCGGCTTTCGGTGGTGTGTGTGTCGGCGCTTCGATATCTTCTTCATCGGTGAGCCTTTCTCGGAAGGTTCGCCCGCGGGTCCGGACGTTGGCGCGTCGCGGGCCCACTTCGTTTCGTGCCGCATGAGCGCTCTGGTGGCCGCGTCATGCAACGGGAATCTCCTGTCGTTCCCGTGTCCCCGGATGCCATCGCGCCCCGCTTTGCCCTCCTCGGAGGCGAGGCGCGCGGTCCAGATGCTCGGTGCCCAGGTGG
>CAYVDO010000736.1:0-1680 GCA_964450125.1 uncultured bacterium
TTCCATGTACTCCGACATGTCGATGCGCACCATTGCCGACTCGTCGTCGAAGAGAGCCTGGGTGATGGTCTGCTTGTACAGGAACGCATCGACGAGCTTGCGCCGACTCTCCTCCACAACATCGATCTGGGCCTGAAGCGCCTTCCGCCGTTCACGGACGTGCTCGTGGCGTTCATCCCATGCCGCTCGCACGGAGCCAAGTACAAGCCTCAGCATCCGCGTCTCCGGCTGAAGACCCTCCAGGAACGCGACGAATCGATCTTCCATCTCATCGCGACGGGCGCTCACGCCTCGACACCCGCGCTCACGGCACCAGTAGTAGCCGAACTTCGAGCCGCCCTTCCCCGTCACCCACGCACCTGTGAGCGGCTTGCCGCAGGGCTCGCACCGCACGAAGCGACGTAGCGCGAAGTCCGGGTGATCCTGGACTCTACGCGCAATCGGTACACGGCGGCCGTCGAGCCGGGCGCGGACTACCGCGAAAACCTCTTCGGAGACGAGCGGCTGGAAGTCGCCGCGATGCCTCACTTCCCATCGGGGAATCTCGACAAAACCCGCATACGCCGGGTTTCGGAGAAGATTGTCGATCGACTGCGTGCAGAGCGGATGCCCCTTCTTCCTGGTTCGAAGACCAAGCCGATTCATCCGATCTCGGATCTGGTCAAGGGTGAAGCCACCGGAGGCGTACAGCTCGAACGCCTTGGCGACGAGGTGTGCGGCCTTGGGATCCGGCACCAAGCTGGGACCGTCCCGAGACTCGCCCATCCGGTAGCCAAGGGGCGGCTGGAAGACCCATCGGCCCCTTTCAGCAGCAGCGAGCATCCCGGCTCTGGTTCGTTCCGCCTTCACGTCATTGTCGAACTGCGCGATCGCGGATGTCATCGTCTCCATGAGACGGCCGGCCGGAGAATCGTCGATCGGCTCGGTCACCGAGCAGAGCCGAACGCCGTACCGCAACAAGAGCGCACGAATGGCGAAGTGGTCTTCGGTGCTCCGTGAGAAACGGCTCAACGAGTACACGACAAGCCGCTGGATGCGACCTCGGGCCTCGCGGCAGTGACGGAGCATGTTCTGAAATTCGGTGCGATCCGCCGTCTTCGCCGACTCGCCCTTGTCCGTGAAGGCTCGATCGACCTCGATCCCCCGAGCCTTGCACCACTCGCGACACGCCCTCTCCTGGGTTTCGAGACTCAGGTTCTCCACCTGGTCCTTCGTCGAAACGCGCGTGTAGACGATCGCGTGCTCGATCATCGGGAGTCACTCGTGGGATTCAGGGAATCCTCCATGACCAATTCCGAGTCCCCACCAGCCTCACGCATGCCTGGTGAGCTGCTCGACTGATCCAAGAAGGATTCGATGATCGCCTCCGCGATCGCGTGCGCAATCGCCCGGTACTGCTCGACCTGACTGTCCGAGAGATCCTTCGAAAACCCGAGAAGCTTCCGACACTGGTTGATGGTGAGCATGGCCCGCACCGAGGGTCAGAAGGTGACCGGCCCGTCCTTCGCGAGCAGACCTCTCGCGACGGTCGTCCAGCGATCGGCCGCCGACACCTGTCGCGGTCGTGCGTTGGACCGGGCGAGCTTCCGCGTGGGAAACCCGTGCGAGGTCCCGGCTCGACGGACCGTAAGTCCTCGCCGCGGCCCGTGGGGCACGGCGATCGTGCGCCGGTGAGCGGCG
>CAYVDO010000737.1:0-1675 GCA_964450125.1 uncultured bacterium
CGATGCTCGAAACGCTGGCGCGACTCGATCCCTACGTCCCGATCCTCGCCCCGCTCGCAACACCCGAGGCCGTCTTCGGCGAGCCCAGCCCCATCGTGATCGCGCCCACACCGCCCGTACGGAGCGCGACGGGAGCCGTGTCCTGAACGCCTCGGCACTCGCCTCGCGCGCCCGCAGCGCCTGGGGACCGCGCCGCGCCGACGGCTTCAGCACCCGCTTTCACGACCTCACCTACGCGATGTGCGCGGCGGCGCTCTTGCCGCTCTTCAGCGTCCACGTGCTCACCGTCGCGTGGCTCGTGCCCTGCGCGGCGGTGCTCGTGGCGGGCTACCTGGCCGACGTCGGTCGCATCCCGCGGCTCTCCAGCCTACCGTTCTGGGTGGTCGTCACCGCTGCCGTGGCGGCGTGGGTCGCGATGCAGGTGCCGAGCAGCGACACCCGCTTCTTGGGCTTCGTGCGCCTGTTGCTCTACCTCCAGGCCTACCGGCTGCTCCATCCCAAGACCAACCGCGAGTACGTGCAGATCCACTTGCTCGCGCTCTTCCAGATCCTCGTCACCACCGCGTTCAGCCCCAGCTTCTCGATCGCACCGATGCTCTTCACCTACATGGTGACGAGCACTTGGGCGCTCATGGCGCTGACCGTGAAGCGCGGCCTGGAATCGGAAACCTCGTTCTTGCGAACCGGTGCGAAGCCGGAGCTTCCCGTTGGCGCGCCCACGGCGGCGGACGGGCTGGTGCGATCGCGATATCTGCTCGGCACCGCCGGTGTGGCGCTGGGCACGTTTCTGGTCACGTTTCCGATCTTCTACGCCATTCCTCGGCTTGGAACGGGTTTCTTTCTGAGCCCACTGGTGAGCGCCAAGCTCATCTCCGGATTCAACGAGGAAGTGAACCTGGGTGCCGTCGGCGAGCTCGAGCTGAGCACCGGGCTGGCGCTGCGCATCCAGCTCGACGATCCCGCGAAGCTCCCGCTCCTCGGCGACATCCGCCACATCCGCGGAGTGGCGCTCAACCAATACGACGGCCGCGGACGGTGGCGGAACACGCTCGAGAAGCGAGCACTGCCGCCGCGCTCGCAGAGCCCGCTGGTGGCGCGCGACTTCCAAGTGGGCCCGAGCCCAGGACGACGGCCGGTGGTGGCGTACACCGTGTACCTGGAACCGATCGGCACCACCGCGCTCTTCGCTCTGCCGGTGCCCTTCCAGGTGCTGGTGCAAAGCGAGCTCTTACGCGTCGACGAAGCAGGATCCATCACGCTGCCGCGCGTGCCCGGCGCCACCCTCGCCTATACGGCGCAATCGTTCGTCAAGGACCCCGATCCCGAACGGCTGCGAAACGAGACCACCGAATACCCCGAGGACGTGCGGCGCAGCTATCTGGGCGTCTACCCCAGCATGGACCCGCGAGTGACCGACCTGGCACGCGAGATCACCGCCGGAGCGACCACTGCCTACGACAAAGCCGTGGCGATCCGCGACTACCTGGAACGGAACTACACCTACTCGCTCGAGCTGGCGGCCGATCACCGCTTCCTGCCCCTCGAGGACTTCTTGTTCGTCCAGAAGCGCGGTCACTGCGAGTACTTCGCCACCGCGCAGGCGATGCTGCTGCGCGCCGTCGGGGTGCCCACGCGGTTGGTGAACGGATTCCTGCAGGGCGAATGGAACCCCATC
>CAYVDO010000738.1:0-1626 GCA_964450125.1 uncultured bacterium
TCGCCTGTCGCGCATCCGATGAACGTGCCGATCATCGAACGGCCGGCGTCGGCGTCGAAGATCACCGGCGCCGTCTGGCTCGGCACCTTCCGCGCGCCGAGAAGTCGCAGCGTGCGCCGCGCCGCCTCGCGCCCCACCGCCTCCTCGCCCTCGAGCTTCGCGAGCTTGCGGCCGGCGCTCCAATAGTAGGACACGCGATTCTTGCCACCCTCGTCGGCGGCTACTGGCTGCACGCTGAGCGACGCGTACGAGCCCCGATAGCCCCCGCGAAAGCCGCCCGACGTGGCCATCGCGAAGGCCCCGCTGGTGCGCCCGAAGCTCGAGCCTTCGGAATTGGTGATGCGCGCGTCGAGGTCGCGCGCCGCCTTCTCGGCACGCTGCGCGCGCTCGACGGCCTCGGCAGCGCGTACGTCGCCGCACGTGGGGTCGTAGAGCGCGAGATCGGGGAAGGGCGGTGTGGCGAGCTCGGAGGGGTCGGGCAATCCGGAATACGGGTCTTCCTGGGCGAGATCGCAAAGCTCGAGCGCATCGCTCACGATGCGCTCGATGCCGGCGCGCGTCACGTCCGACGTGCTCGCCGTGGCCACGCGCTTGCCCTTCGCGGCGCGCACCGAGAGCGAGCGCGTGCCCGCCTCCTCCACCAGCTCCACTTCGCCCATGCGCACTCGCACCGAGAGATCCTGACCGGCACGCGCCACCACCTTGGCTTCGCTGGCGCCGCGCTCGACGAGCTTCGCAACCACGCCTTCGGCGAGACCCAAGAGATCCGCGACGGGATCGACCGTGTGGGTCATCACGCCCTCCCGCCGGCCGCGAGCTGCGTGCCGCCCACGGTCATGGCACTCACCTTGATGGTCGGACAGCCCTGATTCACCGGCACGCTCTGGCCGTCTTTGCCACAGGTCCACACACCATCCGAGATCGCGAGGTCGTTGCCGAGCATCGTCACCTTGCCGAGCGCATCCGGCCCGTTGCCGATCAGGTTCACTCCCTTGAGCGGCGCCGTGAGGCGGCCGTCCTCGATCAGGTAGGCCTCGGCGAGCGCGAACACGAAATCGCCCGAAGCGATGTCCACCTGGCCGCCGCCGAAGCGGCGCGCGTACACGCCGCGCTTCACACTCTTCACGATCTCGTCGGGCTCGTGCGGACCGGCGAGCAGCACGGTATTGGTCATGCGCGGCATGGGCGCGCATCGGAAGCTCTCGCGCCGCCCGTTGCCGGTGGGCACGACACCGAAGTGCTTGGCGCTCAACGCGTCGTGCATGTAGCCGGCGAGGATGCCGTTCTCGATCAGCGTGTTGGGCCGGGTGAGGTTGCCTTCGTCGTCCACGTTGATGGAGCCCCGGCTGCCCTCGAGGTCGGCGTTGTCGACGATGGTGCACAGGCTCGACGCCACCGATTGCCCGACGCGTCCCGTGTAGTTGCTGGTGCCCTTGCGATTGAAATCGCCTTCGAGACCGTGACCCACGGCTTCGTGGACCAATACGGCCGAGTCGCCCGGAGCGAGCACCACTTCCATCTCGCCGGCGGGCGCCTCGCGCGCATCGAGCATCGCCAGCGCCATGCGCGCGGCCTCACGCGCGTGCTCTTCCGGGCTCTTGCCCGGCCGCGCGAAATACTCGAGGC
>CAYVDO010000739.1:0-1625 GCA_964450125.1 uncultured bacterium
TGAAAAGCCCCCCGCGACAACATCAGCCCGCCTTGACAGGACGCTCAATCGCCACGATCGTCTGCGCGCCATGCGATCCCCGCTGCGCGCTACCGCTCACCGTGCGCTCGCCGTGTGTGGTTTGGCGATGACGCTCGTCGCCGCCGCGGGCTGCACGCGTTGGCATGCGCTGTGGACGGGTGACGAGGTGTGCGAGCTCGGGGAGGATGTCGAGGGCGGCCACGCCGAGCCGGCGCTTCTCGAGGTGGTCGAGGCGCCCAAGAAGAAAGCGTGGGAGGCCGCCCACGGCGGTCAGGTGGCTGCGCGCCCCTTCGTCCGTGCGCGAATGAACGGTTGGCCGTCGCGGCTCGTCGTGGACGGCGTGGCGTTGCCGCACGACCCGGAAGCGTTCGCGCGACGAGTCGCCGCCGACACCTGGCGCGGTCTCGATGCTCTCCACGATCGCGAGAACGGTCTGCCGGTGGATCACGTCCACCTGGCAGCTGGATCCGGTGCGGCGGGTGTCCTCGAAGGGGTCGTCGGCGACTACGCCAACGTCACGAACGTGGGACTGCGCATGCTCTCGATCGTGGCCGCCGAGGAGCTGGGACTGCTCGACGAGGCGGGCGCAACCGCGCGCCTGGAGCTGCTCTTCGCCACGCTCGAGGGCCTGGAGCGACACCACGGCTTTTTCTTCAACTACTACGACACCACGTCGCTCGAACGCACCAGCAATTTGCTTTCGTTCGTCGATTCTTCGTGGCTGTTGGCTGGGCTTGCGGTGGTGCGCGGCCGGCATCCTGCGCTCGCCGAGCGTGCGGGCCGGTTGATCGAGGGGATGGACTTCGGCTTCTTCTACGACCGAAAGCTGGGGCGCATGACCCACGGCTATTTCGTTCAGCGCGCACAACGCTCGCGCTATCACTACGGTGTGCTTTATGCCGAGTCGCGTCTCGGCAGCGTGATTGCGATCGGCAGGCACCAGGCGCCGGCGGCCCATTGGTTCCGCATGATCCGTACGTTTCACGAGAGCTGCGCCTGGCAATCGCGTCCGCCCCAGGGACGGCACGCGAAGAGCGCTGCGGGAGCCGATCATTTCGGCGGTTGGTACGAGTGGGGCGGCGTGCGCTACGTACCGTCGTGGGGCGGCAGCATGTTCGAGGCCTTGATGCCCACGCTGGTGCTCGACGAGCCGCGGCTCTTCCCCACGAGCCTCGGTGCCAACGACGCGGCCCACGTGGAAGTGCAGCGCCGCTTCGCCGCGGAGGCGCTCGGCTATCGCGTGTGGGGCCTTTCGCCGAGCAGCAAGCCCGGCACCTCGGACTACGGCGAATACGGCGTGAAGCCGCTGGGGGCGATCGGTTACGGCGTTGGCGCCGTGACGCCGCATGCCTCGGCGCTGGCGGTCGCCGTCGATCCTGCGCGGGCGCTCGCGAACTTGCAGGCGTTGGCGCGGGACTACCCGGTCTACGGCGAGTGGGGCTTCTTCGACGCCGTCGATCCGGTGAGCGGCGTGGTCGCCACCACCTACCTGACGCTCGACCAGGCGATGGTGTTCGTGGCGCTGGTGAACCACCTCACGGATCACCGCATCCAGCGGCTCTTCGAGTCCGATCCGTTCGTGCGCGTGTCGTTCGAGAACGGCG
>CAYVDO010000740.1:0-1594 GCA_964450125.1 uncultured bacterium
TTCTTCCGCTACGACACGCGTCCCGACTTGCTGTCGGCAGTGGCGGCGATCGCCTATCGACCGTTCGATTGGCTCTCGCTCGGTGGCGGGGTGATCCCGAACGTCAACGCTTACCAATCGAACTACGCGAAGATTCGGCTCAACGCCCCTCCCGGTGATCCCAATCACGGCTTCGACATCGCCATCAAGGTCCACGCGGTGATGGAGTTCTCGCCGGTTGGCGGGATCATGCTGCGAATCCCCGTTCCCGAGATGCCCGAGGATTTCTTGCAGCTGGGCTTCAGCTACCGCGGACAGGTGGGGAACTTCTTCGGCACCGGCCCGTCCTACACGATTCTCGGTCAGGGGAACGAGGACGGAGGCTTCGATCCGCAGACCGAGCTCCCCGTGGGGCTGATCGTGAACTACGCGGGTTACGCGCCGTCGCAGTGGAGTGCTGGAATCGGGGTTCGGCCGAACGAGCGCTTCACGCTGGGCGCGGACCTCGTGCTCAAGGAGTTCTACAGCTTCAAGGTGTTCATCCACCGTTCTCCGACACCGAAGTTCGAGAACACGCTCGTGCCGCGCGTCGGCGTCGAGTACAAGCTGCCCGTCGCCAGCGACTGGCCGGTTCTCGACCTGTTGGAGCGCATCGACTGGCGCCTCGGGTACTACTACGAGCCCACGCCGAATCCGTCCCTCAACGGCGTGCAGAACATCCTCGACTGCAACCAGCACGTCGCCTCGGGCGGCATCGGGCTCAATTTCGCGCCGATCGCCGAGGAGGCGCGGCTGCGGGTCGACGTCTACGGTCAGTACCACCACATGCTCGATCGCTCCACGATGAACGAGGGCGACCTGCGGCGTGGTCCTTACACCGCTGGCGGAAGCGTGTTCAGCCTGGGGCTCGAAGTGCGGGTGGACTGGTGAGCGCGGCTCTGCTGGGGACGGTGCAGACGCACGCGCGTGCGGTGCGCGTGGCACTCGCGTTGGCGCTCGTCGCCGCGCTCGGCGAAGTGGCGCGCGCTCAGACCGGGCTCTATTTCGACGAGTACGGCGGCGACGCCCGCAGCGCTGCCATGGGACAGGCCTACACGGGGCTCGCCGACACCGCCGCTGCTGCTTACTACAACCCGGGAGGCGTCGGGTTCGCGCCCGCGCAGACGTCGCTCGGGTTCCGTTACACGAACCCCGAGCTGCGGGTGAAGTTCCGCGGAGCGGCACCCGAGGACGTCGCCACCGACCCCGAGTCGACGCAGGGCATGGTGATCAGCGTCCTCTCGGACCTCGACCATCCCGGTCTCAACAAGCGCTTCCCCTGGCTCGAGCCGCTGGCGCTCGGCGTCGAAGTGTTCCTGCCGCTTCCTCAGGTGAACAGTTTCCAGACCTTCACCAGTCCGGCGCAGGTCTACTTCTTCCGCTACGACACCCGCCCCGACGTGCTCTCGTTGGTGTTCTCGCTCGCCTACAGAATCACGGATTGGCTTTCGATCGGTGGCGGATTCATGCCGAACTTCGACAGCCTCCAGGACAATCACGCAAACGTCCGCCTCAACGCTCCCGAGGGCGACCCCACCCAGGGGACCGACCTCGAGCTCGAGCAAGAGGCGACCGG
>CAYVDO010000741.1:0-1580 GCA_964450125.1 uncultured bacterium
CGTGGCAACGTGGAGGGCGCCGCGGAAGCCCGCCTCGACCAGCGCGGGCCGGATCGCCGCGGTCGCCGCCTCGGCGGAGTTGCAGCGCTGGCTGAGGTGCGCGAGGACGACCGTGGCGAGGTGCTCGTGGAGCACCTCGCGCAGCAGGGCCGCGCAGGCATCGTTCGACAGGTGGCCGCCCGCGCCGGCGATGCGCTGCTGCACGACCGGTGGGTAGCCGCTCGTCCGCAGCAACACCTCGTCGTGGTTCGCCTCGAGCACCAGCGCGTGCCGCTCCCGCAGGAACCACCGGATCGCCTGGGTCGGTCGGCCAAGGTCGGTCGCGAGCGCGAACGAGGTGCCGTCTTCGGTGCGGACGCCGATCGCCACCGGCTCGGCCGCGTCGTGCGAGCAGGGGCACGCCTCCACCGCGAAGCGGCCCACCGCGACCGGCCCGCGACTGCCGATCGGCAGCCAGGCACACGGCTCGCCGCCGCGCGCGAGGCGGGTCCATGTCCCCATCGAGGCGAGCAGCGGCACGTCGCGCGACGCGGCGAGGCGCACCGCGCCCGTCGCATGATCGCCATGTTCGTGCGTGAGCGCGATCGCCACGATGCGGGCGGGATCCAGCCCCGCCGCATCCAGGCGACGCTCGAGTTCCCGGGCCGAGAATCCGGCCTCGACCAATAGGATCTCGCCGTCCTCGACGAGCGCGAAGGCGTTCCCCTTCGAGCCGCTGCCGAGGACGTGCAGCGTCGCCACGCTCAGCCCGTGAGTCGCGCGTGCATCGCGCGGAGGCTCGCCTCGGCGGTGTCGTCGACGGCGACGTGCCGGCGCGGCATGACCCGCCGCGCCACGGCGACGAAGCGGTCGACCTCGAGCCGGTCCTCGCCGTCCCCCCAGGCGAACGGGGCCGTGTACTTGGCCGCCCGGACCGCGCCGAAGAGGTTGGCGCCCGCGCCGATGACGGCGCCAGTGGGGAGCAGCGTGCCGATCGCCGTCTTGACGTGGTCGCCGATCAGCGACCCGAGCATCTGCCGGCCGGTCTCCACGCGACTCGGCCCCACGTCGAGGCGGACCGGGCCGTAGGTGTTCTTGAGGTTGGAGGTGATCGTCCCGGCGCCGAGGTTGACCCAGCTTCCGATCACGCTGTGCCCGACGAAGCCGTCGTGGCTCTTGTTGGCGTGTCCGGTGCAGGTGACCGTGGACATCTCGCCATGCACGCGGCATTGGGGTCCGATGCTGACATGCCGCAGCTGCCCCCCGCCGACGATGGTGCCCTCGCGGATCCAGCTCGGACCCTCGATGCGTGTCCCGCTGCGCACCGACACGCCGCGCTCGAGGATGATCGCCCCCTTGCGGACATCGAGGACGACGCCGGGCTCGAGTTCGGCGCCGCGGATCGAGACGGCACCCTCGTTGCCGATCACGATCGTGCCGGAAGGCAGCGGATCACTCCCCTGGTCGAGGGCCTGCAGCGTATCCGGGAACAGGTACTGCTCGAGCACCGTCACCAGGTCGAATGCGCCGGCCAGCGGCAGGCCGTCGCTCACGAGGCCGTCGCCGTCATCGTGCCGGCCGCGCCAGCGCTCACCGGGATC
>CAYVDO010000742.1:0-1564 GCA_964450125.1 uncultured bacterium
GACCTCGCGAGCCTGCGGTCGCTCCACGCTCGTGGCCGCAGTGCCTTCGTCGATCTCGATCAGCACCTCGCCGACCTTCACCACGTCTCCTTCGCGGAAACAGCGGCGGTGAATCTTGCCGGCGACCGGCGATGGAATCTCGAAAGATGCCTTGTCCGTCATCAGCTCCACGAGCGGTTGGTCGGCGGTGACGACGTCGCCCTCGCGCACCTTCCACTCGACGATCTCGGCTTCGACCACGCCTTCGCCGATGTCCGGCAGCTTGAATCGATGCATGATCGGCTCGCTCAGTACTCGATGGTCTCGACGACCGAGTGCGCGACTCGATCGGCGCTCGGCAGGTAATGCTCTTCCAGCGTGTACGGGAACGGCGTGTCGAAGCCCGTCACTCGCGCAAGCGGCGCCTCGAGCCTGTCGAAGGCCGCTGCTTGCACGCTGGCGACGAGCTCCGCGCCGAAGCCGCAGGTGCGCGGCGCTTCGTGGACCACCACCATGCGTCCCGTCTTCTGCACCGAGCGCAGCACCGTGCGCAGGTCGAACGGCGCGATGCTCTGGAGGTCGATCACCTCCACGTCGTAGCCCTCGCCCTCGGCGATGGCTGCTGCCTCGAGCGCGGTGGTGAGCATCGCGCCCCACGCCACCAGCGTGACGTCGCTGCCGCGGCGTGCCACCCGCGCCCTCTCGAGGGGCAGCGTGTAGTAATCGAGGGGCACGTCACGACGCGCCGAGCGGTAGATGCGCTTGGGCTCGAAGAAGATCACGGGGTCGTTGCACTCGAGAGCGCCGAGCAGGAGCCCCTTCGCCTCGTACGGCCCCGACGGCATCACCACGCGCAGCCCGGGGGTGTGGGCGAAATACGCTTCCGGGCTCTGCGAGTGGTAGTGGCCGCCTTTGATGCCGCCGCCGTAAGGCGCACGGATCAATACCCGCGGCGCGTATTGTCCGCCCGAGCGATAGCGGTACTTGGCGAGCTCGTTCACGATCTGGTCGAACGCCGGGAAGATGAAATCGGCGAATTGGATCTCGGCGATCGGGCGCAGGCCGTTGAGCGCCATGCCGATGGCCATGCCCACGATTCCCGCTTCTGCGAGCGGCGTGTCGAAGACGCGTTCCGAGCCGTACTTCTGCTGCAAGCCCTGGGTGACGCGAAAGACCCCGCCGAAGAGCCCGACGTCCTCGCCGAGCACGACCGCGGCTTCGTCGCGCTCCAGGTAGAGATCCAGCGCCTGGTTGAGCGCCTGGATCATGTTCATCGGCTGGCTGTCGGCCATCAGGCACTCGGTTCGAAGCGCGAGGGAACGGTGGTCGGCGTCATCCCACCTCCGAGATCGGCTTCTCGGTGCGCTTCCGCCAGTAGCGCAAGTACTCGTCGCGCTGCTCGACGAGTTGCGCGCCCGGCGCTTCGAGAACGTCGTCGAAGAGGCTCTCGACCGGCGGCGGTGGATGGCGCTCGCACTCGGCGAGGGTGTCCGTGACGCGCTTCTCCCACGCTTGCGTCGCGGTCTGGTCGGCGGCCTCGTCCCAGAGGCCGCGCCAGCGCGCGTGGCGTTTGAGCCGCTCGAAT
>CAYVDO010000743.1:0-1557 GCA_964450125.1 uncultured bacterium
ATGATCCACAATCCAAAGCCGGGTTCGCAAGGCGGCCGCGCCACGCATGCCACCGACGACAAGGCTCAAAGTCGGCGGCCGATCATCGGCGATCCCCAGCATGCAACGTGTACACGCGCCACGGTCGACTCGCGTCCGTCGGCGGTCTCACTGCATCCGAGCCCGTGGCCGCGTTTTGCGTGCACGAGCAACTCCTTCGCCCTAGCTCGGAGGCAAACGCGAAGCGCTGGCTTCCGGGCTAGCGCGCGGGGGCAGCGCGGCTATTCTGGTGGCCGCAACGGCGGTGGTTCGGGGCTCGGGCGAGGCGTGCGGTTCGGGCTGATCGCGAACGCCGAACGACGGTGGGGCGCTCGTCGATGAACGTGCTCGAACGATTCCGCGCGACGATGCCGCGACGACTCGCGAGGCGACGTCGCGCGGAGGTAGCGGAAGCGCCCACCGAGACGCGGGCGGATTCTAAGCCGCCTCGCAAGCGCCGACGGACCGCGCTGCGGGTCGTGGTCGGAATTGCAGCGGCGGTCATCGCCTTCGAGCTCGTCTTCATCGTGCTCCACGCCGCCTCGGCGCTGATCGGACCGATCATCGACGTCGACCCCGCGGCACTCGCCTCGGGCCGCCTGCGCGTGCTCTGCCTGGGAGAATCGACGACAGCGAGCGGTTACCCGGCTTTGCTGCAGCAAAGCCTCGAACGCGCGTTGGGGAAGGACTCGGTGGTGGTCATCAACGCCGGATGGCGGGGCGTGAGAGCCGAGACCATCAAGCGCCGCGTCCCGCGCTTCCTGCAGAAATACCAGCCGGATGTGGTCGTCACCATGATCGGCATCAACGACGAGATCATCGAGCGCAAAGGCAATCGTTGGTACACCAACTCGGCGGTGGGCGACTCGATTCGCGACATGGGCGGGATGAACGAACACTCGACCGGCACAGCGAGCGAAGAGCGCGTGGCCGCGAGCATGCCCGACTACGCCCAGCCCTATCGCGAGATCGTGGCGGCGCTCGAGAAAGACGGGGTGGCGGTGCTCGCGGCGCAGTATCCGATGCGCCCGGTCTCGGACCTCGCGGCGCTGCTGGCACGGAACCCGGACGTGGTCTACGTCGACAACGAAGCGAGCTTTCGCCGCGGCGTCGATAAAAAAGGTTTCGACTTCTACTTCGAAGACAACTTCGCGGGCGACTTCGGGTACATGACGGATGCCGGTATGCGTCTCTTCGCAGACACCGTCGCCGAACGGCTGGTGGCTTCGATGTCGGATTGGCGCGAGGGCTGTCGCTCGGATGCTGCGGCAGCGGGAGGCCGCCGAATCTGCCGGCTGCTCGTGGGAGACGCCGGCGCTACGGACCCGTCGGCGCCGGCCACCGCAACCGCCCAACCGTAGCGCTCCGGTGCATGACGGAGTGGACGCGATCCCGTCACACGAGCTCGTAGGGCGGGGGCTCGTCCCCCGCCGCAAACAGGCTGCTGAAAAACTCGCAGTCGCGATTTTTTCAGCAGCCTGTCGATGCTTCCTCGGGGGGGTGTTTAAGAACCCCCCCCCCCCACAAAAAAAGGGTTAG
>CAYVDO010000744.1:0-1550 GCA_964450125.1 uncultured bacterium
GCTTCGGCGGCGTGGCCGAGTACGGCATCACGGTCCGCTGGGACAAGAACTTCCTGAAGATCGCGCGCCTGCTCGTCGAGCGCCGCGGCAGCTTCGCGCTCTTCGGCGGCGTGCGCTTCGGCGGCACGCTCAAGGCGGACCAGGCCTTCGCGCTCGGGTTCGACCACATCGCCCTCGCGGCCGGCGCGGGCAAGCCCACCGTCCTCGACCTGCCCAACGGCCTGGCGCGCGGCGTCCGGACGGCCTCCGATTTCCTCATGGCGCTGCAGCTCACCGGGGCCGCCCGAACGGAGTCCATCGCCAACATGCAGTTGCGCATGCCGATCGTCGTGGTCGGCGGCGGCCTCACGGCCATCGACACGGCCACGGAATCGCTCGCCTACTACCCGGTGCAGGTGGAAAAATTCCTCTCCCGATACGAGACGCTCGCGAAAGAGCTTGGCGAAGCACGCGTTCGGGACGCCTGGCGGGAGGAGGAGCGCGAGATCGCCGCGGAATTCATCGACCATGCGCGCCAGATCCGCGAGGAGCGCGCCACCGCCGACCGCGAGGGCCGCGAGCCGCGCGTGCTGGAACTGCTCCTGTCCTGGGGCGGCGCCACGATCGCCTACCGCAAGCGCATGATCGACAGCCCCAGCTACACGCTGAACCACGAGGAGATCGAGAAGGCGCTCGAGGAAGGCATCCGCTTCGCCGAGGGCCTCACGCCGGTTCGCGTCGACGTCGACCGTTTCGGCCACGCGCAGGCTCTCGTCGTGCGCACGCCGGCGCAATCCGGGGGGAGCGAGGTGACACTCGCCGCGCGAGGCATCCTCGTCGCCGCGGGCACTCAGCCCAACACGGTTCTCGCCCGCGAGGACGCGGCACACTTCGTCGTCGACGGCCGCTACTTCCGCGCGGTCGACGACGAGGGCAATCCGGTCACGCCCGAGCGGTCCTCGAAGCCCGCCGCGCCGGCCATGCTGATGTCGCGCGACGGCGAGGATCGCTACATGAGCTTCTTCGGCGACCTTCATCCCTCCTTCTCCGGCAACGTGGTGAAGGCGATGGGCTCGGCCAAGCAGGGATTTCCGGTGGTGAGCCGCGTGCTCGAACGCCGGCCCGCCCGACCTGCCGCCGACACCGCCGGTTTCCTGGCCCGGTTGAACGAGGCGCTGCGCGCGCGCGTGCATCGCGTCGAGCGCCTCACGCCCACCATCGTGGAAGTGGTGCTGCACGCGCCGATGGCGGCGCAGCAGTTCCGCCCGGGCCAGTTCTACCGCCTCCAGAACTACGAGACGCTCGCCGCGCGGGTCGACGGCACCTGCCTCGCGATGGAGGGCCTCGCCCTCACCGGCGCCTGGGTGGACCGCGAAAAGGGCCTGGTATCCACGATCGTGCTGGAGATGGGCGGATCGAGCGACCTGTGCGCGCTCCTGTCGCCCGGAGAGCCCGTGGTCCTCATGGGCCCGACGGGCACGGCCACCGAGACGCCCGGCGGGGAGACGGTGGCGCTCGTCGGCGGCGGCCTCGGCAACGCGGTGCTGTTCTCGATCGGCGCGGCGATGCGC
>CAYVDO010000745.1:0-1548 GCA_964450125.1 uncultured bacterium
GTACGCGATCACGCCGAGCCCCTGATCGCGGCAGAGCGGCAGCAGCTCGATCTCCGGGTCGCGAAAAAGCAGGTTGTAGCGAGGCTGCAAGCACGAAAAGCGATGCAACCCGAGGCGATCGCTGGTGCCGAGCGCCATCGCCAGCCGCCACGCGGGGAAGTTGGAGGCGCCCACGTAGCGCGCTTTGCCGGATCGCACCACGTCGTCCAGCGCGCGCATCGTCTCGTCGATGGGTGTGACGGGATCGAAGGCGTGGCATTGATAGAGATCGACGTGATCCGTTTGCAGGCGGCGCAAGCTCGCGTCGATCGATTCCAGAATGTGGCGCCGCGACAGCCCTTGGTCACGCGGCCCCGGGCCGACGGGCATGCGGCATTTGGTGGCGAGCACGAACTGGTGGCGCTTCCCGCGCAGCCAGCGGCCCACGATTTCCTCGGTGATGCCGGGATTCACGACGCCGATCGGATAGCTGTCGGCGGTGTCGATGAAATCCACACCCAGCTCGGCGGCGCGATCGAGGATGCGGACTGCCGTCGGCTCGTCGACCTGCGAGCCGAAGACCATCGTGCCGAGACAGATCTCGCTCACGAAGAGACCGGTGTTGCCCATGCGTCGCGTTTGCATGGCGGCCGAATGTACGGGATGGACTCGGCATCGTGAAGGCGCTGCGCCGCGCTACCGCGCAGCCGTGTTGCCTCGGGGCCGATCGGATGAGCTGGTTTGCGCGCTCGAAACCACGACGGTAGCCTCGACCGCGTGGATGCGCCGCGCCCCTACGACGAGGCGATCGCCGACGTTCGCGTCGAGCTCAAACGTGTGCTCGGCGCCGAGTGCTTGAAGGCGCTCCACGAGCGCACGCCCTGGCGGCACGCCGCCGTGGCCTTGCGTCAGCTCGGGCTCGGCACGCTCGCCGTGATGGCGATCCTGCGCTGGCCCGAGCGCGCGTGGGTGTGGGTACCGGCGTCGATCGTGATCGGCTTCGTGGTGTTCTCGTTCACCGTGCTGCTCCACGAGGTGGTGCATCGCGCCGTGTTCCGCGAGGCCGGCTCACCCTGGAACCGCAGGTTGGGGCACCTCTACGCCGCACCCAGTGGGCTCTCGCAATCGCAGTTCACCCGCTGGCACCTCGACCACCACGAATGGCTGGGCACGCCGAGCCGCGATCCCAAGCGCCGCGAGCTGACGCCCAAGATCGTGAAGCGCTGGTACAAGGCGCTCTACCTCACGCCCGCGCTCTTCCCCATCTACTTCCGCGCCGCACGCCGCGCGGCTGCCGAATACGAGCCGGCGCTCGGCGCGGCGATCGCCCGCGAGCGCCGTGTGGCCATCGCACTTCACCTCGGCGTGGCCGCGTTGTTGTGGTGGCAGCTCGGCTTCACGATGGCCGCGAAGATCCATTTGCTGCCCGTGTTCGTGGTGTTTCCAGTGGTGTTCACCCTCAACCGCCTCGGCCAGCACTACGACGTCGAGCCGGCGGATCCGGCGCGCTGGGGCACGCTGATGCGGAAGAGCCCGCTCGCGTGGGACTGGCTCTATCTGTGGTCGAAC
>CAYVDO010000746.1:0-1534 GCA_964450125.1 uncultured bacterium
CTCCTCTCTGCCGGTTTATCCCGGCGCACGGGACCCACCCCCAAGGCGACTCGCTGCGCTCGCGGCTCGCCGCTGGCTCGCGGAGAGATGGAACGCGAGCGTCCAGACCGAGGCGCAGTGTGGTCGGCCCAGGCGTGCCATCGGCGGCTTTTCAAGACCCCCGCCCAGCGCGGCAAAGCCGCACGGGGGCCCACCCGATCGCGCTGAGCGAGCGTCAGCGGAAGATGCGCCGCGTGATCTCGCCTTTGGCGCCGTGGAAGAGGTTCACCAGGAACCTGAGCTGCCGCTCGCTGGCCTTGGTGTAGGGGAACCAGAGCGGCTCGCGCTTGGGCGTGAGCTTGCTGACCATCACCGCCTGCACGTTCGTGTACTGAACGTACCCTTGTTCGCCGAAGGCACGGCCGATTCCCGAATGCTTGATCCCGCCGAACGGTAGCCGCACGTTGAGCGCCTGGAGCAGCGCGTCGTTGACCGCGACGCCGCCGGTGCGGAAGCGGCGCACGATGCGCAGCGCACGGCTGCCGTCGCGGGTCCACACCGAGCCGGCGAGGCCGTAGTCCGAATCGTTGGCGATCGCCAGCGCGTGCTCGTCGCCGCGCGATTTGAGCACGGTGAGCAGCGGGCCGAAGGTCTCCTCGCGCACCGCCGGCATCTCGGGTGTGCAATCCGCGAGGATCGTGGGCTCGAACCACACCCCGGGGCGATCGAGGCGCTTGCCACCGGTGACGATTCGCGCGCCGAGCTTGGTGCTCGCGGCGATCTGCCGCTCGATGCGCTCGACCTCTTGCTCCATCGTGAGGGCGCCCATCGGTCCATCGGCATTCGCGGGGCTGATTCTCTCGGCACGCTCCACGAGCATCTTCACCAGCGGCTCGTAGATCTTCTCGTCGGCGATCACCCGCTTCACGGCGATACAGGTTTGCCCCGCGTTCAAGAAGGCGCCCCAGGTGATGCCGTTGGCCACCCGCTCGAGATCGGCGTCGTCGCACACGATCGCCGCGTCCTTGCCGCCCAGCTCGAGCACCACGGGAGTGAGGTGCTTGGCGGCGGCTTCCATCACACGCCGCCCCGTGGGCGGGGCGCCGGTGAACGAGATCACGTCGACACGGGCATCGATGATCGCCGCACCGGTCGAGCCGTCGCCGATCACCACCTGCACCACGCCCTCGGGCACACCCGCGGCACGACACAGCTCGCCGATCAAGAGCCCGACCCGCGGGGAGTGCTCGGACGGCTTGTGCACCACGGCGTTGCCGGCCGCGAGCGCCGGAATGACCTGCGCCATCGCCAGGAAGAACGGGTAATTCCAGGGCGAGATCACCGCCACCACACCAGCCGGGCGGTAGTAGATGCGGTTCGAGCGTCCGGGGAAGGGCCCGGTGCGGACCTTCTTGCCGTGCTCGAGCTCGACGGCAAGCGCCGCGTAGTAGTTGCAGAAGTCGGCGACGCCGAGCACCACAGCGCCAGCCTCGAAGCGGTTCTTGCCCGTCTCGCGGCTGTCGGTCTCGGCGAGCTCGTCCTGGCGCTCGATCAC
>CAYVDO010000747.1:0-1527 GCA_964450125.1 uncultured bacterium
CGGTGGCCGTCGCCGCATGCGACGCTGCGGATCGCCCCGCGCTCCGCGCGGTTCTGGAGGCCATTCCGGCAGACCGAGCCCTGACCGGCGTTTATCACTTGGCTGGTGTTCTGGATGACGGAGTAACGACAAAGCTGACTCCGCAGCAGCTCTCGCGTGCGCTGCAACCGAAGGTGGACGGCGCGTGGAATTTGCATGTCCTGACGCAGCGTGAGGACCTGTCGACCTTCGTGCTCTTTTCGTCGGCGACAGGCGTGCTCGGCAGCCTCGGCCAAGCGAATTACGCAGCGGCCAATACCTTTCTGGATGCGCTCGCTGCGTATCGTCGTAAACGCGGGCTACCCGGCGCCAGCCTGGCCTGGGGTCTCTGGGAGCGACAGGGCGTCGGCATGACGGCGCATCTCGGCGCCGCCGAGATCGAGCGGATGCGGCGTCAGGGATTCGTGGCGATGCCGGTTGGCGAAGGCCTGCGGCTCATGGACGAGGCGCTGACTCGACCCGACGCAGCGCTCGTTCCGATCCGGCTCGACCTGCCTGGCTTGCAGCGTCGCCTTCGTGACGCGCCGGAAATTCCGGCGTTGTTGCGCGCTCTGGTTCGGCCGACCTTGCAACGCGCTCGCGGCTCCGTTGCAGCTTCGGGGTTGCGTGGGCGGCTCAGTGGCATGCCGCAAGAGGAACGCCCGACTGCGCTGATCGCTCTGATTCGAGAGGAAACCGCCGCTGTGCTCGGGCTACCGGGCGCTGCTGCGGTCCCGATCGACCGCCCGCTGAAAGAGCTGGGGCTCGACTCGCTGATGGCAATCGAGCTGCGTAATCGGCTTTCCACGCGCACGGAGACCTCGCTACCAGCCACCCTGGCCTTCGACTACCCGACACCGCAAGCCATCGCTGATCTGTTGCTTCGTCAGGCATTTGCAGAGCTCGACACACCTCGTCGTGTTTCGCCCGCAAGCATCGTCGCGAGTGACGACCCCATCGCGATCGTGGCGATGGCTTGCCGCACGCCGGGTGGCGCTCTCGACCCGGAGAGCTACTGGCGGTTGCTGGACGAAGGGCGTGATGCCGTCGGTCCGTTTCCGGAGCGTTGGAGTTCCCAGGCGCTCTACGACCCCGACCCCGACGCCGCGGGCAAGACCTACGCACGCGAGGGCGGATTCCTCGCCGGCGTCCAAGACTTCGACGCTCGCTTCTTCGGAATCGCGTCCCGCGAAGTCACTGCGATGGATCCGCAGCAGCGCTTGATCCTCGAGGTGGCTTGGGAAGCCTTGGAATCCGCGGGCATCGTTCCCGCGGATCTGACGAATAGCTCGACGGGCGTGTACCTCGGCTCCATCGGCTCGGACTACCGTCAAAGCACGGCGTCCCTCGAAGATTTCGACGGCTACCGGACCACCGGGCTCGCAGCAAGCGTGCTTTCCGGTCGCCTCGCTTACGTGTTGGGTCTCAAGGGACCGGCGATGACGATCGATACGGCGTGCTCGTCGTCGCTGGTGGCGCTGCATCTGGCGTGCGCGGCGCTTCGCCAGG
>CAYVDO010000748.1:0-1518 GCA_964450125.1 uncultured bacterium
GCCTCTGGCTCGCGCAGAGGTGAGAGCCGAGCGGGGAGACGGGGGCGCCTCGGCTTCGGCCGTGCCTAAACACTCGGGGCTTTTCAAGCCCCCCGACCCTGCGCGGCAAAGCCGTGCTGGGGCCCCACCCCCAAGTCGACTCGCTTCGCGCGTCGGCTCGCCTCTGGCTCGCGCAGAGGTGAGAGCCGAGCGGGGAGACGGGGGCGCCTCGGCTCGAGCTCCAGAAACGCAGTCGGGTCGTGCGCCGCGACCTGAAGCGGCTACTCGAAGCGATCTTACGCGCGCGCTATGGCGCGGCGCGGCAAAATCTCTCTATGCTGGTGGGACGTGCACACATCGGCGATGAGCGTCCCCAAATTCACCCCGGCCGCCGGCTTACCGATCGAGGCGCCCCAGAGCGCGCCCGATCGGGCGATGCGCCCGGTTCCGGCGCAGCTCGTCGACGCCGAGGGCCATCCCAATACTGGCGCCTTCCGCGGTGTGATTCGCGAGCTCAACACCCAGGATCTGCGCGGGCCCTTCCGCCCCGGCCCGTGGCAGTGGCTGCGCGAGAAGCGCTGGAACCAGCTTCACGTGGTGTCGCCCGACGTCGCGGCGAGCGTCTCCATCCTCGACCTCAAGTACCTGGCCAGCGCCTTCTGTTACGTCCTCGATCGCCGCACCAACCGCCTTCACGAGTTCGCGCGGCTCGCGCCGTTCGGCCTCGGGCTCACCTTCCGCGGCAGCCCGCTCACGGGGCTGGTGCGGTTCCGCTCGCGCGGAGTGCGTGTCGAGTTCGAGCACGATTGCGCGCACGGCGTGCGCAAGCTCTCGCTCACCTCGCGGACCTATCGCGGCGCCATCGACCTGAGCTTCAAGATCGCCGACGACGGCCGTGCGACGATGCCGATCAACTCGGTCCAGGGCCTGCCGCCCTACGGCCTCGTCTACAGCCACCGCAGCGGTCCGCTGCCGGCTTCGGGCCAGGCGCTCGTGGACGGCCGCTCGTGCAGCGTGCGCGAGGGCCAGTCGTTCGCGCTCTTCAACTGGCAATGGGCGCTCCACCCGCGCGACGCCCGCTGGACGTGGATGAGCGGCGCCGGCCGCGCCGCCGACGGCCAGCGGATCGTGGCGTTCAATCTGACGCGCGCCAACGACGGCCTCGGCGAGCCCGAGAACTTCCTGTGGTTCGACGGCCAGCCCGTGCCGGTGGGCCGGGTCAGCTTCGCGATGGATCTGGCGCGCAAGGACGGCGAGTGGGCGGTGCGCAGCGAGGATGGCCGCGTGCGCCTCACGTTCCGACCAGACGTGGTGCGCATGGGGCAGCGCGACGCGATCTGGGCGAAGGTGTATTACCGCCAGCCGATCGGACGCTTCACCGGCACGCTCATGGATGCCAGCGGGCGCACGATCGAGGTGCGCGACCTACCGGGCTTCGCGACAGACCAGACCGTGCATTGGTAGATCGCGGGTGAGGGCTCTGTTCGGGGGGCTGTTCCAGCCCCCCGCCCATCGCGGCCAAGCCGCGATGGGGCCCAC
>CAYVDO010000749.1:0-1512 GCA_964450125.1 uncultured bacterium
GATCTCGTCGCCGCATGTCACGAGCGCGGCCTCGAAGTCGCCGTCGAGACCAACGGCACGGTACCGGTTCCCGCCGGCATCGACTGGGTCACCGTTAGCCCCAAGGCGGGGACCACGCTCGCTGTCGTGCACGGGCACGAGCTCAAGCTGGTGTGGCCCCAGCCACTCGACCCGGCGTCGTTCGAGTCGCTCTCGTTCGACTGCTTCTTCCTGCAGCCGATGGACGGTCCCGACTACGACCGCAACCTCGATCTCACGCTCGCCTACTGCCGCGCGCACCCGCGCTGGAAACCATCCATCCAGACCCACAAGTACCTGGGGATTCCGTGACCGCCGCGTCGAGCGAGCGCCCGTTCCGCCGCATCGACGCGGACGAGGTGATCGCCACCGCGGCGCGCTTGGCGCAACGCATTCGCGAGCGTTTCCCCGACTCCGGCCTGTCGCGGGTGGCGAGCGAGCTCTGCGCGATCACCCTCGAAGCGAAGTCGCGTGCGGCGTGGCTGCGCAAACCGAACTGGGCGATGCGGGGGACGGCGGCGACGTTGGTGACGCTGCTCCTGGTCATCGTCACCGCGACGATCGCGCGCATCGGCTTGCCACGGCGCATCGAGACCTTCCAGGAGTTGGTGCAGGTCCTCGAGTCCGGGATCAACGACGTGGTCTTCGTGGGGATCGCCGTGTTCTTCGTGACCAGCCTGGAAACGCGGCGCAAGCGCAAGCGCGCCCTCGACTGGATCGACGAGCTGCGCAGCCTGGCGCACATCGTCGACATGCATCAGCTCACCAAGGACCCGGACCAGTTCCGGTCCGATCGCGTCGCCACGCCGTCGTCGCCCAACCGTTCGCTCACCCGCGCCGAGCTCACGCGCTATCTCGACTACGCGAGCGAGCTCTTGGCGGTGACGAGCAAGGTGGCGGCGCTCTACGCGCAGGACTTCGGGGACGCCGGGTTGCTGGCGGCGGTGAACGAGATCGAGAACCTGACCGCGGGGCTGGCGCGCAAGATCTGGCAGAAGATCATGATCCTCGATGCCGTGGCGCCCTCGGTCCAATTGCCGGACGACTGAGGCCACGGAAGCGGCAGCCAATCCACGCGCACCTCGCTCTTCCTGAATCGAATATCGAGAATCAAGGGCATTTTGCAGCGATCACACACGGCACGCGCCAGCGGCGCGCCGCGAGCGAAGCGAAGCGACTTGGGGGTGGGCCCCGCCGTGGCTTTGCCACGGAGGGCGGGGGGCTGGAACAGCCCCCCGGGGAAACCCAGCGGCTATGCTCGCGGCTCACGATGATCCGCGTCGAGAATCTCACCAAGGCCTACGACCGCCGCGTGGCGGTCTCGGACCTGAGCTTCGCGGTTGCGCCGGGCGAGGTGCTGGGTCTGCTCGGCCCGAACGGCGCCGGCAAGACCACCACGCTGCGCACCCTCGCTGGAATCCTGCCGCCCACCCGCGGCCAGCTCACCATCGATGGTCACGACATCCTCGCCGAGCCGATCGCCGCCAAGGCGAA